>DXFT01000158.1 GCA_019114285.1 Candidatus Odoribacter faecigallinarum
ATAATCCACATCATAAGAATTATACACCGTCAAACGCCAGCGGTTGTACTCCTCTGCGCCCGCATACTGCACCCCGGTAGAATCAAAGCCCACCGTAAAGTAAAAATCCCCGTAAGTCTCCGGCTCCATAATCAGGCGGACAGTGTCGTTCACCGCGCCGCCTTCAAAATACGCGGCATCGTCCGGCACATCGGAAGGCGTCAGGCTGTCGCGGACGTATGAAAACGAGCATACCCCGTCGCCCATCTCTTCAGGGAATCCTTTCAATTTGTAGTAAAAGCCTTCCGTCTGCAACATTCCCGTATAGCCCACCACCAACTCTATCGTGTCGATGGTCTGTTCTCCCGTATTTCCGAAATAATAAGCCGGCGTACCACCATCGCTCAAAACAAGGCGCGAATAGAAATTCACGGCAGTATCCCTGTCCACCTCACCAAAAAGTTCCGTGCAAAACTCCTGCCACAGAGCCAAGTTATATTCCAATGAACCGGCACATACCACCGGGTCGCTCTCGTTGTCCTCATTTTCAGGCACGACGAAATACAAACCGATGCGCCCGTCATCTGCCCACGTGTCTATCTTGTTCTGCTCGCATCCCGCCATCAGCAGGGAAACCCATAACAATAAATATACGATATTCTTCATAATTCTATTTTTAGCACAATTAATTTACATCAGGCACATAACCATATTCTCTTTCCGCATCCGGAATTTCAAATTCATAATACCTTTCCAGCATCGGGAAAGTATTCTCTATGTTATTGAACCATATATCCAAAGAGGCTACCTGGTGGCGTTTCAGGAAAAAGAAATACTGCCCTTCCCCGAAAAAGTCCTTGCAATATTCGTCCTGCAAAGCATCGATTTTCGTTGCCTCGTCATCAAACGAAGAAACATTGTTGGTCCTGGATATCCCCCGGGCATTCCGCACGGCATTGTAATAGGAAGCCGACTCGGAACCCGTCGTCACCTCCGCCATGATGTAATACATCTCGGAGAGGCGGATTAAGGGTATCCGCAAATCATAGCTGTCATTCTCGATGCAAAGGTATTTCCGCGACATGGCAACTCCGTTGTCACGCACAAATCCCTGTCCCGAACGACCACGGATATCGTTGCTCCCGATGGAAGTCGTCTGATACGTAAATTGCAGGTTGCCTTCCGTAATCAACCGCTGCGTCTGGCTGCTATTATCTATCGGAGTCACAAAATAGGACTGGTAATCGTCCTGCATGTTGGCATAATACAAGCCAAAAAGCGACTCGTCGAACATGGCATGGTCCGAAGACATGTTGGTCACCAGGTTGCGCCCGCTGTGTTCAATCACGTCCTTCGCATACTGCCTTGCCAGGTCCGGCTGGTTGGCATAGAGGTAGAAACGCGCCATCAGCGCCCGCACTGCCCAGCGGTTCATCCGGAACTGCCGGTAATTCAAAAACTCAATGTCATTCGCATGGATATCCCAGTTGCAGGGGTCGTTCCGCAGCAGGCTGTCCGCCTGGAGCAAGTCCGCCTCAATCACGATGACCAACGAATCCGCGGACATCGGGGCAATCTGCTCCCTGCCCACCCGGGTACGGAAAGGCACGGTCGGCTGGCTGCCGTTGTTCGCCATGTCGGCAGGGCCCCACATCCGGAGCAGGTCAAAATAATGGAAGGCACGCAAACCCAGCGCCTCGCCCTTGATGATGTCAAACAAGCCTTCCGTCTGAATGACTTCGCGCCCGTTCTCTTCCAAATGCTCCAAAAGGCTGTTGAGGTTCACGATATCCGTGTACATGGCATTCCAGATGTTGGAAAGCCTGGTCTTCGTAGCCCCGATATTTCCAATCTCCACCTCCGAACTGTATTGATAAAACAACGTCCGGTTATTGGAAGTCAGGGTGCTGTAACGCGCTCCCGCGTCATAACGTTGAGCCAGCTCCTCCAGCAAGCCAAAGGTCAGCTGGTTCCCGTACAGGTTCTCGCCAATCATCCGGGCATAGACTCCGGTCAGGGCGCTCTTGAACCCGTCCTCGTTGGTAAACATCAGGTCTGCCTCAACCTCGGTGCTCGGACGGATATCCATCCACTCGCTGCACGAAAAGGAAAACAGCGACAAAAAGGCAATCCCTATTGCATATATCTTTTTCATTCTCGTTCCTATTATTAGTTAAACAATATGTCCAAACTCAGGTTAAAGGTCCGGGCAAACGGATAGTCCGTACCGCGCTCCATCTTGATGCTTGAAATCCGTCCCAACTCATTGAACGTGGAAGACAGGGAAATGGAAGAAATCTTCGCTTTCCGCAAGCCCTTGTATTTGGAGGCATCAAAACGGTAGCTTGCCGCCACGGAAGAGAACTGGAATTCATTCTTTTTCATGGCAAAACGGCTGCTCATGTTCGTCTGCGGGTCGGTCACGCTGATCCGCTTGTACTTGGCAATGTCGCCCGGCTTTTCCCAGCGGTCTTCCAAAGCCCGCTTGTCCAGGTTGTTCAGGATATTGGCGTTCTCAATCTTGTCCACCAGGGTGGAGTTGTATTCCCACCCCCCGAAATCATACATGCAGTACATGGACATGGACAAATCCTTCCAGATAAAGGAGAAGCCCACCGTCCCCTGCATGACCGGAGTCGTTTCGCCGATGTTCACCTTGTCCACTGCGTCCCATTCAAAAGTCTCCGAACCGTCCAGCTTGACAAACACTTCCTGTCCCGTCATCGGGTCTATGCCGCGTGAAGGCACCACCCACAAGCCGTTCGTGCTTTCTCCTTCCACATACAGGGGGAGGGGCGTGCCGGTTGCCTGGTTCTGGCGTTCCTGATTCAGTGCTTCCACCTCGTTGGAGAGGTTCTCAACCCGGTTCCTCTGGTGGGAGCCGTTCAAGGTCACCATCAGCTGGATGTTCCTTGCATAGTCGTTAATCGGCGTAAAGCCCAGCGTCCATTCATAACCGAAGTTCCTCACCGCGCCCAGGTTCATCATGATGGAGGTGAAACCGGTGGAAGGCGCGATGTTGTAAGCCTGCAACAACTGGTCCGTGTAATTGTTGTAATAGTTGAAAGACGCCGTCAGGCGGTTGTTCCACAATGCAAATTCCAAGGCGATGCTGCGTTCCTTGGTGGTGGACCAGCCCAGGTCGGAGTTACCCAACGCCATCAACTGCGCCCCGAACACGTCGCTGGACATGTACTGGTACAGCAAGTCCGAATAATCGTAGGTCTGGACAGCCTGGTAAGGCTCGTAGTTCTGGGAACCCGTCGTTCCGATATTGGCGCGGAGCACCAGGTTGGAGAAAGGCAACGTCTCCATGAATTTCTCCCGGTAAATGTTCCAGCGCAAACCGACAGACCAGAAGGGAGCCAAACGGGAGTCAGCCCCGAATTGGGAGCTCATATCCCCACGGTAAGTCACGTCAAGCGCATACCGGTTGTCATACATGTAGTTCGCCCAACCGGTAATACCCAAGCTGCGGGTGGTCGATTCCTCGCCGATATTGATGTTGTTGTCATCATTGCTGATGTGGGTCGCGAAGAGGATATCGTTCATGTTGTCGTTGGGGAAGCCATTTGCCACCAAGTCGATGGAATTCATCGAATTTTCTGAAATGGCATACTGCAAGCCCAAGGAGAAGAAATGCTTGTCCTTTACCAGATTGTAGTTCAGGTCGGCATTGACATTCCACGTAAAGCCGTTTGCCCAGCTTTTACTGTAACTCCCCCGGTTTTCCATGGTTGCCTGTCGGAACTGGGAATCATTTGGAGAGGAAAAAGCATCGTTCTCGCCCTGCGTCTTGGTGAACGAAACAGTCGCCGAAAGCTGCAGGTTCTCCAAAATGGAACATTCCACCTGGAAATTATTGGTCAGCGAAAACGAATTTTCCTCTATAAAACTTGAAAACTGCCAGTCGTACAAGGGATTGTAAACACTTGTCACATTCTGTCCGTCCCACTTATCCTCAATCAGGGAATCGTCCAGGTTGTCTTTCCGGTAATACGGGTTCAAATTGGCATACTCCTGGAAAGAACCGAAGGGCGTGTCGTGGCTTCTCGTGGAAGACAGGCTCAACTGGTTCCGCACGTCCCATTTCTTCCGGCGGTAACTCAAATTGATGTTCATGCCCAAGGTGCGGCGGTCTGACTCTTTCATCACACCGATTTGCTTGTTCATGTTCAAGCCCACATTATAACGGAAGGCATCGTCACCGCCATCCGCGGACACCGTCTGCGAGGTTTCAAAACCGATGCGCACCGGCTCGGACAACCAGTAGGTATCCACGCCTTCCTGAATGTCCCCCAATTTATCGTAATAATAATTGTATTGCTCCTCATTCTGGGTAAAAAGCCCTGCACGGCGTTCGTACTCCAGCTTCTCGCTCGCGTTCATCAGGTTATAAACGGTCAAGTCGGGCGCGGACACCGCATAATTGGAACTGTATGAAATATTCAGCGCACCGGCAAGCGGCTTTTTCGTTTCAAAAACGACAACGCCGTTCGCAGCCTTTGAACCGTAAATCGCCTTTGCCGAAGCATCCTTCAGGATGGTCACCGACTCAATGCGGTTGGGGTCCAAGTCCACAATGGTCTGCAAGGTCGTCTCAAAACCGTCCAGGATGAACAAGGGCATGTTCGGCATGTTGGAGTAGTCACCCAACATCATCTTCATGCTGGAGGCAGAGTTCGTACCTATCTGCACGTCACCGCGCAACTGGAATTCGGGCATCGTGTTCGGGTCTGCACCGCGGGCGTTGTTCTCCACGATACGGAAACTCGGGTCAAAAAACTGCAGGGACTGCAAAACATTCGTCGGGTTCAGCTTTTTCAATTCCTCTCCCTTGATGCTCACGTAACCTCCCGTAAACCCTTCCACCTTACGGGGAGCCATACCGGTCACCACCACCTCTTCAATCTCCTCCGACTCCGGATTCAGGGAAATGGTAATTTCCCGCGTCAGGTCGTAATTGTCCAGCAACACCGCCTGCGTCTCATAACCGATGAAGCTGACATTCAAAGCGGTCTCATTGCTCGGCACATCCACCGAGAATGCCCCGTCCACGTCTGTCGCCACACCCACCGTGGGATTGGAAGCCAGCACCACCGTCGCGCCAATCAACGACTCGTTGGTCTTGCTGTCAACGACGCGCCCGCGCACCTTGACGGCTGTCACTTCCTGCCCGCCGGCAGCCTGAGCCGAAGGCCTCAGGACGATGGTCTTGTTGCTTTGAAAATCGACTTCTATCCCCAAGCCGTCCACCAATTGGAGGACTGCCCGGTCCAAAGGCATGTTGCTCACATCGAAAGACACCTTCTTCGTCCCGTCAATGGCGTCATGGTTGTAAAAAAAGTGTACTCCACTCGTCTCTGCCAAACGGTCCAGGACGGACGCCAATGGCTCATTCTCCGCTTTCAAAGTCACCAGGATGCTTTGAAAAGCCCCCCGCTGGGCATAAGACTCCGACCACAACATCGAAAAACCCATGCACAACAGGAGAGAAAATACATAAAAAATGCTTCTTTTCCTCATAAATATTACTTCATTAAATTATACTCGCCGGCTTTATTGCATCACTTCCTGCAATATTTCCCGGTATTTTTTATTCTTGTTATATTTCTTCAGATACAGCTTCACCAACTTGTCCACGTCATCGAAATCCCTGCCGGCAGCAGCCGCGTTGTACAAATACACGCAAAGCGCCGCGTCCACCATGTTCTTGTTGTTCCCGTAGAAATCAACCAACATGTCAAAACCGCCCCGCAAGGAAAGCTCCTGCCTCCAGTCCTTTCCCGCACGCACCAAGTTCCGTTTGTAGGCATAGTCGGCAAACGTCAGCAGGAAACCGTCATAACCGTGGCTGTAAAGCGAGCCTTCATCGCCTCGCGGTTCGTAATTGTCCAGCGCCGTCCAATAATCCGCCGGCATGACTTGCTCGACCGGTTTCCCGTCGTAAGAAGCCCGCATGGCAGGATAAACAATCAGGTTGCCCAGGAAGATTGCCTCATGCTCGGACAGCAGGTAATAATACATCTTATCCGGCATGTACTTCCGCACGGCATCCAACGCCGCCTTCTCCGTCTGCCAACGCTCCAGGCATTGCGCATGGTAGTCGGCGGCAGGCACCAGGGTCACCAGCGCCGCATCCGGGTCCATCCTGTATTTTTGGGCGACACGCGCCATGCGCATGTCTCGCAATGCCGTGTTCACTGCCACGACATCCTCCGCGCCGGAGAACTCCGCGCTCTTGTAGTTCCTGCCGTCATACGTCAGGTCCACCGTGATGGAATCACCGGGCTTCAGGCAAATCCACACCCAATTGTTGATTTTCAACATCGTGATGTCCTTCAACTCCACGTCAAACGAATAAGTCTGCCCCTCCGCATAAGGGAACTCAAAGCTGTCCTCCATCTGCTCTATCAGGTCGAAATACACCGTCTCCCCATTATAGCCGTGGATGGTAGCCGTAATGGTGGACACTTTCCCCGCGCTCGCGCACAGGCTGAAAGCCACAGACAGCAGGAATAACAGAATACCTCTTTTCATATCATTTGTTTAAAAATTTCCCGACTTCTTCCACTAACTTCGCACCGCGCAAATCCAACGCCACCACTTTCCCTTCCGGGTCAACCAACACCGTGCGGGGAATGCCTGCCACTTTGTACCGCGGAGCCACCTCGCCGTGGAACTCCAACGGGTCGCAGCACTGCAACCACTTCATGTCAAACTCTTTCACAGCCTCTTTCCACTTGGCTTCATCCTTGTCGAGGGATATGCCGATAATCACCAAATCCTTCTTGTACGTCTTGTACAGCTCCTGCATGTGCGGCATCTCCATCCGGCACGGACCGCACCAGCTTGCCCAGAAATCCAGGAACACATACTTGCCCCGGTAATCGCTCAAGGTAATTTCCTTCCCGTCAATGGATTTCAGCGTAAAATCGTAAGCCTCGGAACCCACGCCGAACGATTGGAAAGAAATGTACTCATCCAGCATCTTCGTGTAGGGATGGTCTGCCAGGACAGGCGAAATCTCCGCACGCAACGCCTTCAGGCGCTCCACGTCCGTGTCTGCCACCATCTCGAACATGATGATAAAGGGCGCAAACACCTGGTCATTGTACTTCTTCACCATCTCGGCCTGGATGCGGAGCCAGCTGTCGCTGATGTGCCTGCTCCGGCGCACATATTCCTCCTGCTCCTTCTGCTCGTCGCGGCCGTATATCTTCCAGTCCACCACCGTTGTCCGCGTCGTGCTGTCCTTCACGTAATTCGTGTACATGGTATATAGGTCACGCAAATCATTGTTCGGCGTGCCCGTCACCTTTGCCCACAAAAAATTGTTCGCGTCAGCCACGATGTTAATCGTGCCGTTTTCCAGGAATACCGGAGTCAGCTGCCCGTCCTCGCTCTTGATGAAATGCAACATCACCACCTCTACGCTGTCCCCCTCGAAATGATACTTCCCGTCAACCACCTTCGTACTGTCTATCACGGTCTGGGCGCCATGCAATGCCTCCTCCCGGACCAAATATACCTTACCTTTATAATCACCGTTGATTGTCCCGTTAATCACATACCCCGAAGGCTGTGTGACCTTTGCTTCCTGGGCGTAAACCAATGAACCCAAGCCCAAAACCAATACTAAAAGCAATAAATAACTTTTCATAATGCCTTAAATTAAATTACTTAACAAATACTTGATTATCAGATACCACAAACTTCAAACCTGATGTTTCTGCCAATTGCTTCATAAACACATCCACCCCCACGTCCTTGTCCAGAATGCCTGTAAACAGCCTCTCCCTTGCCTGCTCATCCAAAAAGACAACGTCCTTGCCATACCAACGCTTCAACGTGCCCGCAATCTCCTCCAGCGTCTCGCCTTTGAAAATATAGCAGCCCTCCTTCCACGCAACATAATCCGCCACATTCACCTTCTTCACCTTCACCCCGCTGCCCTCTACAGCCAGTTGCTGCCCCGGCGCCAGCCGCCACCGTCCTGCTTCCCCTTCCGCCCGCACGGCACCTTCCACCAGCGTCACTTTCAACTGCCCGTAAGCATTCACGTTGAACGACGTCCCCAACACCTCGATTTTCATCCCGCCGGCTTCCACCCGGAAAGGCCGTGACTTGTCCTTCGCCACTTCCAGATAAACCTCCCCTTCCACTTTCACTTCCCGGCTTTCCTTGCCGAAATGCGCCGGATAGGTTATCTTGGAATCCGCATTCATCCACACCTCCGTGCCATCCTCCAGCACCAAATGGTATTCGCAGCATTCAGGGACAGCCATCACCAACGTGTCGTTCTTCCACGCTCCGCCTTCACTCCCCCGGGACGCCACAATGGAATCATACATGGCATAATCCCACGTGCCCCCTTCTGCCAACAACCAACTCTCCCCGCTCCCCGAAGACAACAAGGGCGCAACGCCCAACTCCTCCATCCCCGCTTCCTCCACCGCCAGCAATTCCATCCCCCCGTCTTTGCCCTGCATCCCCCGGTCCCACAAGAAATATCCCCCGCCACATACCAACGCCAATGCCGCAGCCACCGCTCCCCACCTTTTTATATTACGCTTCAGACGATATGCACGCTTTCTGCGCTCGAAACGCGCGAAGGCTGCCTCCCACTCCTGCTCGGGGACATGATGCATCCTCGCACGCACCTGCTCGCACAAACGCTCGAAAACATCCCCTGCCCCCTCTTTTCTCCTCCAGGCATAAAGCTCCCGCTCCTCCTTCTCCGTCTGCACCCCGGCAATATACCGGGAAAACAAATCAGCAATCCGCTTAAAACCGTGTTCGCTCTCTATTTGCATAATTGATTATTCGTTTTTAGACAAAACAATCAAAAACCCCAAAAGGAGGGGTCATCCTACGTTAAAAAAACATAAAAACGTCATTCTATTTTTCCAACCTCTTGATTGGAAGTCTCCTAAAAAAAATATACCTTTGCATTAAATATTCAAACCCGAAATTATGGAGACAACTAAAATCATTTTAAACAAACACATTGTAGAAGATGCCCGCATTTACGCAAAGCAACAAGGCATCAGCCTGGCTGATTTGATAGAAAACTATCTGTCACAGCTTATCCAAAAAAAAGAAACAACAAACCATGACATCCCGGACATCGTGCTAAGCCTTCTGGGTGCCGGGGAGCCTGTCGCAGAAGATGACCTGAATGGACGCAAAGCCTATCACCAATATCTAAAAGAAAAATACCAATGAAAAAAGTTTTTCTGGACACCAACGTAGTCATCGACCTTTTGGATAAAAGGGAACCTTTTTATCGGGAAGCAGTCTCCTTATTCACTCTGGCATATAATAAAAAAATCACATTGTACATCTCGGCTCTGACTTTTGCCACAGCCTCCTACCTCCTACGCAAACATGGCAAAACAGAAATGCGTCTGTTATTGGACAATTTGCGTAAATTATCAAAAATCACAGCCATTGGCGAAAAAGAAATAGATGATGCCCTGGCATCCACTTTTGATGACTATGAAGATGCCTTACAATATTATTCTGCTTTACACAAAAA
>DXFT01000159.1 GCA_019114285.1 Candidatus Odoribacter faecigallinarum
CCATTCCAAGAGAAAAGAGCCAGACCGGGAACGGTCATAATAGCTTCCAGAGCGGTAAGCGTGGCTTCCCCCTCTGAAAGAGGGCGCAATTATACACCACTTCGGGAAGTGGTGCATTGCGCCCTGCCGGAGGCGTCCTGCGGACAGCAGATGATTTCCGTAGATTTTCAATCTGCTCCAATCATCACAGGGGAAGTTACCCTTCCCCTGCGCTGGCTTACGCCAGCTACCCCTTTGTGGACTTGCCGCCCGGAATTATCTTGCGTTGCAAGTTGTTTCCATCTGACAAGTTTGCTGAAATTCGGCTATACTTTTTTTATGAGATAGCGTATAATGGAGCCGGTGACAAATCGGAGTTTGGAGGTGAGAATATGACAGCGCATATGAGATTAAGATAACACCGCGGGTTATGTTGCGGTGAATCCGTATTGCATAGCTCGCTTATTGGGCAAGTAATGTAATAACGGAGGGAATAATGAATAAAATACTTAGATTTAGTGACAGTGAAAAAGTTTTTCAATGTCCTATATGTAAAACAGATTTAAAATTGAAACAAAAAAGTTTATTTTGTTCTAATCATCATTGTTTCGATATTTCAAAAACGGGTTATGTGAACTTTGCTGTAGGAACAAAATCTTCAAAACATTATAGCAGAGAGACTTTTCAAATTAGGCGGGAGGTTTTAGAAAAAGGCTATTATTCACATATCCTGAATGAAGTGGTGCAGCTTATAAAAAGCTTTAGCAGCATTGATACAATACTTGATATTGGCTGCGGTGAAGGATATTATTCAAAGCAGATAAAAGAAGTATCAGGTGATAAAGAAATTATTGCATTTGATATTTCTAAAGATGCTGTTCAGCTTGCAGCAAAAAGTGATTTCAGTAATTCTATCAAATGGTTTGTGGGAAATTTGGAAGAAATGCCCATAAAAGACAAAAGGATAGATTGCATATTAGATATTTTTACTCCTGCTAACTATTCCGAATTTAACAGAGTTTTGAAAGAAGGCGGTTATGTAATTAAGGTAATTCCGGGAAATGCTCATCTTAAGGAGCTTCGAGAGACGGCAAAAGAACAATTGAAAAGCAATCAATATTCTAATGCGGCTGTCGTAGATTATTTCCAAAAGAAGTATTCCGTTGTTTATCACAAGAAAGTTTCAGCAACGTATACAATGACATCCGAGGAAATAAAAACCTTTGCGGATATGACTCCACTACTGTTTTGTGTAAATAAAGATGGAATAGATTTAAAAAAAACAAAAGAAATCACTATTGATGCAGAGATATTTGCAGGGAAATTATAAATTCAATTTCAATTTGTCGAATTGACAAACTATTAAAAAATTAAATAACCCGCCGCCCATCAACGGCACACCCAAGCAGGAAATCTGAAAAGGTATCCTGCTATTTTTTTGCCCCGAATCCGGGAGAAAGGAGGGCGTACTCTTGCCATGCCCGCATTGTAAAATCACCATCATCAAGCGGAGCAACAATGAATCCGCTGTTTCTGCCGCCGCCTACCAGAGCGGCGAGAAGCTGTTCTCTGAATATGACCAGGAACAGAAATACTATCCCTACAAGAACGAAGTCACCCACAAAGAAATCATGCTCCCGCCCCATGTGCCGCCGGAGTTTGCAGACCGCAATACTTTATGGAACTCAGCCGAAGCGCAGGAAAAACAATGGAACTCCCAGCTTGCCCGGAGATTCGTGCTTGCCATCCCAAGGGAAATCCCGCCGGGACAGTACGCCGACCTTATCCGTGACTACTGCCGGGAGTTTTTTGTTTCCAAAGGCATGATTGCCGACTTTGCCATCCATGACAAGGGGGACGGCAACCCACACGCCCATATCCTGCTCACCATGCGGGCGATGGACGAAAAAGGCAAATGGCTCCCCAAGAGCCGTAAAGTGTACGACCTTGACAAGAACGGGGAGCGCATCCGGCTTGCGTCCGGCAGATGGAAAAGCCATAAGGAGAACACAGTAGACTGGAACAACCGGAAGTACGCCGAAATCTGGCGGCAGGGATGGGCGGACACGGCCAACCGCTATCTGGAAGCCAACGACCGCCCGGAACGGCTTGACCTGCGCTCCTATGCCCGACAGGGGATTGACCAAATCCCTACCGTCCACATGGGAGCGGCCGCCTGCCAGATGGAGAAGAAAGGAATCCAGACCAACATCGGCAATCTGAACCGGGACATCAAAACCGCCAACCGGCTCATGCAGTCCATCCGGCAGATGGTACGGAGCCTAAAGGGATGGCTGTCTGACTTAAAAGAGAAAAAGGCTGTATTACTGGAAGCATTGGAGCAGGCGAAGGAGCCGACACTCCCGGAACTGTTATTCCGGTATCTGGAACAGCGGAGTGGGGAACGTGCCGACTGGACTTCCAGAGGGAAGCTGAAAGGAACCGTTGCCGATTACAATAAAGTGCAGGCGGCGATGGACTTCCTGCGGAAAAAGGGAATCTCCACCGTGGAGAGCCTTGACACCCGGCTGGATGAAATCGGCCAGACCGCTGTTTCCGTCATGGGGAGCATGAAAAAAAGCGAGAAGCGGATAAAAGCCATCAATACCATGCTCTCCTACATTGACAAATACGAAGCCGCCAAGCC
>DXFT01000160.1 GCA_019114285.1 Candidatus Odoribacter faecigallinarum
CGGGAGATTTGTGCTTTTTGCACGCCAACCAATTCTCCTAATTGCTCCTGGGTGAGGTGTTTTGCTTTCCGTGCTTCTTTGATAGCCTCGCCGATGTGGTAGTCGTCGAGGGCTTTGGCTACTTTTCTTTCGTATTCATCTCGGCGAGGGGTTCCGATTTTTCCAAGAAGTTCGTCTTTTACTTCCTCGAAGGTATAAAATTGCATTTCTTCCATGTCTTGTTGTTTTTAGTTTCAAAGTATTTCTTTTTGATAGCTTCTACTTTTGCGATTTTGTGCGTGTATTTTTGTCTTATAAGGCTATAGCTGTTGCCAAGCCCTGACTTTCCCTTCTTTTGTGTGCAGGTCTTTTTCGCCTGTGTAGATGACTGAAAGGTTTTCTGTGGGGGTACCGGAGAGTTTTGCCCACTTGGATATGCTTTTGAAAAAATCCGGAGAGTAGGTTGCTCCTGATTTGATTTCATAGGCATAGAGGTTTCCGTCAATGTGCTGCAGTAAATCAACTTCATTGCCGGTGCTGTCGCGCCAAAATGTGAGGTCTGGTTCTTGTCCTTGATTGTAGGATTTTTTTACAAATTCATTGATGACCAAGTTTTCAAACAGGCCGCCGCGCAGGAAATGGGAGGATACCTGTTCTGCCGTCTGTATGTCCAGCAGGGAACATGCCAGCCCTGTATCGTAGAAATAAAGTTTAGGGGTTTTTACCAAGCGTTTGGCATAGTTGTTATAGTCCGGTTTCAGAAGGTAGCAGATGTAACTGGCTTCCAGAATGGAAATCCATGTCGAGATTGTGGAGACTGCAACGCCGCATTCATTTGCCAAAGAGGAAAGGTTTAGCAATTGTCCGATACGTCCGGCGCATAGTTTGATGAAGCGGATGAATTTGCTTAGGTCGCCGATGTTTTTCATTAAACGGACATCCCGTTCCACATAGGTTTGGATATAATAGGGGTAGAATTCTGAAGGAGTGATATGTTTGTCGTATAGCCTTGGGTAGCCACCGGTGAAGATTTCTTCGTTAATGGAAGAGGAAAGTATGTTGCCGTTTGCCATCTCCGCGTGGGAAAAGGGGAGTAATTTTAAAATGGCAGTCCTGCCTGCCAGGGATTGACTGATGTTTTCCATCAACAGGAAGTTGTGTGAGCCTGCAAGCAGATACATGCCTTCGTGTCCTTCCCGGTCAGTGTGTGCCTGGAGGTAGGAGAATAATGCGGGTACTCTTTGTGCTTCATCGATAATTGTTTTATCCGGATAGGTGGCAAGGAATCCTCTGGGGTCTTCTGTTGCAAAAAGCCGTATGTCAGGGTCTTCAAGCGAAACATATTTGTAGTCGGGGAATGCGTGTCGCAATAAAGTCGATTTTCCGGATTGTCTTGGTCCGGTCAGTGTGACTATTGGATATTTTTTCGATAATTCTTGTAATTTGGTTTGTAATATTCTGTCTATCATAGCTCACTTTGTTTTCTTTGCAAATTTACGATGAAAAACTAAATTTGCAAAGAATGGGGCAACGATTTGTTTGATTGTTATTTGTAGGCGGTTTTGTTTTTGGGAATGGCGATGAGGTAGGTTTTGTGTTTGGGGTTGTGGAGTTCCGTGCGGCGGAGCCAGGGGTTGAAGCGTTTGAGGGTTTTGTAAGTGATGCCGTGTTGGAGGGCAAATTCGGTCCAGTCCTTGACGGAGGTTTTGACTTCGATGGTGTCGGCTGGCTCTGCCGGGTTGGCGTATTGGATGTTGAAATTGTATTGCTGAGGGTGGGTGATGATTTCTTTCAGTGCCAGAATGCGGTAAACGTAACGTTCTGTTTCTTCCCCGAGCAGGAGGTCGTAATAGTTTTGGGTCTGTTGTTGTTTCATTTGCCTGGAGATGAATGCCTGCCCGCCATTGTAGGATGCCGCGGCAAGGGTCCAGCTGCCGAAGCGTTCGTATGCTTTGCGGAGGTATTTTGCGGCAGCTTCCGTGGCTTTTGCCAGGTGGTAGCGTTCATCGACTTCGTTGTTGATTTCCAGTCCCAGTTCTTTGCCGGTTGCTTTCATGATTTGCCAGATGCCTACGGCTCCGGCGGGGGATACGATGAGGGGTTCCAGGCGGCTTTCGATGACGGCAAGGTATTTGAAGTCGTCAGGGATGCCGTTGGCTTTGAGAATGGGTTCGATAATAGGGAAATAGCAGGGTACTTTTTGCAATATCTGGGTGGTGTGGGAATGCAGGTAGCTGTTGACAATGATTTCCCTGCGGAGCGCTTCCTGTACGTCTATGCGGTGGAGCGGGACAGCCTCGCCTGCAAATGTGGCTTCCCCGGGCATGCGGACATCGGCAGTGACGGCAGGAGGGGTGCCGTTTATTTTGTTTTCCAGAAGAGGTTGTTGTTGGTGGTAATATTGGAAAATGATGATGAATATGTTGATTGCCGATAATAGAATACAGGTGTATAATATAATATTCTCTTTTTTCATGATTTCTTTTTCTTTTCGCCCCAAAGATAGGGAGATTTTGGTATTTATGTTTATTTTTGTCGGATAAATTGAATTAATCGATGAGAAATGCACAATCCGATTCTTTATGATGGAAGGAATTTTTCCGATGCTTTCCGCTGTTATTACCAGCCGTTGTGTTATTTTGGGTAAAATGGCAGTTATTATATAACCAGATGCTGGAGGCATTGAAGAAGCGTGATATGGAATAGGTTTCCCTGTTGCATGATGCAAATGCTAACGCGGTTGGAGAAATCAATGGCAACGATTTTGAGAAGGGGAACGGTATTGCATGCCCCGTGATGGGTGATGTTTCCATGAAATTGTTTACCATTTGTAAAATGGAAACAAGGGCATAAAATAAAAGACAGGAGATTATAGCAACAAAAAGAATTCCTTACGGTGTTAGCGACTTTCAACGTTTTTCACGTGAAAATTACTATTATGTGGACAAGACCCGTTTTATCGGTGAGGTGGAGAAATCCCCCAGTTTCCTTTTTCTGATACGCCCCCGTCGTTTCGGGAAATCGCTGTGGCTCTCGATGTTGGAGTTGTATTACGACATGGCGATGAAGGACAAGTTCGAGGAGCTGTTCGGAAGGTGTTCGAGTATTTTGCGGAGGAGGTGCGTGCGCAGACGAGCATCCGGGATTACCTGGAGGGGGAGAAGGCGGTGCAGACGCTGCACCTGGTTTACATGAACCTGACGAATTACTTTGTGATTTACCCGGAGCAGGAGTTGAACAAGGGGTACGGTGATTTGTGGATGTCGCCGAATTTCCTGAACCATCCGGAGATGCAATACAGTTACGTGGTGGAGTTCAAATACGTGAAGCATGACGCAGGGGAGGCGGAGGTGGCAGCCAAGTTGGAGGAAGCGCGTGAACAGTTGCGGCAGTATGCGGGGGACGGGAGGCATGCGCAGGCAAAGGGTCACACGACGTTGCGCTACATCGCTGTGGTTTACCGTGCTTGGGAACTGGCAGCCTTGGAAGAGGTTGTTCTTTAACGATGTGGGAAGCATCCTGTTTTGCAGACGGAGGGCGACGGTCATGGTGCTTTTTCGGAAGGGGGGAATATCATGACCTTGAAAGTGATAAATATCCAAGGAGAGGTGTTGAAAGAGCTGCTAAAGAATGCAGGATGAACATTCGTTTATTTGAAATATTATCTTTATTTTTGGCGCTGTAAACAAAAAATAAGATAAAGTGGACCAAGGAAAACAATTTGTCAAAGCTATTTATGACAAAAAACCGGAGGCATGGGAACAATTGTACATGCGGTATTATGATTCCTTGTGCCATTATGCATTGAAGATTCTGAAAGATGCGGAGCAGGCAACGGATATGGTGCAGGAGACATTAATTCGTTTGTGGGAGAAGCCTGTGCTTTTTGACAATGAATCCTTGCTCGGGCTTTATCTCTACCGGGCGGTCAATAATAATTGCCTGCAATATATCCGTAATAAAAATCGGGAGGATAAGCGTTTGCAGGAATGGCTTTTCTTTACTGATACGGAGGAAGATGCTTACGCTTCTTTGAATGGGATGGTGATGGAGGAAGTGTATCGCAAGCTGAACGAGTTGATAGCAACCATGCCTCCTAAACGGAAAGAGGTAATCCTTTTGAGTATGAAACAGATGAGCAATGAAGAAATTGCAGATGCCATGCAAATTACTGTCCATGCTGTCAAAAAACACAAAAAAGAGGCGTATGCTTATCTTCGGGACGAGTTGGGAGGAAATCTCACTTTGTTGTTTGTTCTGTGGACAAATCCTTGTCACAAGAGCCTTGTGGATAGATGTTTATAAAAAAAGTAATGGGTTGATGTTATTTTTTCTTCTTTTTGGGGTACTCCTTTTTTGATTTTGGGATTTTATAAATAGAAACAAGAAAAGGGAAGTTATGAAAAAAGATATCGCAGATATTTTATCGGATTTGATTTACAAAGATATGCTGGGCGCGTTGCAGCCTTCCGAGCGGGAAGAATTGGACGGGCTTTGCAATCGTTACAAGATATCGCAGACAGAACGGGAAGAAATTATCGGGCGTCTTGAAGGAGAAGGACGTTTTGACGCGCGGGAGGCATACCGCCGTTTCGTGCACCGCACAAGGCGGCGCACGATGCTTCGTTATCTGCGTGTGGCAGCTGTGGTGGCATTGCTCTTGGGGGGAGGAGGCGTGTCCTGGTGGTTGTACCAGGCGGAGCAGCCCGAGGTGCCGGTTGTCGCGAAGTCAGAACAGCCGATTGCCCCGGGGAGCAGCAAGGCGGTTATCACGTTGAGTACCGGTGAACAGGTGGAATTGGAAAACCTGACCCGCCATTTGCAGGAAACCAATGGTACACGGATAGAAGTGGCGGGTGGAAGCCTGACGTATCGGGATTCATTGCAAAGTGAGGCATTGATTTACAACGAAATTTCGATTCCTCGGGGAGGGGAATTCCATTTGGTATTGGCAGACGGCACACAAGTGTGGTTGAATGCGGAGACTTCTTTAAAATATCCGGTGGCTTTCGGGGGAAACAGCCGGGAAGTCTTTTTGAAAGGAGAGGCTTATTTTGAGGTGGCACACGATGCGCGGATGCCTTTTTATGTGCATACTTCCAGAGGAAAAGTACAAGTATTGGGTACTTCCTTCAATGTCAGGGATTACGGAGATGAGCATAAAGTGGTGACAGTATTGGAAAGCGGGAAAGTACGTTATACCTCAACCTGCCAGGAGAGCAAAGACTTGTTGCCGGGGTATCTTTTGGAAGATGTTGAAGGGCAGGGATTGCTGTCCCGCAAGGTGGATACACGCCTATATACCTCTTGGCGGGAAGGGAAATATCTTTTTGAAAATGCTTCTGTGGAGGAAATCATGACAACCCTGCAAAGATGGTACAATATTCGGGTCATTTATTTGGACGAAAGCGTAAAACATCTTCATTTTACGGGAGATTTGGAGCGTTATGATACATTCGACACATTCCTCCGTTTCATGGAGGCGGGTGGAGACCTTGTTTTTCAGACAGAAGGAAATACAGTGATAGTCAATAAAAAATAAATACGGGCACTGCGCCAACAAATGCCCGCATTTATACATGTTTAACAATTAAAAATGAGTTCAACAAAGTTATGGAAAAAAATCGATTTTATGGGCGTGGAGTGCCTGTAATGAATTGGAAAAAATGGTCGCGTATGACACGATTAGGATTTTTATTACTTATTTGCTTGCAATTCAGTGCTTATGCCACTGGGCGGGCACAAGGCATGAAAGTGTCGTTGGACATGCACAACGTCACTTTGGAGCAAGTATTAAAGGAATTGAAAGCCCAGACAGGCATGCGATTCTTTTACAGTGTTGAAAAAGCACGTGGCGAACAGAAAGAGGTGGTGAAAATGACGGACATTTCTTTGGAAGAAGCATTGCGTCAAGTATTGGATGGAACAAAATTGACCTATGAAATCCAGCAGGACGTCATTGTCATTCGGGAGCAGCAGGAGCAACAACAGTCCCCCAAAGAACGGAAAATCACCGGTAAAGTGACAGACGAGGAAGGGATGCCCTTGCCAGGGGTGACGGTGCTTATCAAAGGCACCCAGTTGGGTACGGCGACGGACGGTGATGGTAATTACCAATTGACCGTACCAGCCCAAGGGCATGCATTGGTATTCACCATGGTGGGCATGGAAACGCGTGAAGAGACCATCGGCGAACGCTCAGAAATCAACGTAACGATGGTAGCGGATGTAAATGAGATGAAAGAAGTTGTTGTGACAGGTTATGGGAATAAGTCTATTGCAAGTTTTACGGGTGCTGCGCAGACGGTGACAAAAGACCAATTATTAAGGGCAGGAACCAAAAATATATTGTCGAGTTTGCAGGCATTTGTTCCTGGTATGTTGTTAGTGACAAATAATGCTCGTGGTTCAGACCCGAATACGAGACCTGAAATATTGGTACGTGGACGAAGCAGTTTTACATCTGGTAGCAGTATGCCGACTTTTATTGTAGATGGAGCGGAGGTATCGGCAGATTATGTATTTGATATGGATATTAATGATGTTGAGTCGGCAACGGTATTGAAGGATGCTTCTGCTTCTGCCCTTTATGGGGCTAAGGCTGCCAATGGTGTGATTGTGATAACGACACGTCCGATGAAAGCAGGAAAAATGAAAGTATCTTACAGTGGTAATTTTTCTTTGACCGTGCCGGATTTGAGTGATTATCATTTGTTGAATGCAGAAGAGAAATTGGAATATGAATATTTGGCGGGCTTATATACTTCCCAAGAGGGATTGAGTGATGAGCAGTATTCGATGGACGAACGATATAATGAAATATATCAGCGTATTAGAGAAGGTGTGAACACGGATTGGCTGTCTTATCCTCTGCGGAATGCGTTTGTGAATAACCATAATGTGACTGTTTACGGAGGAGACCATTATGTGCGTTATAATTTGGGCGTTCGTTATGGGAATGACCGGGGGGTTATGAAAGATTCAGAGCGAAAACGTTATTCATTGTCTTTTAAATTGTCATATAGCAAGGATGACTTGATTTTTATACAAAACTATGCGACTATCACTTCCGTAAACAATGTTGAATCGCCGTATGGCTCTTTTAGTCAATATGTGGAGCAGAATCCGTATGACCGGGCTTATAATTTGGATGGGAGTTTGAATAATGATTTGACGTATGGTAAATTGAATCCTCTTTATGAGGCTTCGTTAGGGAGTTATAATAAAGGTGAGAATTTTAGTATTAATGATGTTTTTGATATTAAAGTACAATTACTTGAAGGTTTACGCTTGGAAGGCTCTTTTTCTTTGACAAAATATAAAAATAATACAGAGGTATTTCTTTCTCCTGATTCAAAGGAATTTAATGATGTGCCTGCGAGTGAAGCAGGTAGTATAACGCTTAGTAACAGTAATTCGATAGATTACCAAGGTAAATTGTTGCTGACATACAATAAGATGTTTGGTGAAGGCACTTTATTGAGTTTGATTGCGGGAGGTAATTTGCAGAGTTCAAACAGCAATAGTAATGGTTACACAGGTATTGGAATATTCTCAGACCGGTTGGCGCACCCTTCTTTTGCTTCCCAATATCCGAGTGAGTCATCCCCGACAGGTTCTCAGGATATTAGCCGTTCATTGGGTGGTTTTATTAATGTGAATACAATATATAAAGACCGTTATTTTGCTGATTTTTCGATACGTTATGAAGGTTCTTCTAAGTTTGGTTCAGACCAGCGTTATGCTCCTTTTTGGAGTGTTGGTGTAGGGTGGAATATCCATAAGGAGAAATTTTTTAATGCAGCTCCGACAGACCGTTTGAAGTTACGTGCAAGCGTGGGGTATTTAGGTAATGCAAGTTTCTCGCCTTATCAGGCAATCACTACCTATGAATACAATTCTGACTATGTATATGATAATGGAATAGGTGCCACACCCATTACGATTGGAAATCCGGATCTGAAATGGGAACGGACATTGAATTGGAATGTGGGGTTAGATGTCAATTTGTTTAATAATCGGTTGGATATGACAATTGATTATTATAAAAAAATAACGGATAATTTGCTGCTTAGTGTGACCAAAGCTCCTTCTGTCGGTGTGGGCGAGGCAACAGAGAATATAGGTAAAATCGATAATACAGGTATAGAGTTCAGAACACGTGTTATTGCCTTGCGTAATCAGGATTGGGATTGGTCTCTATCCTTGACTGCAAGTCATAACAAGAATAAAATACGTCAAATCAGTAATTCTTTGAAAGCCCAGAATGAAAAGAACAATGCCGAAAAATCACGTCAGCCCCAGCCTGTATATGAAGAAGGGCAATCGATAAGTGCGATAAAGGCGGTGCAGTCGGGAGGCATAGATCCGGCAACAGGAAAGGAAGTTTACATAGGAAAAGACGGGCGGCCTACTTTTACTTATGATTATAACGATAAGATAGTTTTTGGTGATAGTGACCCGAAAGTATATGGC
>DXFT01000161.1 GCA_019114285.1 Candidatus Odoribacter faecigallinarum
GTGTTGACCCGTGACGAGGATGTTTTTAAAGGGCTTAATTTTGATGTGACGAAGAAATGGAAACAGTATGTAAAGATGGAGTACCGGCTTCCGCTCCAAAACGGTTGAACGTTTATGAGCAGACCCAGGTGCGCCTGGAGAAGATATTCAATGCCTTTGATAATGTGTATGTGTCTTTCTCGGGGGGAAAGGACAGCAGCGCGTTGCTTTACCTGTGCATCGAGTATGTGCGGAAGCATTGCCCGGGGCGGAAGCTGGGGGTGGTCCACATGGATTACGAGGTGCAGTATAGCGCGACTGTCCGGTTTGTGGACGAGGTGTTGGCTTCGAACCGGGATATATTGGATGTCTATCGGGTGTGCGTGCCTTTCAAGGTGCCTACCTGCACGTCGATGCACCAGCGCTATTGGCGCCCTTGGGATGAGGAGATGAAGGAGGGGTGGGTGCGGGAGATGCCGGCGGGCGCTTATACGTATAAGGACTTCCCTTTCTTCAGCAAGCGGATGTGGGATTATGATTTCCAGCATTCTTTTGCCCGCTGGATTCATGAGCGTAAGGGGGCGAAGCGGACGTGTTGCCTGGTGGGCATCCGGACGCAGGAGAGCCTGCACCGGTGGCGGACGGTGAACCATAGGGATTCTTTCCGTTTCCATGGCTGGAAGTGGGCGCGGCGGCTTGACCCGGGGGTTTACAATGCTTACCCGATTTACGATTGGCTGACGACGGACGTGTGGATAGCGAACGGGAAGTTCCATTGGCCTTATAACCATTTGTATGACTTGTATTACCAGGCGGGGGTGCCTTTGGAGAAGCAGCGCGTGGCAAGCCCGTTCCTGTCGGAAGCCCGTTCGAGCCTGAGCCTTTACCGGGTGATTGACCCTGACATGTGGGGGCGCATGGTGAACCGGGTGAACGGGGTGAACTTCACGGCGATTTATGCCACGACTTCGGCGGTGGGGTGGCGGCAACAGGTTACCCTGCCGAAAGGCTATACTTGGGAGAAGTATATGCGCTTCCTGCTGGATACGTTGCCCGAGAGCACGCGCCGCAATTACCAGAACAAGCTGGCGGTGAGCATCCAGTTCTGGCGGGACAAGGGAGGGGTGCTGGCGGACGAGACGATAGAGAAGTTGCGCGCCGCAGGCATTCCGATTATCGTGGGGGGCAAGAGTAATTACAAGACCACGAAGAAGCCCGTGCGGATGGAGTATATGGATGACATCGACCTGCCGGAGTTCAGGGAGCTGCCCACTTTCAAGCGCATCTGCATTTGCATATTGAAGAACGACCATACGTGCAAGTATATGGGTTTTGCCCCCAATAAGGAGGAAAAGGAAAGAAGGGAGAGGGTCATGAGAAAATATAAGGAATTGTTATGAACGAAGAGAAAGAGAATCAGGAGAATGAGATTGCAGTCGGCTGTTTTGTAAGCCCGGTGTATAAAGTGATAGCCGTGCCGGTGGAGAAGGTGGTCGCCAATGACTATAACCCGAATATCGTGGCTCCGCCGGAGATGCAGCTTTTGGAGTTGTCTATTTGGGAGGACGGTTATACGATGCCTTGCGTGTGCTATTATATCAAGGAGAAGGACCAGTATGAACTGGTGGACGGTTATCACCGTTATCTGGTTTTGAAGACTTCGCGGCGCATTTACGAGCGTGAGAAGGGGTTGTTGCCTGTGTCGGTGATAGAGAAAGACATTTCGCACAGGATGGCTTCGACTATCCGTCACAACCGGGCGCGGGGGACGCATAATGTGGAGTTGATGAGCCATATTGTGTCGGAGCTGACCAAGGCGGGGATGTCCGACCAGTGGATTATCCGGAATATCGGGATGGACAAGGATGAGTTGTTGCGCCTGAAGCAGATTTCGGGATTGGCGGAATTGTTTGCCGACAAGGAGTTCAGCCTGTCGGACGGAGAATAGTCGTTTCATTGATGAACTAACATGAGCGTGTATGCCACAGGTAGAGAAGGATTTTTTAGCGCGAATCAATGCCAAGGAAGAAAAGGCTTTCCGGGAGCTTTTTGAGATGTTTTACCGCTATTTGGTGGTGTATGCCGTGCGTTATGTGCAGGAGACGGAGACTGCGGAGGATGTTGTGCAGGATGTGTTTGTCGCCCTGTGGAAGAGTGAGAAGGAATACAATTCTTTTCATGGTTTCCGTGCCTTCTTGTATGAGTCGGTCAAGAATGGCTGTTTGAATTACTTGAAGCATAAAAAGCAGGAGCAGATTTATGCTGATTATTATCTCCGGACGGCGACGGAAGCGGAGGAGGAGGACAATTATGAGTTGGTGCGGGAGGAAGCGTTGCGCCGTATATTCCGCGTGGCGGAAGAATTGCCGGAAGGTTGCCGGAGGGTTTTCGAGCAACAGGTTGCGGGGAAGAAGAATGAGGAGATTGCCGCTTTGTTCCAGATTTCTGTGGAGACCGTGAAGTCCCAGAAGAAAAAAGCCCTCCAGTTTATCCGTGACCGTTTAGGGGATTTGTGCTGTTTGTTGTGTTGTTGAATCTGAGGGGAATAAGTATTTGTAAGATGCTGTGCATGAGGAAGTAATGATTTTTAACACAAAATAATCCGATTTTTCGTCACCCTTTTCCGTTTTCAGTTGTATTATCAGTGTAAGTACGAAATAGAAGATGGAAATGAAAGACGAAGAAATTATCCGACTTATTGAATTGTATTTGTCAGGCGGGTTGACTGATGAAGAACGCCAGGCTTTGGAAGAGTGGCGCAAGAGCAGTCCGAAGAACGGGGCTTTTCTGGATTCCCTTGCCCAGGGGAAGTCTTTTGCCACGGAATGGAAACTTTACCGTTCTCTGGATACGGCCAAGGCTATAAGCCGCTTTGAAAGGTCTGTCGGCATCAGGCGTCGTTCGTTGCGGCGTGTGATGCGTTATGCAGCGGCAATTGTGTTGCCTATAGGTTGTGCGTTGGGAGTGTATTTTTTGCTCGGGCAACGCGGGGACGTAATGCAACCGGCAGGGTATGTGCGCCCGCACAATGCTGTGACCTTGACTTTGGCGTCCGGTGAGCGGGTCAAGGTGAATGATGAGCCTTCGAAAAGTGTGTTATTGAATGAACGTGTAGCTATCCGCCTGGACAGTGTGGAGGGGCTTTCTTATGAAGTCCGTGAGAGGAATGGGGAGGGGGTGCTCCATTATAATGTATTGGACGTGCCCGTGGCTGCGGATTACCGTTTGCGCCTTTCAGACGGTTCTATGGTTTATTTGAATGCGGACAGCCGTTTGAAATACCCGGAAACTTTTTCCGGGACGGAACGCAAGGTTTATCTGGAGGGTGAGGCTTATTTTGAGGTGGCGAAGGATGCTGCACGCCCTTTTACCGTGGTGGCGCGAGGAGTGGAGGTGGAGGTCTTGGGTACCCATTTCAATGTGAATGCTTATCCTGAAAAGAACGGCGTGGTGACGACATTGGCGGAAGGCAAAGTCCGTGTGGCAGAAGGAGGGCATGAGGCGGTTTTGATGCCGGGCGAGCAGGCTGTGGCTTCCGCGGGGGCGTTGGATGTGCGTGAGGTCGATGTGAGTGAGTATATCAGTTGGAAGGACGGGTTGTTTGTTTTCCGGCAGATGCCTTTGGAGCAAATCATGGAGCAGGTTTACCGTTGGTATGGCGTGAAAGCTGCCTTTTTCGATGAAAGCGCCCGGACGGAGACGTTCACGGGGGTGATAGACCGGAGCATGTCTGCCGAAGCCTTCTTTGACGTGATAGAGAAGGTGCTGGACGTGCAGTTTAAAATGGGTGAAGGCAATCAAGTTGCCATCACTGCCCGATAAGTAAAAACGCACCGGCAAAAGTTGGTAGCTGCTGCCGGTGCATGGATTGAATAGTTAATTCCGGACTTGTTGGTAGCAATCCGGACATGTTTAATATTAAAGTTTCAAATTTATGAGAAAAAAGCAATCGAAGGTTGCTGCGTCGTATTATTTATTCTTAAAATTACTTCGTAGTATGAAAATTATCCTTTTTCTTCTACTGGCTTTCGTGATTCAAGTGAATGCCAAGGCATATTCGCAGCAGCGGGTCTCGCTGGAATATGAGAATGTGGAACTGTCGAAGGTGATGAAATCACTGGAGCGGCAGACGAATCTTTACTTTTTCTTTAACGACAAGGCGTTGGATACAAAGCAGCGGGTGTCGGTTTCTGTTGAGAATGAAGATTTGGAATCCGTGTTGCAACGTTTGTTCGGAGATGTTTATGACTGGGAAATCGTGAACAACATGATTGTCTTGAAACCTAATGTTAATCAGGCTTCAGGGACGCAACAGCAACAATTGAAGGAACGTAAAGTGAATGGCATTGTGAAGGACCGACGAGGTGAGCCTCTGCCGGGGGTTGCCGTGGTGCTGAAGGGTACGACGGTGGGCACGGCTACGGATATCGATGGCAAATACACGCTGACCTTGCCGGAAGGGAATTACACGCTGGTGTTCTCCATGCTGGGCATGAAAGTGCGGGAGGAACTGGTGGGTGACCGCACGGAAATCGATGTGGTGATGGAAGAAGATGCGGCAGAGATGGACGAGGTGGTGGTGACGGGTATCTTCAAAAAGGCGCGGGAGAGCTATACGGGCGCGGTGAGCACCATTACACGGGAAGAGTTGCAAGTGCATAGAGGTCAGAATCTTTTGCAGACGTTGAAGAATGTGGATGTATCTTTGAATTTCCGGGCGAACAATGCTGTCGGAAGCAATCCCAATGCGCGTCCTCAAATCAATATCCGGGGAAACTCTTCTTTACCCAATTTGGATGCGTTGAATGAGGAGGCATCCAATACGGTGAACGAGCCTTTGGTCATTATGGACGGTTTTGAGATTTCGTTAGACCGCTTGATGGACTATAACGATGAGGAAATCGAAAGTATCAACATCCTGAAGGATGCGGCAGCAACGGCTATTTACGGTTCTCGTGGTTCGAATGGCGTCATTGTTATCACAACGAGGGAGCCGGAGCCCGGCAAATTGCGGATAAATGCGGAAGTGGGCATTGACCTGGAAGTGCCGGACCTGACTTCATACGATTTGTTGAACGCAAAAGAAAAGCTGGAATTAGAATATTCTTTGGGCTTGTATAACAATACTTCCAATCCGGAATATGATGTTGCGTACAAAGATTTGTATAACCAACGCTACCGCAATGT
>DXFT01000162.1 GCA_019114285.1 Candidatus Odoribacter faecigallinarum
GATTTGGATGATGAAGAAGGGGAAATAATACCTTTATTACAATTTGATTTACGCCAAGCCATTATTATGAGCGAAATATTAAATCGCCCTCGTGCTTTCCAATCAGAGTTCTAAAATTTAATCCCAACGCCTGTCGAGAGAGTGAAAGAATAAGGTTTAAAATCAATCAATTCATTAGTACTCAAAGATTGCAGATAATACCGGAATCCTGGCTCAATCATAATTTTTATTTTGTTTGTTACAGGATATTCTATTCCGACACTAAAATCAGTTGACAGGTTGAATTTCCTTATATTTTCAGTACTTCCCAGCAATTCTTTGTCTTCGTTTGTTTCAAGATATACTTTATTATTGACAATAAATCCTCCACTTATTCCTCCTATGAGGGTAAAGGCTATTTTATTATTGGCATTTAGCAAATAACGTGCATATAATGGAATTTCTATAGCACCAAATATTTGCTCCAGACTTTCTTCTGCATTATCTGACATGCTATTCAGGACTATTGCTTCAGCTGTACGGAAGGCAACAGCTTTCTTCTTGGTTTTTATGTTTCCCAAAGGGGTAGTCATTCTCGGAGATTGTGTATCAGTGGAAAATGCTGCAATGCTTGGACTATTATTATAATCCGCTGTGCGTTGTCCCATTCTTGAATATAAAACACCTGTTTGGAAAGAAAGGCGCTTACTTGTTGTTATGGAAAATTTTATTCCTCCTCCTGCATTTACTATACCATTCATTTGGTCGCTTGAATAATTATACCCCCTTGTATTTTTTACAGAAGAAGAATAATTTCCAGAAGAAAATGCAGGAATAAAATGCCCGCTTACTGTTAAGTGTACCTTTTCTTTTTTAGTCTTAGGGATTATATCCTCTCCATTTAGTATCCCTTTGTAAGCCTCTTGATTTTTAACAGCCTCTTCATTTGTCAGCGGAATAAGATTCTGATGAGAAGAGTTGATTATACGGACATTATTACTTGCAACCAATAATTCTTGTGGCAATGTTTTTATTGCAGGAAAATAAAGGTCGCGGTTATATCTTTCTGCTTTCCTTTTTACTTGATGATTCCTAATAGGAGAAGATGGGGCTATTTTTGTATCAGAGGAATCATTTGAGAATATAGGCTCCCCATCTGTTAAGTCATAGAAATTAGTAAGATATGTGTACTTTTCTTCTTGAGAAGAAGTATTTTTAGATGGTAAAAATTGCCATATAGCAAAGCATAGAGCAACTACAGCAGCTGCCGACAAGCTTCTAGACCACCACGTCAGTAAAACCTTACGTTGCCTTTTTAGTGTCAATTGGGCTTCAATTTTTTCCCAAATATAGGCAGGAGGTTCACTTTCATGAGATTGAAGTTTTTCTTTAAAAAGTTTGTCTAAGTTATTATATCTCATTTTTTAAATACTCCTTTATTTTCCGTTTTAATATATCCCGCGCTCTTGCTAAATTTGATTTAGAAGTTCCTTCTGTTATCCCCAACCTAACAGCGATATCTTTATGCGGCATTTCTTCCAAAACATAAAGATTGAACACCATTTTATATTTCTCAGGCAACTCCTGAATAAATTGTTGCAATACATTCGCAGGTATTTGCACCTCTTCGTCAATGTCAGTATCTTCCGTGTCAGGCAACTCTTCCATCAACTGAATGGGTTGTTCTTTTCGGAATTTCTCAAGGGACATATTGATAAAAATCCGCTTCATCCATCCTTCAAAAGAACCTTTCCCGTTATACTGCTTAATAGAGTCAAACACTTTGATAAAGCCATCTTGCAAAGTATCCTCTGCTTCCATTCGATCTCTAGCATAACGAAGACAAATAGCAAACATTTTGGCTGAGAACATATTGTATAGCTTTCCTGCCGCCATGTTGTCTCCTTTCTTGCATTTATCTATTATTTGCTCTAAATTGCACATTGACGTTTATAATGAAGATGCAAAAATAATAAAAGGTTGCGTCATGTAGTTATTAAAATGAATCCCGAACAAAAAAATCCGGGATTCTATAAATTATATGAGTTTGGTTTTCTCTGCTAACCAACTGGCTTCTTGTTGCGTTAAATAAGGCGACAATTTCTTATAAACAATTTGGTGATAATCATTTAACCATTTTATTTCATCTGGTGTCAGTAATTCGAGGCATAAAGCTGAGGTATCAAAATAGCAAAGTGTTAATGTTTCAAACTTATACCATCTTCCAAATTCATTACTGGTTGCAGAGACGCATAAAAGCATGTTTTCATGGCGGATGCCATGACTATTTTCTCGATAGATACCGGGTTCGTTAGAAGTCACCATTCCCGGAAGAAGCGCTTGGTCCTTCAAGTCTTGCCGGATGGCTTGCGGACCTTCATGCACATTGAGGAAAAAACCGACTCCATGGCCGGTCCCGTGACCGAAATTTCTGTAAGTCTGCCACAAGGGGTACCGTGCAATGGCGTCTATGTTGCATCCTCGGGTGCCTTCCGGAAAGACGGCAGCACTCAAAGCTATCATGCCTTTCAGCACAAGGGTATAATCTTCCTTTTCCTGGGTAGTTAATTCGCCCAAAGGTATCGTGCGGGTAATGTCGGTCGTCCCATGAGTATATTGTCCTCCAGAGTCAACTAAATACAAACCTCTCGGTTGCAATACGGCATCCCGTCCAGGGCTGGCAGAATAATGGGGAAGAGCAGCATTGCTTCCATAAGCTGATATGTTTTCAAAACTATCGGATACATAGCTTTCGTTAGCTGCACGGAATGCAGTCAGTCGTTCGGAAACACCGCATTCTGTCAACGACTTGTCAAGATTTTGATATAACCAATAAAAGAATTTTACCATAGCAACGCCATCCTTAATACAGGCATCCCGGATGCCGGCTATCTCTGTATCATTTTTTATGGCTTTAGCCAAAATAATGGGAGACAGCGTATCTTTTACCTTGCCATGTGAAAGGATTCGGTTATAAATGGCATAATTCAACGTTGTCGAGTCAATACAGAAACAGGTTCCCTTTTCTATTTCATCCAAGAAAAGCAGTATTTGGTGATAATCTTGTATTTCAATACCTTCTCTTTGCAATTCTTTATAAATTGTGGATGAAACTTTTGTCCGTTTCACAAATAACCAAGCTTTATCTTTTCCCACAACAGCATAACTGATTGCTACAGGATTATATTCAATGTCATTACAGCGAATGTTATACAGCCAGGCAATTTCATCCAATGCGCTGAATATAAAATAATCCGCCTGCCGCTGTTGCAGTACTTGGCGAATGAAATCTATTTTTTCAGGAACGGACTTTCCGGCGACTTCTGTCGGCACAGTAAACAGGGGAGCATCAGGCAAAGCAGGGCGCTCTTTCCATATATCGCCCAACAAATCTGTTTTTTCTATAATTTCGCATGAATTAATTTCCAGAACCTGTTTTAAATGAGCCATTTCGCTTACCGAAATGCAAAAACTGTCTATTCCGACACGGCTTTGGGCAGGAAGAGTAGTGGCAAGCCATTCCGGATAATCAACAGCTCCAGGTATTCTCAATTTATGCAATTGGATTCCCGTGTTTTTTAATTGTTGTTCAGCCTGAATAAAATAGCGGGTATCTGTCCATAATCCGGCATCGTTCTTGGTTATAACGACTGTACCAAAAGAACCTGTAAAACCAGAAATCCATTCCCGTTGCTTCCAGGCTGCGGGGAGATACTCACTATTATGAGGATCTGTTCCAGATACAATATAAGCATCCAGATTGTCGCGTTCCATTATCTCTCTAAGCAAGGATAGTTTTTCTACAATGGTCATATTCTTACGTTTTAAATTTCATCAAATGTACAGAGAATTTATGAGAAATAAAAGCATCTCATTAATTACAATTGTAACTTAATTGATTAGGTAAAACATTACATTTGTACAACAAATAATATGGGCTTAAGTAAGTAAAGTTGATAGCATGGAGGAATGCATATTATTTATTTACATATACGAACAATTTTGATATAAATGTCATTATATTCAGATACTTATAACTGATTATCTATCAACAAAACTTTAAGTGTATTCATGTCAATGGTCAAATAGGACTACAAATCATACAAAAAATCGTTAAAACTGAAAACTATATATCAATAAATAAGATAGTTATTATTATTTATATGAATGGAAAATATAAGTACGTTAACTCTATTTCCCTGCACTTTGCAATTGAATAATATATCACTCATGGAATATGCGATTACATTTGTAATTTACAAGAATTACAAATGTAATTTGGTTTTTTGGTTTATTGTGATTACATTTGTAACAATAAAATGTGACAATATGCAAGAGAGATTCAAACAATTATTGGATGAAAAAAAAATGAATGCGGCTCGTTTTGCGACTATTATCGGTGTAAACGCTTCTGCAATCTCTCATATCTTGAGTGGGCGTAGTAAACCAGGGTTTGAAATATTGAATAAAATAGTTCAAGTTTTTCCGGAAGTAAATATGAATTGGTTAATATCTGGAAAAGGTGCCATGTATAACAATACGATAAATAATAAAAATACTGCAATACCATTCCCGGAATTTGAAAAAGAAAAAGAACTTACTCTTTTCTCTCTGCCTTCCGTTTCTTCGATTACTGAAAAGAAAAAAGAAACAACCAATCCTCCCTTGCCTGCTTCCAAAAAAATAAAAAGTATAATCCTCCTTTTTGATGACGGAAGCTTTCAAATATATGAACATGAGAGTCATGAAAAATAAAGTGGCTGTGCAAAATAGTCCCATTTTTCTTTTGCCTTTACTTCTTTTTATCGTTAGCCGTTGTGTTTTAATCGTTTTCACGGTCTGTACACGGTCTGTTCCCGTATCATCTCCGGTTCACTTCTGGTGATACTTTGTTCTTCCTTTGGTTGGCATAGGCGGAGGAACGGGGAATTGGAGGGTGTGTTACCTGGATAATGTTTGATTTGGTCCTGTCTTTTCCGAAGGGATGGCAGGAATAAAAAGGGCATGTCGGTCTCGACACGCCCGCATTTCTAAAGGCAGAAAGATAATTACTATTTGTTTATGATGCCTATGATTTCTTTTACAGAATGGAAACCGTTATCCTCCAAGTAGGTTTGAAGCCCATTTATCACTTTGATGCTTATTGTCGGATCGATGAAATTTGCAGTACCGATCTGTATGGCTGATGCTCCTGCCAAAAGAAATTCAATAGCGTCTGTAGCTGACATGATACCTCCCAAACCGACAACAGGAATTTTAACGACCTGGGCGACTTGCCATACCATGCGCAAGGCAATGGGTTTAATACAAGCCCCGCTTAATCCGCCCGTAATTGTGCTTAATACAGCTCGCCGTTTTTGCACATCTATTGCCATGCCAAGTACTGTATTTATCAGCGATACGGAATCTGCCCCTGCAGATTCTACTGCAAGCCCTATTTCTTGAATATTGGTTACATTGGGAGATAGTTTGACCATTAAATGTTTGTGATAGACATTACGGACGGCTTTCACGACTTCCATCGCTGAGGAACAATTAGTGCCGAATGCCATGCCGCCTTTTTTAACATTAGGGCATGAGATATTTAATTCTATGCCGGGGATTCTGTCCAATTCATTGATTTTTTCTGCTGTCGCGACATAATCTGCAACAGAAGCTCCGGAAACATTAACCAGAATATTGGATTGTATATCTTTTATTTCCGGATAAATATGTTCAATAAAATAATCGACACCTTTATTTTGAAGCCCGACAGCATTTAACATGCCGGCAGGAGTTTCTGCCATTCGGGGGTAGGGATTACCCTCACGGGGATGCAAAGTAGTCCCTTTTACAATGAAACCTCCCAAACAGTTTAAATTGATAAAATCCTGGAATTCTATTCCATATCCAAAGGTTCCAGAGGCTGTTAAAACTGGATTATCCAATCTTAAGCCATTGCCAAGATCTATTTTTAATTCTGCCATTTTAAATCATTTATATTGAAAATTGGACCATCTGTGCACACGCATTTATGACCTTCCTTAGTGTCGTTTACGCAACAAAGACAAGCCCCGATACCGCATGCCATAGTATTTTCAAGTGAAACTTCACAATAAACATGATGAGAATAAGCATATTGCGCGACTGCTTTCATCATAGGGAGAGGTCCACAGCAATAAATATGGTCAAAATGCTCGTTTAGAATAGAATGTTGGGTAGGGTAGCCTTGCTCTCCGTATGTTCCGTCTTCAGTTGTATAATATACTTTTGCGTATTTTTCATATTCATCTTGCAATACAATATCTTTTTTGCTGCGTGTACCTATCAAGACAACGGGTTCTAATCCTTCCTGGGTTAATTTTTTAGACAAATGCAAAAGCGGCGCTATTCCTACGCCTCCGCCGATTAAAAGACAGTGTTGACCAACAGGGGCGGTGAAACCATTACCCAAAGGAAGTATGATATTTAGCTTTTCCCCTTTTTGGAGCTTGCTTAATTGCATGGTGCCTTTACCGGCTATTTTAATCAGCAAATAAAGCAATCCCTTATCCTCATCCACATTATGGACAGAAATGGGGCGGCGTAAAAAGGTAGAGGGCTCACCATCTACTTTTACATTAACGAATTGCCCTGCTTTTATATGGGGCAATTCCGGGGAATACAACACCAATAAAAACATATCAGCGTTCAATATCCTCTTTTCTTTAATTATAAAATCAATAATTTTTTTCATATAACTCAACCTTATTGCAACTTCTCTTTTAAATAATGGCCGGTATAGGATTGTTCGCACAGCACCAATTCTTCCGGCGTACCTGCAAATACGATAGAACCTCCGTTTTCTCCACCCTCTGGACCTAAATCCACAATATAATCAGCACATTTGATTACATCCAAATTATGCTCAATAACAATAATGGAATGTCCTCGCTCTATCAAAGCATTGAAAGCGTCCATCAATTTATGTATATCATGAAAATGCAAGCCCGTTGTAGGCTCATCAAAAATAAAAAGAGTGGGGTCTGCATTTTCTTTACTTAAATGGTACGCCAGTTTCAAGCGTTGATTTTCACCTCCACTAAGCGTACTCGAGGCTTGCCCCAGCTTGACATAGTCTAAGCCAACGTCAGCTAACTTCTGCAATTTATCCACGATGCCGCGTTCGAGATAGCTTTTTCCTTGTTTGAAAAAATCAATAGCTTCATCTACAGTCAATTCCAAAACATCATATATATTTTTTCCTCGGAATTCAATTTCCAGGACTTCGTCTTTAAAACGGTGCCCTTTGCAATGTTCGCAAGGCAAATATACATCTGCCATGAATTGCATTTCGACTTTAATAACTCCTTCGCCTTGACATTCTTCGCAGCGTCCGCCAGGAACGTTAAAGGAAAAATGAGATGGCTTGAATCCCCGCAATTGCGCTGTTTTTGTGTCAGCAAACAACCTTCGGATATCATCCCACGCTTTCAAATAAGTAACAGGATTAGAACGGGTTGATTTGCCAATAGGATTTTGGTCTATAAATTCCACTCCATGGATAACCTGTAAATCGCCTTCCAGTTTATCAAAACTGCCGATATGTTCCGGAGCCTCACCGAAGGCTCTCTTCAGTGCCGGTACCAATATTTTTTTTATTAAAGTGCTTTTTCCTGAGCCACTTACGCCTGTTATGGCAGTTATGATTTTTAAGGGGAAATCCACTGTAATGTTTTTCAGGTTATTTTCTGTAGCCCCTGACACTGTGATTTTTTCTTTCCATTTCCGGCGACGGGCAGGAATTTCAATCTTTTTCCGTCCCAAAAGATAATCGGCAGTTAAAGTATGGGCTTCTTGCATTTGCCCAACATTCCCTTGAAAAACAACCTCGCCACCTGCATATCCCGCTAAAGGACCGATATCAATGATTTCATCAGCCGCATTGATGATGTCTTCGTCATGTTCAACAACAACCACTGTGTTTCCCAAATCCCTCAATTTCTTTAACACCTTGATAAGCTGAGCTGTATCACGGGAATGCAAGCCAATGCTTGGTTCATCCAAAATATACAGCGAACCCACCAAGGCAGAACCTAAAGATGTTGCCAGGTTGATGCGTTGGGATTCACCGCCTGATAATGTGGAGGAAAGCCGGTTTAATGTCAGATAGCCCAAGCCGACCTCCATTAAGAATTCCAGGCGATTCCGAATTTCTGGCAAAATGCGTTCTGCCACCTTTGCTTGAAAATCATCCAATTGCAGGTTATCAAAAAATGCTTTCAATTCAAGGATTGGTACCTCTACCAATTCTGGCAGAGATTTACCGCCGATTTTCACATAAGAGGCTTCTGGCTTCAGACGTGTGCCGCGGCATGCCGGGCAAACAGTCTTGCCGGTGTACCGTGCAATCATAACACGGTTCTGAATTTTGTATTTTTTGGATTCCAGGTAAGCAAAAAAATCATTGATACCGCCAAAGTAGGGGCTCCCGTTCCATAAAAGTTCTTTTTCTGACGGTTTCAGCAAATAATAAGGAGTATGGACAGGAAAATTTGCTTTATGGGCATTGCGGACCAATTCATTTTTCCATTCACCCATCTTTTCCCCCCTCCAGCACATCACGGCATCTTCATATACGCTCAAAGATTTATTGGGAATCACCAAATTTTCATCAATCCCCAATATTTTGCCGTACCCTTCACAACGGGGGCAAGCTCCAATGGGGGAGTTAAAACTGAACATATTGACGGAAGGCTCGTCAAAAATCATGCCGTCTTCCTCGAAACGATTTGAAAATAAACGCATTTTCCCATCAGCTTCGATGAAACATGTCCCTTTCCCTTCGTAAAGGGCTGTTTCCACAGACTCGGAAATGCGGGAAATTGTATCCTGCTCTCGATTGACCGTCAAACGGTTAACAACCAAATAAATTTCTTCTTCGTGAGGCAACGGGCATGCTTCCTCCAACACGTCCTCTATGCGGACATAGCCTTCCGGAGTTTTTAGGCGCACAAAACCTTTGTTCAAAAAAGCTTGCAACACGCTCTTATCGTGGATATATGCATCTGGGCGACAAAGAATCACAACAGTTTTGCCTTCCTCTTCCAAAACATATTTTGTAATACTGTCCACATTATCCCGTTTGACTTCCCTTCCGCTGACAGGAGAAAAAGTCCTGCCGGCACGGGCATATAATAATTTCAAATAATCATATATCTCTGTTGAAGTTCCGACAGTGGAGCGTGGATTAGAACTGATGACCCGTTGTTCTATCGCCACGGCAGGCGGAATCCCTTTGATGTAATCGCACTCAGGCTTATTCAAACGCCCCAGGAACTGGCGTGCATAAGCCGACAGGCTTTCCACATAACGCCGTTGGCCTTCCGCATATAACGTGTCAAATGCCAAGGAAGACTTTCCGCTCCCTGACACGCCGGTAATGACTATCAACTTGTTTAATCCTATGCGGAGGTTGATATTCTTTAAATTGTGTACCCGTACACCTTTCAGCTCTATATATTGTCCATCCATAAAATCCAATCCCTTTTTCATTCGCAAAGGTAATGAAAAAAAGCAAATCTGTAATAATGGTAGCATTAACTGTAAATTGTTTATGGCATCTTGGCATTTTCATTATAATTTTGCTGCAAATAAAAATATTAGTCAATTACAAAATATCGGATAGCTTATGTTGCGTAAAATTAGAGTAATGTTGGCGACCTTGTTTTTCATTGCCGTGACCTTGCTGTTCTTGGATTTCACTGGCACATTGCATGCATGGTTGGGGTGGCTGGCAAAAATCCAATTTCTCCCGGCAGTTTTGGCATTAAACGTGGGAGTTGTTTTATTTTTAGTACTGCTCACCCTTGGGTTGGGCAGAGTATATTGTTCCGTCATTTGCCCATTGGGGGTATTTCAGGACATTGTGGCATGGTTTGGGAAAAAAGTCAAAAAAAACAGATACGCCTATTCCCCTGCCAAATCATGGCTGCGTTACGGGATGCTTGCCCTGTTTGTCATTGCCCTCATTGCCGGAATCGGCTCGTTCGTGGCATTGCTTGCGCCTTACAGTTCTTACGGACGTATAGCAAGCAACCTTTTCGCTCCCTTGTACCAATGGGGCAACAACCTCTTGGCATACTTCGCCGAGCGTGCCGATTCCTATACGTTTTACAGGACGGAAGTATGGCTGAAAAGCCTGCCCACTTTCATAATTGCTGCCTTGACTTTCGTTATTCTGGCAATATTGGCATGGAAGAACGGCAGGACATACTGCAATACGGTTTGCCCCGTTGGCACTATACTCGGGGTATTGGCGCGCTACTCTTGGCTGAAACCGGTGATTGACACAAACAAATGCGTCAATTGCAAACTTTGTGCCCGCAACTGCAAGGCTGCTTGCATTGACATTAAAAACCACAGGATAGATTACACCCGTTGTGTCGCCTGCATGGACTGCATCGGGAAATGCCACAAGGAAGCCATTACCTATGCCCATCCCGCAAAGAAAACCGCACCGGCAGGACAAACCCCGTCCGGAGCGCAAACAAACAATGCCCGCCGCACTTTCCTCACGGCAACGGCTATGGCAGTCTCTGCGGCTGCGTTAAAAGCCCAGGAAAAGAAAGTGGATGGGGGACTGGCAGTCATTGAAGACAAAAAAATACCCAATAGGGCTACCCGGATAGTTCCGCCGGGAGCAACAAGCATCCGGAACTTTGCCCAGCATTGCACGGCATGCCAACTCTGTGTGTCCGTGTGTCCCAACGGGGTGCTACGTCCTTCGACAGACCTGCAAAACTTGATGCAGCCCGAAATGTCTTATGAACGAGGCTATTGCCGACCCGAATGTGTAAAATGCTCCGAGGTATGCCCGGCAGGGGCTATACGCCCGATTACGCTGGCTGACAAATCAGCCACGCAAATAGGACATGCGGTATGGGTACGGGAAAACTGTGTCCCTCTGACCGACGGACAGCCTTGCGGCAACTGCGCACGCCATTGCCCGGCAGGTGCCATCACCATGATACCTTCCGAACCGGGCAATCCCGATTCCCTGCAAATCCCGGCAATCAATACGGAACGCTGCATCGGATGCGGGGCATGCGAGAACCTTTGCCCAGCGCGTCCCTTTAGCGCCATTTATGTCGAAGGGTGTGAAATGCACAGGGAAATTTGAAATTGGAAAAACAAGAATACAATAGATATGGAAGACAAAAATAATATATCACGACGCGAATTCCTGAAACGGGCAGGTGTTGCCGGAATTGCAGCAACAGGGCTTGCCGCATGTAAGGGCAAAGACAAGCAGGCATCAACCGGGGTTGGCATTCCTGAAGGGCAAATGACCTTCCGCACCAATCCTTCCACCGGAGACAAAGTCTCGCTCCTGGGATTCGGCATGATGCGGCTTCCTTCCGTAGGGGGAAGGAGCGCACGGGAAGGCAACGAAGAAATCGACCAGCAAATGGTCAATGACATGGTGGACTATGCCATTGCGCACGGAGTGAACTACTTTGACACTTCCCCCGCATATTGTCGGGGAAAATCGGAACATGCCACCGGCATCGCCTTGAGCCGCCACCCGAGGGAAAAATACTTCATTGCCACGAAAATCTCCAACTTTGCGCCTTCCACCTGGACGCGCGAGGCATCAATCGCCATGTACCACAACTCCATGAAAGAACTGCAAGTCGATTACATTGATTATCTTCTCCTGCACGGGATAGGCATGGCGGCGCCGGGAAAAGGAATGGAAGAATACGAGAAACGTTACTTGGACAATGGCATGCTCGACTTCCTCCTCGAAGAACGCAAGGCAGGACGCATCCGCAACCTCGGCTTTTCCTACCATGGCGACATCGAAGTTTTCGACCGCCTGCTTGCAGAACACGACCACTACAAATGGGACTTTGTGCAAATCCAACTCAACTACCTGGATTGGAAATACGCTAAACAAATCAACCCGCGCAACACGGATGCCGAATACCTCTACAACGAATTGGCAAAACGCAACATTCCTGCCGTCATCATGGAACCTCTCTTGGGCGGACGGCTTTCCAACGTCCCCAACAATGTCGTGGCTGAGTTCAAAAAGCGCTCGCCCGAAAGTTCCGTTGCCTCTTGGGCATTCCGCTTTGCCGGCAGCTTTCCGGATGTCTTGACCGTGCTCAGCGGAATGACACGCATGGAGCACCTGCAAGATAATTTGCGCACTTATTCACCCTTGCAACCATTGTCCGGGGATGACTTCGCCTTCCTGCAACGGACAGCCACCATGATGATGCAATTTGACACCATCCCCTGCAACGACTGCAAATATTGCATGCCTTGCCCATACGGGCTTGACATTCCGGCAATCCTTCTGCATTACAACAAATGCTTGAATGAGGGGAATATCGCCATAGATGCGCAAGACGAAAACTACCGCAAAGCCAGGCGTGTTTTCCTGATAGGATACGACCGCAGTGTGCCCAAGCTCAGGCAGGCAAACCACTGCATCGCCTGCGGGCAATGCAATCCCCACTGTCCGCAAGGCATTGACATCCCCAAGGAAATGCAACGCATCGACCACTACGTGGAACAACTGAAACAAAATACCCTGTAAACCCAAGCCCGCATAGGAAAACCTCCATGCGGGCTTTACTTTTCCATGCCGGGCATAAAAAAAGCGCCCTTTACAACAGGACGCCTTTTCACGTTTGGAATATGTTTGGAAATACGTTTATAGTCCGTTAATGACTTTAGTTTATTATTCGGAAACCACCTCAAAAGGCACTTCCACTTTCACCTCGCGGTGAAGTTTGATGACTGCCGAATAGGTTCCCACTTCTTTAATATCCTTCAATAAGATTTTCTTCCGGTCAATATCGAATCCCTGTGCTGCAAGAGCTTCAGAAATCATGATATTATTTACAGAACCGAATATCTTGCCTGTGCTGCTGGTCTTGGCGCCAATGCTCAACTTCAGTTCTGCCAGCTTGGCTGCAAGCTCTTCAGCCTCGGCCTTCAGCTTGGCTTCCTTGTGCGCGCGCTGCTTGATGTTCTCTGCCACAATCTTCTTTGCCGATTCCGTAGCAAGGATTGCATACCCTTGCGGAATAAGGTAATTGCGACCATATCCGGGCTTCACGTTGATAATGTCATCCTTGTGGCCCAGGTTTGCGATATCTGTCAATAATATAATCTGCATTTCGTGTCCTCCTTTTATTATTTCATTAAATCGGTTACGTAGGGCAACAATGCGAGATGCCTTGCTCTCTTCACTGCAGTTGCGACTTTCTTCTGATACTTCAAGGAAGTACCCGTAATCCTCCGGGGAAGGATTTTTCCTTGCTCGTTCAAAAATTTCTTCAAGAACTCGGGGTCCTTGTAATCAATGAACTTGATTCTTGCCTTTCTGAAACGGCAATACTTCTTCTTTTTCACATCCACCGTTGGGGGGGTCAGGTATCTGATTTCGCTATCGTTCTGTGTCATGGCTTATTTCTCCTCTTGTTTAGCTGTGTATTTACTTCTTCTTTTCAAAGTATACTCATAGGCATACTTGTCTAATCTGAACGTTAAAAAACGGATAACTCTTTCGTCACGCCGGTAGGCTGTCTCCAATTTGTCAATTAAAGCGCCTTCAGCCTCGAACTGTAACAGATGGTAGAATCCGGTCGTTTTTTTCTGGATCGGATAAGCCAGCTTGCGAAGTCCCCAAGCTTCTTCGTGCTCAATCGTCCCACCATTCTCCGTGATGGTACTCTTGAATTTTTCCACCGCTTCCTTTATCTGTTGGTCAGATAAAACGGGAGTTGTAATGAAAACGGTCTCGTAATGATTCAACATAATTATTTGATTATTAGTATAAAAATTTATTTATCGGGCGCAAAGGTACATATTTTCTTTGAGACTGCCAAGCGTTTGTGCCAGAATATCGCGCTGTCCGCGGAATATTTTCCTCCTTGCCGTTTGCCACTCCGTTGTGTCCCAGCTCCCTTTTATGTTGCTTGTAGGTTTCTTATGGGATGCTAAATTACAAAAGTAGATATTTTATTTCATATATCCAAATAAATTCCATATTATCTCCATCAGAGGAAGGAGATGATAAGGAGTTAAGAAGGACATAAGAAGGAATTAAGAAGGGGATATCTATAAGAAACCACAGAGCAACCTACAAGCAACCAAGAAGAAAATGGGCGGCAAGGCAGGAGCATGGCGGAAAGTCGCTATGCGGGGCAGCATAGGGATGCGGAAAATCCGTTCGTGCCGGGGCAGGAACGGAAAAAAGAAGCGTGATGGCAGGGAAAGGATTAGTAGATTCTCATCCGGTCAAGTGCCCGATGGTATTCTCGGGCATGGCGGTTGTGCTCCCGAAGGGTGCGCGAGAAATGATGGGTGCCGGAAAAGTCGCTCTTCGCACAGAAAAACATGTAATCATGGTGTTGGTAGTCCAGCACGGCGTCGATGGCGCGGGGCGAAGGCATCCGGACGGGACCGGGGGGAAGCCCGGCATATTTGTAAGTGTTGTAGGGGGATTCGACCTGCTTGTGGCGGTCCAGCACCCGTTGGATGGTGAAGTCCCCCAAGGCGAATTTCAAGGTGGGGCACGCCTCCATTTTCCAGCCTTTGCGGAGGCGGTTGATGTACACGCCCGCAATGACGGGATATTCGGCGGAGACGGTGGTCTCTTCCTCCACGATGGAGGCTATTGTGCTGATTTCAATGGGGGTGAATCCGGCTTTCCCGGCTTTTTCCAACCGTTCAGGGGTCCAGAACCTGCGGTATTCGGCATGCATCCGCTTAATGAAGGCGGGGAGGGAGGTGTTCCAGTAGATTTGGTAGGTGTTGGGGATAAACATGGCAATAAAGGTGGCAGGAGTGAAGCCCAAGGAATCGAGAAAGAGGGTGTCTTTCACCAGGGACATGAAGGCAGCGGAATCGATGCCCAATTGCCGGTTGGCAGTCCGGGCAAAGTCCGGCAATGTGCGGATGTTGTTGAAGGTGAAGGGGACGGCTTCCTGGTTGCCCGCCCGGAGCATGTTGACCAATTGGTTGTTGCTCATCCCGTCCTGAATGCGGTAACGTCCTGCTTTGACCAGGCGGGGGTATTGTTTCAGCCGGGCGACCTGGCGAAGGGTGTATTCGTTTTTGATATAGCGCTTACTAAGCAGGGCCTGCATGACAGTCTCAAAGGAATCGCCTTTGCGAATGTAGATGATGCCATTGTCTTTAACGGTGGTGTTGGGTTTCTGGACAAAGTAGTAAAATCCCCAACCGGCAACAGCAATCCCGAGCACAAGGAGCGGCAGGCTTATTTTCAATATGGTCTTTATGCGGTTATTCTTCATTGCGGAAATAAAGCATGTAATAGTTCATGTCACGTTCCGGGTCATATCCTTTCCGAATGTATTTCCGTTCACCGTGAATATAGACATGGAAGTTTTTGTCCAGTTTCAGCACGTGGCGGAAATATTTCTTTTCATCCTGCACGGCATAGTTGGATACGGGGAATTGCTGGGGCAATTCGATATTGTTGTCGGTCTCGTATTGTGCCTTGAAGTTTTCGAAAGCGTTGATGACTTCGGGTTCTTGCACCACTTCTTCCTTGAAACGGTCTTCGGAAAACACGTCCACGTCCTTGAAAAAGTTGATGGAACGGTTGAGCATATCAATTTGGTCTGCCCGCGGGACATCGTTGTCTTGATTGTAAATGTCGCGGACGAAATCCTTGCAGAGGTTCAAGTAGTTGGACGTCTGGAAGTAACTGTCTTCCGTAGGCACCAGTCCCAGGAAACCGTCCATCCAGTAGAGGGCTTCTTTGTTGTTGGTTTTGTCTATGGCGCACACTTTGTATCCCCCGGGACGGTTTACGTTAAAAATGAGGCATGCCTTATCCAGTTTCTTGATGTTGATGCCCGATTCGCCAACCAGCTGGTAGGTGTCTCTGTCAAGTATGATTTTCAAGAAGGTGTCTTTTGTTTCCGACTTGAAAACCCCGACGGCATCGCATACTCCTTCTTCAATGTTGCAGTTGCGGAAATGGACGATATAGACCTCACCGGGTTTTATGTTAGGGTTATTGGACTGTTCGTAAAGGTGTGTGGCGATTTCGACAGACTGGGAATAGAATGCCCCGTCATCATCAAAGATGGTTGATGCAGAGGCATATACTGGATTATTCATATATTCTTCAGCATACGGCAAAAAGTGATAATAAGCGTCTTTTTTGAATGCCGAAAGGAAATGGGTTTTCAGTAAATTTAAAACGTCCGTGTCTTCCGGCAGGAAACAGTCGTTGGAAAGGGTGATTTCTCCGCCTTCAAATTTGTTACCGATGTGGTGGATAACCATATTCACAATTTCCGTGTTTTCAAAATTTATCATATCCTTCCTTTTATTGTTATGCTTAGAATCTGAATTTCATTCCTAAACTTAGATTTTCCTTGAATTGCAATTTTCTGGAAAAACTCTCATCATAAACGGTTTCCGTGTAAATGGAAGCTGACATAAAGTAGTTTATCTTGAAGTTCAGTGTCATTTTCCAATTAACGGTCAAGGGGAGGTTCTTCCGTTGTTCTTCCTCGTCGATGGTGGTGTATTTGTCCTTTTTTTCATAGCTCATGAACAGTTTCAATTCGTTTGACCAATCGATGATTTTAAACAAACCGTTCATTTTGTTGCTTAGGTTGATTTGGGCACCTGCCTCGCGTTTGAAGCGTTTGCCGGCTTCGGTGACCCCATAGCGGCTGGCGTCCACGCCTACCGTGTCCCTGACGAAGGTCCATTTTCCTGCAATAGGGGAGATCACCAGGGAAAAGTTGTCGTTGGGTTTGTAGTCCATACCCAAGGATAGCGTAAAGTCACCGGGACTCATAAAATTGGCAACCATTTGCCGTTCGGCATCCTCAGGATATTCGTAGGAATTGAATAATTGGGTCACCATGTTGAACTGGGCGGTGTAATACCAATGCTTGAAGGCTTTTTGTCCCAGTTTGGAATTGAGCTCGAAACGGTCTTCGTTTTTCCTCATTTCTTCATCTCCGTTTTTCATGAATCCCAAGCGATAATGCATCCAATTTTCCCAACTGGTCTTATTGCGGTTGTAATTCCAGTAATAGCGCAAGTTGCTCAATAAGGAAAAGGAATTTTCACCTCCGCTGGACCAATTCTTCAATGTCCCTTGGCTTAGCGCAATTTCGACTTCAGAATAGTAAGTCCAATAACGTCGTTTCAGCGTACCGGTTTCTACCTGTGCCGGAATAAAGTATTCTTTAGGCGGGGGATTATGGATAGGGGTATCTTTTTTGGGAGGGATACGCTCCAATGTTGAAGATTGGTAGGCTTCTTTGTCCGCATAAATTTTCAGGCAATTGCCTTTAGGAAGTACCTGTATCCATGTCCCGATGGTATCGCCGGACAGGTTCCCAACCCAAAGGCGGTAATATCTCATTTTGTTGTTGTTCATCCAGAAGGTGAAGGAGGAGTCAACGGAGCTTCCGATTTGTACGCACACGGAATCACGCCCCGCCTTCTGAAGCCACAGATAGTTGCTGTCGCTCCGGATATAATTGGCTAAGATTTGCAGGTCCGTATCCAAGTATGCCTCTTCATTTTTCGCCAAGGAATCCGTAAGTCGCAAGCTATCAGCTGTAATATGTGCCTGTATGTTTTCCAGCGCATGAAGTTGTTTGGAAATGTTGCGTTGTATATACCATTGCAGGTATTCAACGGCATATTTTACTTGCAGGTTTCTTGTATAACGAAGTAATGTTCTGATTGAACGCTGCAATTCCGGGTCATCATAACACGTGCGTTGCAAATTTTGTATGGCGTACCGCACACTTGGATTTTTTATGGTGGAATTAGGCAAGCATAAATAGGGGAGGCGGGGCAGGAAATTGCAGTATAACAAGCTATCTTCATTTTCAATGGGGACAATGAAACTTTGCCGTTTTTCCATGACTTCAGGATAGAGCAGTTGTGCCTTTGATTGAAGCGAAAAAACGCAAAGCAGGCTGATGAAAATAAAAATAGTTTTCATAAGTTCTATTTGAAAGGAGAATTAGGTTCCTTCGCCATGTGAGAATAGCTCAGTTTGTCCACCAAAGTCGGCCACCATTTGCTTAAGAATACAGCTAATTTGCCCTCAACAAAGGTCATTATGATTTCCCGTTTCCGTTTACGGATGCCTTTTACGATAATTCTGGCACATTGTTCGGCACTCATCATGCCAGACTCATTCCTGGGGCTTTCTCCTTGTTGGTGTCCCTGGGCATCCAAAGCCGTTTTGCGGATATTAGAAGCCGTAAAGCCTGGTGCGGCAACCAAAACATGCAATCCCTTCTTTATATTTTCAATACGCACGGTGTTCAAGAAACCGCGTACAGCGAATTTGCTGGCAGCATAACCTGTTCGTCCGGGCAAACCGATAAAGCCGGCTATGGATATGATGCCAACCAAGCTGCCTTTAGTTTGTAATAAATAAGGCAAAGCATATTTGGAACAATAAACGGTACCCCAAAAATTGACATCCATGACCCGATGTAAAACACTGGTATCCAATTCTTCCAATATGGCACGCATGGAAATGCCTGCATTATTTATCAAAATATCGATTTGCCCGAAATGATGGTAGGCTTTTTCAATTAATTGCTTACAATCAGTTTCTTGCGTAACATCTGTGCGGACAGGTAAAACTTCTGTGCCTTTGTTATTTAAATCTTGTGCTATCTGAGACAATTCTTCTAAATTTCGTGCTGCAATAACCAATTTGGCTCCATGATGAGCTAATTCGTATGCTAAAGCCTTTCCGATACCTGAAGATGCGCCCGTAATAATAGCAACTTTCCCTTGAAACATATTACTCTACATTTGAATGAAAACATTGGAAGTTCAAAGTTAACGAATGCTTGGAAAAAAACAAATATTGGTATAAGAAAAAAATCATACTAATCACATAAATCCTGTATTTATGATGTCCAAGAATTTATATTATGTAAATATAATGAAGAAAATAAATCAGTAAGATGTTGTTTTTTACATGATTATGATGATTAATGTTGTCATTGTATCACTTTTTAACAAAACAACAAAGGCTGCCTGATGGCAGCCTTTGTTGAAAATGCGTTTTAATTTATTCTGTTGCTTGCTCTGTCGCTTGACCTAATTTTGCTTCCATTTCTTCATACAAAGCTTGGTATTTCGGATCTCTGTCTCTCAATTTGAAATACAATTCTTTCAACGTTGAAATGGTATTTTTCTCTGTCGGATTCAGTTCCAAAGCTCTCTCAAAATACGGAATGACAGAAGCATAACCATCGAATACTTTTTCCATTTCCTTATTGTATTCATCGATATCTACAATATCCTGCACTTTCTTATGAAATTCAATAACTTCAGACAATTTGATGTTTCCAAGGTTGTATTGTGCCAAGAAATCCTTGGGATCCAATTCCAAAGCCTTTCTATACATTTCTTCTGCTTTGGCAGGTTGTTCCAGCTTCTCATACAAAGTACCTTTTGCACGGTAAAATGAAGCATTATTGGGGTCTTGTTTAATTGCCGCATCCAGATATACTTCTGCTTTTTCGGGCTCACCGCCTAACAGGTAGTGGTTTATCAATTCAACCAACATATAAGAATTATCCGGATACAATTCATAACCTTTGTGCAAATATTCCAATGCTTCTTCCTCTTTTCCCTCTTCCCTTAACACAATGGACAACATCGCGTATGCCTGGGCTGCATTATAGTCGTATTTCAATACTTCTTTGTAATACTTTTCTGCATCAGCCCATTGCTCTGCTTTCTGCGCTGTCATGGCAGCATTGAAAATGACAGCAGTGTCAATTTTTGCCGGAGCGTCTGCGGTCAAGATTGGAGAATTTTCTATTTCCAATACCCGTTTGAAAGCAGCCAATGCTTCTGCAAATTGGTCATTGTTATAATATTCAATAGCCCTATTGGTAAAGTCAATAACCAAATTGCTGTACTGGGTTGCCAAACGTTTTGTGTACTTTCCTTTTACATCCAGTTCAATGACCTTTTGAAAAGCTTCCCATGCAACATCTACTGCATTAGGATCCAATTTCTTGTAATCGGCATTTTGGCTCTCGCAAATGGCTTGGTAAATTTGCCCTTTTACGAAATAAGCCTTGTCAAAATTCACACAAGCTTCGTGCTGAATGGCTTCATCAATCACTTTTTTCGCTTGATCCAACTTGCCAGAAGTAAAATAGCTGCTGGCTTGCGTCACTTTGCCCTTTTGTGCATACGTCATGGTTGCACAGAAAAGCATAACCAAAATAATAGATAATTTTCTCATACTTATAAATTTTATATTACAGTTTTTCGTTTTCATTGTTATCCTCTAATCTTTCTATGGCTTCTTCTTCTTTGGAGGCAGAAACTTTGGCAACAGCGGCAATAGCATCATCAGGACGTAAATTAATCAGTTTAACGCCTTGAGTATTGCGCCCCATAACCCTTAAGGAGCTGACTTCCATGCGGATTGTCAAACCGGAACGGTTGATAATCATCAGATTATCTTCGTCTGTCACGTCAATCAAGGAAATCAAACTGCCTGTTTTTTCTGTCATGTTTATAGTTTTCACTCCTTTTCCTCCACGGTTGGTAATACGATAATCTTCTATAGCAGAGCGTTTCCCATATCCTTTCTCTGAAACGACTAAGATATTGGCATTGGTCGGTTCCACACAAACCATGCCAATTGCTTCATCGCTTTCTTCCATCCAAATCCCGATGACACCTGCAGCAGTTCGTCCCATTGGACGGACTTTGGATTCCGGGAAACGGATAGCCCTTCCTGATTTCACGGCAATCATAATATCATTGTCACCATTCGTTAGTTTTGCTTCCAGCAATTGGTCGCCTTCTTTAATAGTAATGGCATTCACTCCGCTTTGACGAGGACGTGAATAGGCTTCCAAGGTTGTCTTTTTTATAATGCCTTTTTTGGTACACAGCACAATATAATTGCTATTGATATAATCCGTGTCTTTCAAATCCAAAAGATTCACGTATGCCTTTACTTTGTCTCCCGGCTCTATGTTCAGCAAATTCTGGATGGCACGCCCCTTCGATTGTTTGGTCCCTTCCGGAATTTCATATACTTTCAACCAGAAACATTTACCTTTTTCCGTAAAGAACAACATGGTATTGTGCATGGTTGCCATTAACATGTGCTCCAGAAAATCCTCGTCACGCGTTGCAGACCCTTTAGAGCCAACCCCTCCCCGATTTTGTACCTTATAGTCAGAAAGCGGTGTACGCTTGATATATCCCATGTGTGAAATGGTAATCACCATTTCTTCATCGGCATAAAAATCCTCCGGATTAAATTCTTCAGAAGCATAGACGATATCCGTGCGGCGAGGGTCTCCGTATTGCGCTTTGACGGCAAGCAACTCTTCCTTGATAATTTGCATTCTCAATTCCACATGGGCAAGGATATCATTCAAATGGGCTATCAACTTTTCTATCTCCTCATATTCAGCCCGCAATTTTTCCTGTTCCAGTCCTGTCAATTGCCGTAGGCGCATTTCAACAATGGCGGCAGCCTGTTTGTCTGTCAGGTTAAAACGTTCAATCAAATTGAATTGGGCTTCTTGCGGGTTTTTGGCTGCACGGATAATCTTGATGACTTCGTCAATATTATCAGAAGCAATAATCAAGCCCTCCAATATATGTGCCCGCTCTTCAGCCTTGCGCAATTCAAATTGGGTACGCCGCACAACAACATCATGCCGGTGCTCTACAAAATATTTAATGACATCTTTCAGGTTCAACAATTTCGGACGTCCATGCACCAAAGCCACATTGTTCACCCCAAAAGAGGACTGCAATGCCGTATGTTTTAGCAATGTATTCAGTACTACATTGGAAATGGCTTCCTTTTTCAGTTTTATAACAATGCGCATGCCTTCGCGGTCACTCTCATCATTGATTTCTGAAATGCCGTCTATCTTCTTTTCATTCACCAAATCCGCGATGCGGGAAATTAACTCCGCTTTATTAACCATGTAGGGAATCTCATGCACGACTATCATCTCCCTTCCCTTGTCATCCACTTCTACGGAAGTCTTTGAACGGATGACAATCCGTCCACGTCCGGTCAGATAAGATTCCCGCACGCCACTGTATCCGTAAATGGTACCTCCTGTCGGGAAATCCGGTGCCTTGATGATTTTAATCAAGTCTTCGATGTCGATGTCATTGTTGTCAATATAGGCGCAAATGGCATCCACGGCATCGTTGATATTATGGGGCGGCATATTGGTTGCCATGCCTACTGCTATACCGGATGCCCCGTTTACCAACAAATAAGGAATACGGGTAGGCAACACGCTTGGCTCTTTCAACGAACCGTCGAAATTGTCCAGCATGTCCACTGTATTCTTGTCGATATCAATGAGCATATCTTCTGTAATCTTCGCCATGCGTGCCTCTGTATAACGCATGGCAGCAGGACTGTCGCCATCGACGGAACCAAAATTCCCCTGCCCGTCCACCAGCGGATAACGCAAAGACCATTCTTGAGCCATGCGCACCATTGCCATATAAACTGAACTATCCCCATGAGGGTGGTATTTACCTAATACTTCACCGACAATTCTCGCTGATTTTTTATATGGCTTTCCTGAAGTCAATCCCAATTCATTCATTCCAAAAAGCACCCGCCGATGTACCGGCTTCAAACCGTCACGCACATCAGGCAACGCCCGCGCCACAATCACAGACATGGAATAGTCGATATACGACGACTTCATCTCCTCCTCAATATTAATCTTTATTATTTTTTCTCCGCTGTTTTCCATTTATTATTAATTAAATTACTGTAAACTAACACAATACAGAGTTTCCGGCTCTTGCCTTCACCACTCTGTTAAAACCCCACAAATATAACAAATTCAACATTCATAAAAAGAATTTGTCTGCTCTTTTTTATCTCAGGGTTCTGGAATTTCTGTTACAAAAGTATCATAAGCCAACTCCACCCTTTCAGGCAATTCCTTTGACACCTCCGAAGCAAGCCCCATCTGATGGCCGATATGCGTCAGCCATGCCTGTTTAGGTTTCAAGTATTCCACTAATGCCAATGCCTCCGACAGAGTAAAATGGGAGATATGGTCTTCTTTCCTCAAGGCATTCACGACCAAATAATCAACCCCTTCCAACAACTTCATGGATTCATCCGGAATGGTCTTGGCATCTGTAATGTAAGCAAAATTCCCTATACGGAAACCCAAAATCCACATTTTGTAATGCAATACCGGGATGGGCACTATCTTGATATCATCAATAAAAAAAGGGGCTTTATCCACAACATGATAATTGATTTCCGGAACTCCCGGATAACGGAAAGCGGCAAAGGCGTATGAAAAATCCTTGTAAACCACTTCCCTTGTCCCTTCATTTCCATAAACATCCACACCTCCCTTTTTCACCCAATTAAAAGCCCGCACGTCATCTAAACCGCCGACATGGTCCTTATGGCCATGCGTCAACAAGATTGCCCGGATATCTTTCACATCTGCGCGTAACATCTGGTAACGGAAATCAGGTCCCGCATCAAAAACCAATTGTTTGCCTTTTACCTCCAACATGGCAGAACATCTCAATCGCTTGTCATGTTTGTCTGTCGATTTACAGACCTCACAATTACAAGCGATTACCGGAATTCCTTGCGATGTCCCGCTTCCTAAAATGGTTAATTTCATATTCTTTGCAAATTAGCTATACAAAGATAACAAGGATTAATGAATTGGCATTAACTTTGGAGCAAAAATAAAATCATAAATTCCAACAACCGACCATGGGTACATTATTCCTCATACCGAACACCTTAGGCGATACTGCCCTTGAAACAGTCATTCCTTCGGAAGTCCTAAGGAAAATAGCTGCCATAAACACATTCGCTTCCGAGAATCCCAATAATACACGTGCCTTTCTCAAACGGATTACCCCGCAAAGGACCATGGATACGGTTACTTTCCTGGAAGTAAACGAACATTCAACCCCGGAGGATTACCAAGCCTGCCTTGAAGCCCTTGCCCGTCATGATGTCGGCATCATATCCGAAGCCGGTTGTCCCGGGATAGCCGACCCGGGGGCGGAGGTCGTTGCCCTGGCGCATCAGCACAATTATCCCGTCGTGCCACTGGTCGGACCTTCTTCCATCCTGCTTGCCTTGATAGCTTCCGGCTTTAACGGGCAAAACTTTTCATTTAATGGCTATCTGCCCGTGAAACCGGAAGAACGTGCACGGGCTTTGCGCAATTACGAAAAGCAATCTTTGCTCGAAAACCGCACCCAAATATTCATTGAAACCCCCTACCGCAACTTAAAACTTTTTGAACAAATGTTGCAGGTACTTCACCCGGAAACTTTGTTATCTATTGCTTGCGACATCACCACCCCTGTGGAATACATACGCACTTGCACTATTCGCAACTGGAAACAACAAAAACCCGACATCAACAAGCGCCCGGCAATTTTCTCCATCTACTGCAAGCCGTCCTCAAACACGTTTCACAATAAGGATGCTCACTTCATACAGCAGCCACATGGGAAAAGCCACCAGCAAAAGCGTAAAAATATCGGAAGTAGGCGTAATTAATGCCGCTATGATTAGAATGATGACAATGGCATGTTTGCGGTAGCGCTGCATGAATTGGGCAGAAATAAAACCCAATTTGGCAAACAACCAGGAAAGTATGGGAATCTCAAAGACAATGCCCATCGCCAGGTTCATCATGAACAAGGTCCCCATATAGGAATTCAAGGTTATCATATTGTCCACTTCCGCGCTGACCTGATAAGTACCCAAAAAACGGAAAGTCAAAGGGAAAATCAGAAAATAACTGACACATACGCCTATCATGAACATCAGATAACTGCTTCCTACAACCCGCACGGCATACTTGCGTTCCTGGGCATAAAGCCCGGGGGAAACAAAACAGTACAATAAATAGAGCGTATAAGGGGAAGCACACAAAAATCCCACATACAACGCCGTTTTCATGTGAATGATAAATTGTTCCGCAAGCCCGGTATTTATCAATTTCACGGCAAAGAAAGGCATTTGCTCCCCCGACAGCGCCTGCCCTATCCTGTCCAACACCCGGTAAGTGACAAAACCAGCATCTTTGGGAGCCAGAATCACAGTAAAAAGCTGTTCTTTAAAAAAGAAAGCGACAATACTGCAGACAACAACCACTGCGGTTATTTTGATTAAATAGCCGCGCAACACGTCCAGATGCTCCCAAAAACTCTGATTCTCCGACTTATCGGCTTGCGTCATTTGTTCTCTTTTTTATCAGGAATATCTTCTTTGAGGTCGTTTTCTATGCCGTTCATGCCTTCCTTAAAGGAACGCACCCCCTTCCCAAGCCCCTTCATCAATTCCGGGATTTTTTTCCCTCCGAAAAAAAGCAATACAACCAATACGATAAGCAGAATTTCCGGGACACCGAAATTTCCAAATAACAATGGCTTCAACATAAATCACTTATAAATTAAACGATTAATAAACAAATATCCTCCAAAAATTTGCACCAACATACCCGGCACACCGATGCGGAAATCCTGCATGGCAACTTGCCAGGAACCGGTCATTGCCCATTCGCCGAGACCGCCGATAATCTGGTAAGCCAATACCACTGCCGCAAGCAAAAGCAAAGAAGCACGCCGGAACTTTGCCGCAACGAAACCGGCAACAAGGGCTAAAACGCATGATTTCAACAAAATGGCGGGCAACACAGCCACTGCCGGCATGCCGAACAAAGCAGAATTGACCAATGGCGACAACACGGCAGTCAACACTCCTACACGCCAACCATATTTATAGGCTCCGATAAGTGTGAAAAAGTAAATCGGCAACCACATCACGCCGCCCTGTGGAATAAGGTGGCACAACTGGGGCAATACGACATTGCCTGCAACAAAAAGGGAGGCTACCCAATAAGTCTTGGCTTCACGATAAGGCAAAGAATAAAGTTTTACTGTTTCCATAATCTATCCCATTTAAATTTGGTTCTACATTTATATTATTGTTCCTTCATAAAATCGCTTATCGCTGCCAGGCATTCCTCCGGCGTAACCAAATCACGGCAGCACTTCTCCAGAGGGCACCAATCGGTCTGGCTTCGGTTGATGATATGTTCGACCGACTTGCCATACGTCACGTTTATCCCTGCATGTTCCAGCAGTTCGAGAGCCCGTTGGCTGATGACAAAAGCATGCAAACCTTTGATTTTCCCCAATGCCATCAACGCGGCGGCGGCTTTGCCCACCACCTTGTCTGCCACGAAAGCCCCCTCCAGCGCACCGGGGTCTGAGGCCAGCAAACGGAACAAATCCTTCACGCCCCGTTCCCGGAAAATCCGGAATTCCCCCTCCTTGGCAATGACGCACGAACATTGCTCTTCCGCCAAGAGCGCGATGGCGCGGGCTTGCTCTTCCTTGTCAATGGTGTCTCTTTCCATCTTCAACAGATAATTTGATTTTTCATGTTACAAAAATAGGCTTTTTGGAAAAAACGGCATACATTAAAATTACAGATTTTCCTACCCGAATTACAGATTCCCCCTCCGCGCCTCTTTTCAGATGCGGGTATTGTATTGGCGCAACTCATGGCGCAGCCGGGCATAATCCGGACACACTTTTCCCACCAACTCCCAAAAAGCGGCAGAATGGTTCTTCTCCACGGTATGACACAATTCATGCAGAATCACATAATCAATCAGTTCGTCCGGCAATTTCATCAATTTGATGTTTAAACTGATATTATTCTCATACGAGCAACTGCCCCAATTCGACACATTGTCCCGAAAAGTCAGTTTTCCATACCTGAAACCGAAACGTTCCGCATACCCCTTTACCCGTTGCGGCAAATATTGCTGGCATTCCAGACGATATACCTCCAACAAAAAACGCCCGACGACTCCTTCTATACGGGTAAAATCAGTCCCTTTCGGGATAAACAGAGTCACGACTTTGCCTTCAAGGCGATAGTGCGGGACTTTTTCCGATGTCTCTTGTATTTTGAGGACATGCAACTTGGTCGGGATTTCCGCCCCTATCTTCAGCCCTACCCCAGTATCCCGCTCATAACTTTCCAATTCCTTTCGATGCTGCAAAATCCAAGCCCGGTTCTCTTCCAGAAATTGCATTACCTGCTTCTTGCTGGCACCCCAAGGCACGCTCACCCACACGCCCCTCCCCGGAGCCATCCTCAGCCGCAAGTACTTGATATGGCTGCCCCTTCTCACTTTAATGCTCCCTATGCCCGGCAATTCTATTACTTCCTGTCTCTTATACACATCTGACGCTGCCGACGATCTA
>DXFT01000023.1 GCA_019114285.1 Candidatus Odoribacter faecigallinarum
CCATACGCCTGGGATGCGCCCGAATAGATTCGGCATTCATTCGGTACCCGCAGGGTATTGGTGGGGCGGATGCCGAACGAGCAGCAAGGGGATGTCCTGCCGGCACACGAAGAAGGCGGGCGCATCCCTAAGGGGGAGGACAGGGGGCATGGGCGAGGGATAAGGGGAGCGCAAAGCCATAAGAACCGGCACGGTAGGGAGGAGTTCAGCGCACGACATGGCGCAAAGTTATAATCCACAATGGATTAGAGATTGTGCATCAAGAAAAGGAAGAAAGCATACTCCACTTTGGATATTTGGCTGCGGATATCCTCGTAAGCGTTCTTCTTCAAGGTTTTGACTGTATTTTCGGAGATGGACATTTCGGCGGCAATTTCCTTGACGGTCTTGCCCGCCAGAGACTTGCGGATGACTTGCCGGCGTTGTTCGGAAAGGGTATCAATGGCGAGGTAGATTTGACGGTAATACTCTTCTTCTATCAAGGCGCGTTCATTTTCTTCCGAGGCAAATTCCACAGACAACAATTCCGCGGCGTCTTCCGGTGAAACGGAGTCCTTCCGGTCGCGCACATAATTCACGCAAGCATTATACACCGAACGGTAAAGATAGCTTGTCACCGCCTGCACATCCTTGAAATTCCCCTCGTGTTCCCACAATGCAATCAACACTTCCTGCACGACATCCTCCTCCTCCCCGTTAAATTCACGATGCAACAATTTGGAAGCATAACGGCACAAAGAGACATAATAAACATCGTACAGACGTTTGTACAATTTCTTGTCTTTAGAATTTACTGCTTCCAATATCTCTTTGTCGCTATACAACATAACGCTTAAAATTGCATCGCGCAAAAATAAGAAAATCCATGCAATAAATAAAAAAAGAATGCCGCATAACGCGGCATTCCCCAGAAGTTATTCATCATCCTCTGACTCGTGGTAATCTTTCAGCAATTCTTCCTGCACTTCAGACGGCACTTTCTCGTATCCTGCAAAGGTCATCGAGAAGGAAGCACGCCCGCCCGTAATGGAACTCAATGCCGTGGAATAACGCTGCATTTCCTTCAACGGCACTTTCGCCACAATTTTCTGGAAACCGCTGTCCGCTTCCATACCCATGATGAGGGCACGCCTCGTCTGCAAATCACTCATCACGTCGCCCATGTATTCATCCGGCACCAGCACCTCCACGTCATATATCGGCTCAAGGATTTTCGGATTCGCTTTCTTGAAAGCCTCGCTGAAGGCATGCCGCCCTGCCAGGCGGAAGGAGATTTCGTTGGAATCCACAGGGTGCATTTTCCCGTCGTAAATACATACCCGGATGTCCCGGGCATACGAGCCTGTCAAGGGTCCCTCTTCCATCTTTTCCATGATGCCCTTCAGGATTGCCGGCATAAAACGCGCCTCTATGACGCCGCCCACGATGCAGTTATAGAACACCAGTTTGCCACCCCACGGCAAATCATACTCTTCCTTGCTCTTGACGGACATCTTGCTGTCCACGCCTCCAATCTTGTAAGAGGTCGGTTCAGGCATTCCTTCTTCATACGGCTCGATAACCATGTGGACTTCACCGAACTGACCGGCACCTCCGGACTGTTTTTTATGACGGTAATCTGCCTGGGCATATTTGGTAATCGTCTCCCGATAAGGAATCCGGGGTGCATAGAACTCAATGGGAATCTTGTCATTATGCTCGATGCGCCATTTCATCGTATTTAAATGGAATTCTCCCTGTCCCGCAAGTATCATCTGTTTCAATTCCTTGGAATACTCCACCAACAATGAGGGGTCTTCCTCGTGCATGCGGTAGAGCACCTCTGCCATCTTTTCCTCGTCAGCCTTGTTCACCGCCCGGACTGCCGTGCGGAAACGCGGGTTCGGATAGACAATCTCCGGGAAAACATAATCGCAATCCTTGCTATTCAATGTATCCCCGTTCTTCGTGCCCTTCAATTTCACGGTCGCGCCGATATCGCCCGCCCGCAATTCAGTCACTTTCGTGCGGTTCTTGCCTGCCACGGCATAAAGCTGGGCAATCCGTTCTTTCGCCCCCGTTGTCATATTAATCAGGTCGTCACCTTCCCTCACTACGCCGGACACCACCTTGAAATAATTGATGTCGCCCAGGTGCTGTTCTATGGTTGTGCTGAAAACGAAAGCTGAGGTCGGGGCTTCCACCTTATATGGCACCAATTGCCCGTCTCTGGTCAGCATGCCCGGCATGGAAGATGCCGCCGGCGCCACATTCACCAAAAACTCCATAAAGCGGCGCACACACATGTCCTTTTCCGCCGAGACACAGAAAAGCGGGAACATGTCCCTTGCCACCAAGCCTTTCCGGATGCCCGCACGCATCTCATCTTCCGAAAGGCTGCCCTTTTCAAAATAAAGTTCCATCAACCCTTCGTCATTCTCTGCCGCCGCCTCTATTAATATATTGTGCAACTCATTCGCCTTTTCCATCTCTTCCTCCGGAATAGGCAACACATCCGGCTTCCCGCCTTCCGGCTTCCACTGGTACATCTCCATCTTCAGCACATCTACCACACGGTTGAATCCTGTACCTTGGTTGACCGGATATTGGACCAGCACCACCTTCTTTCCAAAAGAAGCCTGTGCATGCTCCACGGTCTGCTCAAAATTCGCCTTCTCGTGGTCCAGCTGGTTCACAATAAAAATCATGGGCTTGTTCAACTTCTTCACATGCCGGCTGATGATTTCCGTCCCCACTTCAATGCCCCGCACCGCATTCACCACCATTACCGCCGTGTCTGCAACATTCAGCGCAGAAATAACGCCACCGACAAAATCATCGGCTCCCGGGGTGTCTATGAAATTCAACTTCTGTTCTTTCCATTCGGCATACAGCACTGCCGGGAATACGGACGAACCATATTCCTGTTCCACCGGACGGTAGTCAGAAGAAGTATTCTTTGCACTCACGCTACCTCTGCGCGGGATGACCCCGCCCTCATACATCATCGCTTCTGCCAGTGTGGTCTTTCCCGACCCTGCACTGCCCACGAGAGCGATATTCTTAATCTCATTTGGATTATAAGTCTTCATGGTTATCAGGTTTTAATTTTTAAATGACCGCTACAAAATAGCGCAAAAAAATCAAACCAACAAACATTTGGGCGATTTTTTCACATCGCACAAACTATTTTTCTATAAACACCACCTACAAGAAAGTTTGGCTTGCTTTTTGCTATAAAGAACAATTCGAACGAACAAGTAAACAATATAACAAAAAATAAGTATGGAACCAACCCCAGCATTAGGACCCAACGCATGGATATGGATTATATTCATTGGATTCACATTAATCAGTTGGCTGGTCAGCCACCAGCTCAAAAGCCGCTTTCAAAAATATTCAAAAATACCAACGGCTAACGGCATGACAGGACGTGATGTCGCTGAAAAGATTCTTCGGGACAATGGTATCACCGGCGTCAAAATCGGCTCCGTTTCAGGCATGCTCACCGACCACTATAACCCCATCAACAAAACCATCAACCTCAGCCATGACGTTTATTATGGCAACAGCATCGCTGCAGCAGCCGTTGCTGCCCACGAAACAGGTCACGCCCTTCAACACGCCACGGGGTACAGCATGCTCCGCTTGCGTTCCGCGCTGGTCCCTGCCGTGGAGTTTGCTTCGCATTGGGTGCAGTGGATTCTCCTCGCCGGCATCATATTGGTCAATTCATTCCCCGGCTTGTTGCTGACAGGCATTGCCTTGTTTGCCATCATGACGCTTTTTAGCTTCATCACCCTGCCGGTGGAAATCAACGCCAGCCACCGCGCTCTGGCATGGCTGCGCAATTCCGGAATTACCGATTACGAAACACAAGGATACGCCTTCGACGCCTTGAAATGGGCTGCCTACACTTATGTTGTCGCTGCCCTGTCCTCGTTGGCAACCTTGCTGTACTATATCATGATATTTTTAAACCGTAGAGAATAAAACATCACCAATAACATCTTATCATAAAGGGAACAATCTGCACGGCTTCTTGCGTGCAGATTGTTTTTTATATATTCCGGGAACAAACTTAAACAGAGACTTCTTCGAGGGCTGCCAATTCCCAAGCACGGTAAACCACGGCGATGTAGCGCAACGTCGTGTGACCTTTCGCCTGCGCATGCCTCCCGTCCCCGGCATACTGCCGCAACTGCTCCCGCGCTTCCTCCAACTTGGCAGCCACCTCTCCCTCCCCCGCGTCATGCTTCACGTATTTGAACTCCACCACATAACAGTATTGCATCTCCGGATGGTTCAGGAAATTCGGAGACATCCACAAGTCACCGTAACCCTTATTCAACTCCTGCTCCGGGTAAATCACAAAGTAATTCGTCAGGTTCATGTAAACCAGGTGCAGCGTCTGCACCGCCTTCTCCCCCTCCAGGTAATCCCGGATGCTCGTCTGC
>DXFT01000163.1 GCA_019114285.1 Candidatus Odoribacter faecigallinarum
CATCACCGGCAGTTCACCGGCAATCCAACTGCGCTTTCCGTCCGGTCCAGACCAAAGGTGAACCAAAGTTGAACTTGACTTGAACCTAAGTTGCTACCTGAACAGACCGGGATTAGGATTAGAGATAAACGATTAATGATTAATGAATGTATTTGGAAGTCATGCCTCGTTAATCGTTCATCTTTCATCGTTTTCACGGTCTGATCCCGTTCTGTTCTCGTATCAAAGCCGTTTCAACTCCGATTTATCCCCCTTCTTCCTCTCATTGGCATTGGGGGAGGAAGGGGGAATTTTGAGGTGTGCAACCGGCGTGTTGCTTGATTTGACCCCAATATCCCCTTCATTGCGGTTTATTGTTAGTTGTTTTTGCATTTATTATAATTGAATTGATTCTTTTTAACATCAAAACCATCACCCGTTTTCCGAGTTATGTGTTTTATCATAAAATATAAATTTCAGGGATATGAATGATGTATTCAGGATAGTGAAGTTGTTGCAGCAACAGGAAGCCGGGAGTTTGGACGATGCAGGGCGGAAGGAGTTGGAGGCTTGGATGGAGAAGGAGGAGAACCGCCGTTTGGCGCAACGGTTGTTGTCAGAAGCAGGCGTGCAGGAGGCTTTGAAGACATACCGGAAGTATGATGCGGACAGGGCGTATGCCCGTTTTGCCTCCCGGGTTTCGAAGGGAAGCCCCAAGCAGGGCAGGAGGGTGTCATTGCACCGGTGGGTGTGGCTGGCAGCAGGGATGGCGTTGCTGTTGTGTGGCAGTATCCTGTTTTTGGGACGGGAGCGTATGCCGCGTTTTGCAAGCGAGGCAAAAATAGGTCCTGTTGTGGGCAAAGCCGTGCTGGTGTTGGGGAATGGGGAGGCGGTCTCTTTGGGGCATGAACGTGCTTTTTATGAACGGGATACGAATGGGGTATATGTCACGGGGGATTCTATCGGTCTGGTTTATCAGAAGAGCGGGGAAGGTGCCGGTTCTGTTCTCCAGAAGAAGGAATTGGTTTATAATAAATTGATTGTGCCCCGTGGAGGAGAGTATGCGTTGCAGTTGTCTGACAGTACCAAGATTTGGGTCAATTCCGAGTCGGAGTTGAGGTATCCGGAGACATTTGGTGCTGATGTTCGGGTGGTTGATTTGAAGGGTGAAGCTTATTTTTCTGTGACCAAAGACAGCGTGCGTCCTTTTATTGTAAGGACAGGGGGAATGGAATTGCGGGTGCTGGGCACGGAATTTAATGTGAATGCTTATGAGGATGGGGACGGGTTGGTGACTACGTTGGTAAGCGGGAAGGTGGCTTTGCGTGCGGGTAATGCTTCGCTTATGTTGGAACCGGGGGAACAGGCAGTGCTGTCTGTTGATGGTTTTAGCAAAGAGCTTGTGAATGTGCAGCGAGTGGTGGCTTGGAAAGACGGTGTGGTAGCTTTTGAGGATGAACGGTTGGAGGATTTGATGGACAAGTTGAGCCGATGGTATGATGTGCAGGTGTTTTATCAGAATGCGGATTTGCAGGATGTGCGGATAACGGGTTATATTGACCGGTACAAAGATATCCAGATTTTGCTGGACAAATTGGAAATGCTGGATTTGGCGGAATTTGAGGTGCGGGGACGTACCATAACGGTAAGGGAGAAACTCTAATTTTAATTATATTTTTTTTGATATGAATGAAATGTCGAAACCATCTCCTCATGGTAACAAGAGAGGATTTTACAGGCGTTTGAAGCTCTGTGCTTGCCTGTTGTGTTTTTTCTGTTTGAACGGTTGGGCGGAGAATTATGCCCAGATGTTGACGGTGTCGTTGAAAGATGCGACTTTAAAGGAGGTTTTTACTTGGGTGGAGCAGAATAGTAATTACCGTTTCCTGTATAAATCTGCGGATGTTTCCAAGGTCAAGGTGGGTGATGTGCAAGTGGAAAATACTTCAGTGGAGGCGTTGTTGGATTTGTGCCTTGCCCATACGGGATTGATTTATGAGCGTGATGCAGATTTGATTGTGGTCAAGGCAGGAAAACCTGTGGCGCAAACGGTAGAGGAAGTGCGTGCGAAAGGGACTGTCGTTGACGTGGAGGGCAATCCGCTTCCCGGCGTGGCGGTGATGATTGCCGGTACGACTGTCGGCGTGTCAACGGATGCAAACGGTAACTTTGAAATTCTTTGCCCCGGCAATCTTTCTGAGGTCAAATTGGTGTTCAGTTTTATCGGCATGAAAGCGCAAACGGTTATTTATAAAGGCAAGGACTTGAAGGTGGTGATGGAGGAGGATGCGATAGAACTGGATGCAGCGAATGTGGTTGAGACCGGTTACCAGACCATTGACCGGCGGCATTTGACGAGTTCGATTTCTTCTGTAAGGGCAGAGGATGTTTTGGTCCCCGGTATGACAACCATAGACCAGGCTTTGGAAGGACGTATCCCCGGTTTGGTATTGATGACCAATTCCGGTGAAGTCGGTGCTACCCCCCGTATCCGTGTGCGCGGTACTTCTACTCTTATCGGTAATCGTCAGCCATTGTGGGTGTTGGATGGCGTTGTGTTGTATGACCCGGTGGATGTGGATCCGGCGGATTTGAACAACCCGGACTACATTAATATCATTGGTAACGCGATAGCCGGAATCAACCCCCAGGACATTGAGCGTATCGATGTATTGAAGGATGCGTCGGCAACGGCATTGTACGGGACCCAGGCTGCAAACGGTGTCATTGTGGTGACTACCAAACGTGGTGTTGCGGGAAGGACGTCTTTTTCTTATAGCCATACTTCTAAGTTTACCCGTCGTCCCCGTTATACGGACCGGAATATCAATTTGATGAATTCACAAGAACGTATGCAGTTTGGTAAGGATTTGGTGGATAGTCACTATTTCTTTCCGGAATATATGCCGATGGTGGGATATGAAGGGGCTTATTATAATTGGATGAGTGGAAAGTTAACATACGACCAGTTTTTAAATGAAGTACGGCGTTATGAGACCGTAAACACGGATTGGTTTGACATTTTGACGCGGGATGCCTATTCACAGACACATACCATCAGCATGTCGGGAGGGTCAGATAA
>DXFT01000024.1 GCA_019114285.1 Candidatus Odoribacter faecigallinarum
TCCCGGGCTATCTCTACCCCTCCCCCTTTCAAATAGGAAGAAACAAAACCCACGTCAGGCAACTCACCTCTCAAAACAAAGTTGCCTTTCATTTGGCGGACATCTTTATAACTTGCCACGCTGCCGCTGCCGGTCAGTTTAAAATGTTCCGGCATGTCCAATATCAATTGCCCTACTACAATTTTTTCATCCGTAAAAGTAAAAGAAGTATTTACAGCAACCTGCTTATCCTTGATCTCTTCCGGGATACCGGCATAAAAAGGGGCAATATCCGCCAATCCCACCTGTCCGGACAAAACCACAGTCAAAGGATGCTCCCCCATCAGGTTACGGACATCCGCTTCCGTCGTTGCCTGCAAGCGGAGCCGGCTGTTTGCTGTCCGGATATATCCCCCCTGCAACGAAGTCTCCGTAGAATCCAATACGGCAACCCCTTTCATGGCAGTCAAAGCCACCCCGTCCCGTTGCACGGCACGCACATCCTTCAACTGTGCCCTCACCCGGATTTTCTGGTTAAAGACACTGTCTATCCTCACGCCAATCCCCGACAAATCCAACATCGCTCGCTGTTGTCCCTCACGCTCCATGCTGAAAGCGCTGTTGTCCATACCCACCGTATGCGCCTTTACAGTCCAAGGCGCGGATACGGACGTATCCACAGCAACAGCTTCCTCTTCCTGGGGGGTAGGACGCCCTGCCATCACCATATTGCACCATGCTCCCGAAATATACAAGGAATCCACATTTACGGATTGCGTCCCCAAACCCACATTCCCCATCGTCAAATATCCATCTGTCACACCCGCATACAAAGAAGCTATCGTTCCCGTACTCATCCGGTAAGCCAAACTGTCCATTTCTATCCTGTCCACAGCAAACACCCACTCCCGCTTCTTTCTCACCGTCACCGTGTCTTCCTCCTGACGGTTTCCTGTCTTCAGACTCACATCGCCACCCGCCAAACGGATAAACTCGACATCCACCTGCTTTGTTTTCAAATCCACCTGGCGCACCGCCAACGCCACCTGTCCCATATCCACCTTCAAATCCAACCCCGTAGAATCATTGTGCAAGGCAAACTTCACCTGCTCCACCAACAACTCATCCACCTGTGCCCGCAACTTCAAAATATCCCTCAGTCCCACCTTCAAATGAAGGGACTGCAAAGCCACCAACGTATCCACAGGGCTCTTGCCAACATAAACATCTTCCAAATCCAACTTCAAGGGGAAACCCAAACGGAATGTCCCGGCTTCCAAAACCATTCCGGTCCGCTCAGAAACCGAAGCCAACGCCTTGTCCTTAACCAAATCCTGCACAGGAGGAAGGTATAACAAAAATAAGACCAGAAGGGGCAACAACAAAATTACCCCTACTGTCCAGACCGAATATTTAACTACCTTCCTCATAATGCATCACCATTCCATACACCATTTAAAACCTGCCGGCAACCTCAAGCCGTTCTGCTTCCCGAAGCGCCTCCGGAGTCCCCACATCCATACAAAAGCCTGGACAAAGGAACATCCTTATTTCATGCCTTTTTGCTTGTTCCAAATACTCATCAATAATAGAAAAAGAACCGCTTCCCTGCATATTCGCCATAAATTCGGGACTCACAATCTGCACCCCGCAAAAATTATACCGCCGGGAAACAGCAAATCCCTCATCCACCTTCTTTTGTTCTCCGGTCAACGTATTCTCCCATCCCTTCAACACCCCGTCCGCATTAAACCGCAACCCCCGCCCCTCTTCTTTCGCCTCTTGCACCAGCAAAGTCGCATAATACCCCCGGTGGGCAGCTATCAAATCCCTCAAATCAAAGTTGGTAAAAATATCCACATTATGGACCAACACCGGTTCCCCGGGAGTAAAATACCCCCGTGCCTTGAGCAAGCCCCCCCCTGTATCCAACAGCCCACTGCTCTCATCCGAAATCACAACTCCCTGCTCCAGATACCCCCGATGCCGCAAAAACTCCTGCACCTGACCTGCAAAATGATGCACATTCACCACAATCCTCCCCACTCCTGCATCACGCATCCTCCGGATGACCCGTTCCAACAATGTCCTCCCCCCCAACTCCACCAATGCCTTCGGGCGGTCATCTGTCAAAGGACGCAATCTTGTCCCCAAGCCGGCTGCAAAAATCATCCCTTCCATCAGATATCTATCATCTTATTCTTTATCGCGTACATCACCAATGCCGCCGTATTCCGGCAGCCCGTTTTACTCAACAGATTTGCCCGGTGCTTGTCCACCGTACGCTTGCTGATAAACAACTTATCCGCTATCTCCTGATTCGAAAGCCCCAGACATACATGATAAAGTATCTCCATCTCCCGCTCAGAAATTTCATTATCCGGCGCCTCCGGTTCACTCTTGCCGACATCCCTCATGTTATTCAGAATATTCATCAACAACTCCTCCGAGAAATAATTCTCTCCTGCGGCGACCTTACGAATAGCCTCAATTACCTTCTCAATGCCTGAATTCTTCAAAACAAATCCCTTTACTCCCGCATCCACCATCTTATAATAATACTGCTCGTCTCCATACATGGAAAGGACGATAATTTTCAAATCAGGCCTCATCCGCAACGCCTTCTCCGTCGCCTCCACGCCGTTCATCTCCGGCATTTCAATATCCATCAGCACCACATCGCAATCCACGAATGACAGATTCTCAATAAATTCCCGTCCATTTGACGCCTCATAAATATGATGGACAAAATCCTGCGTGGACAACAGCAACTTCAATCCTTCTCGAAACAATTTATGGTCGTCAACAATATATAACTTCAACTTCTTTGAATCCTTCATAACATCTAATCTTCTTTACAATTCCGGAAGAACAAAGATAATATTTTATGTCACTTGCTGGCTATTCCAAAGCAATATTTTTTACTTTATCTACACCCCTGAACTCCCCTTCAACACCCGATTAGCCATAAGCATAGAAATTAAACCCGGATATAGGCATTGGCACGCATGCCCTTGCCGTGCTCGCTGAAAATTTCAATGTCGCCGTTCCCCGATTGCAGGCGGTAGCGCATGTTATCCATCCCCATGCCGCCATAATGCCCGACAGAAGACACGTCAAACCCCACCCCATTGTCCGTATATTCCAAATACAGCACATGGTCTTCCAACTGAAGGTCTATCGTCACCTTCGAAGCCGCTGCATGCTTCAATGTATTGTTAATCAACTCACAAATCACCCGATACATAATCACTTCCACATTATAGCTGAACCGCTGGTTCCCCAAATTCGTCGTAAAATAAATATTGAAATTCTCCATTTGCCCCATCCGCTTGATAAACGCCTCTATCGAATCTTTCAACCCGAAATTATTCAAAATATGAGGGCTGATATTCGCCGAAACATTCCGCACATTGGCTATCGCCTCATCCACAGCCTGCCGCAAATTCTGTTTGATTTTGGCATTCACCTCGGCATCCTCCTTTTCCCCCAACCCCGACACCAACATCTTTATCACACTCAACAAAGGTCCCAAACCGTCATGCAATTCCTTGGCAAAACGTTGCCGCTCCTGCTCCTCCGTCCTGATGACCGCAGACAACACCCGCTTCTCCGTCTCCCGCCGTATCTGGTCCAAACGCCGCATAAACAAAAATATCTTGCGGATATAAAACACCCCGATTAACAGCACCAGGGAAATGACAAAATCAAGCCAACGTTGGATGACAACCATCTGCTCCTCGCTTTCCGGCTCTATCGTCGGCCACAACTCAAAAACCCGCGACAACGTCATCAACAAAAAACCCGAAGATATCAATATCCACGAAACATTGAACTTCGTGCGCTTGAAAAGGCTGATGGCTATAATCGCCGCCGCCACCTGCAAGGCAAGGGACACATACTCTGAAATTATCGACAACATAACTTACAATATCTCAAAAATGTTACTACTTTTGCACAGCATCAAACAAATATCATGCTAAGCAAACAGATAACAAAAATAATCCAAAACCTGGAGAAAAAGAAATTCAGGGAAAAATATAATCTCTTTAAAATAGAGGGAGAAAAATTAGTGGCAGAACTTCTCCGTTCCCCACTGGCTGTCCACGCCATCATCGCTTATCCCGAATGGATACAAGCCAACGGGCACCTCCTGGGAAAAACCCAAGTCCTGGAAACAGATGAAAAAGGCATGAAAGCCATCTCCAACTTTCAATCCCTGCCCCACGTCATGGCATTGGCAGAAATCCCGAACCATCCCTACCACCCGGACGAAGTGGCAGGCACCCTGTCCTTGGTTCTCAACGGCATACAAGACCCCGGCAACCTCGGGACCATACTCCGCATCGCCGACTGGTTCGGCGTCAGCCACCTCCTTTGCGACCGGGACTGCGCCAGCATTTACAACCCCAAATGCGTGCAGGCAAGCATGGGCGCAATCTTCAGGGTGCATGCCTACTATCTCGACCTGCCCGCCGCCATCAGCCAACTGAAAGCCGCAGGCATGCCCGTGTTCGGCACCTTCTTGGACGGGGAAAACATATATACCTCACCGCTGCCTTCCCAGGGACTCATCATCATGGGCAATGAAGGGAAAGGCATCGCAGAAGACATCGGGAAGCTGGCAGATTTCCGCCTGACCATCCCCAACTTCACCCCAGCAGGGGCGTCAAGCGAATCCCTGAACGTCGGAGTCGCCACCGGCATCATATTATCAGAATTTAAACGAAGAATTTATAAACTCTAAATTAACGCAATATGAAAAAGTTAGCATTAATCTTATGTGTATGTCTTTGCGGATTTGCCGCCATGGCAGATTCCCCCCTCAACATCGGTATTCACGGAGGTACCTCCAGCAACCGGATTAACTTCAAAGATTTGACCAGCGCCATCGGGTCACGAGCCGGGCAAGGCTACATGATTGGCGCCTTCATGCGCATCAACCTTGGGGCTTTATACCTGGAGCCGGCCCTCAACTTCTCGCACAAAAAGAGCATAGCAGAAGGCATCCAGCCCAATGCAGGAGAAGAACGCCCCACCATCACCCTGAAAAACAACACATTCAACATTCCCGTCATGGTCGGTCTGCAATTACTGGACCTTTCCATTGCCAAACTCCGCGTTTTCGTGGGACCGCAATATTCCGTCGGCAAACTGAAAAACTTAAAGGAGCTGGGAAACATTGACCAAAACAAATCCAACTGGAGCGGTAAAGTCGGCGTCGGGCTTGACATCTGGAAACTCACTTTCGATATCGACTACGAGAAAGGCTTCAACAAAATAGCGCATGAACTGAAAGCGCCCCGCTCTTTCAATTTCACCCTCGGTTTGAAAATCATCTAAAAAATGCCGGCATAGGCAGGAACCGAGTGCCGGAGCGGCATATTTCAAGGATACTCCATTGAGACTCCATGAAATCTCAATGGAGTATCCACGTTCTTAGGCTCTTTGTAGTACTTTCCACCTAAGTTTTCCCCGCTTTATAGCAGGGAAGGAATAGGGAGAAAGCGGAGAAAGCTCCCGGGAAAGAGGGAGTCTGTATGGAGTATGTATTGAGTTTGTATGGAGACTCTATAGGAAACCCACGCGCATACAAGTAAAAAGGAAGTGCCGAAATTGGCATGCCCTTTTTGTGTTTGCCATCCTTTCGAAAAAGGCAGGAGCAAATCAAACATTACCCCAATTGCACTCCCCAAGATTCCCCCTTCCTCCGCCCATGCCAACCAAAGGAAGAACAAAGTATCACCAGAAGCGAACCGGAGATGATACGGGAACAGAACGTGTACAGAACGGGAACAAATCAAGAAAACGATTAAAGATGAACGATTAACGAGATAGAACGACAGGATGCGCGATACGGGATAATTACTCCGTAGGAAGGATTTGTGGGGAGGGAATAATTCGTTATGGGAAAGTAAAGGCAAAAGAAAAATGAGGCTATTTTGACATAGCCCCTTTCCTATTCTGTCCCTACCGGCAGGCATCCCCAAGGCTAAAAGCCAGGATGGCGGCTGGCAGAACTAAAGATTTTTCAGATTATGCGTTCAATCTTCGTAACGGAGGATGGTCTGTTCGCGGTCGGGACCCACAGAGACAATCTTGATGGGAACCCCCAACTCGTCTTCCAGAAAACTGATGTAGGCATTGAATTCCTCCGGAAATTCATCCTCGGAAGTCATGCGGGTCAGGTCGGTTTTCCAGCCCGGAAGCTCTACATAAACCGGTTCCACCCCTTCACAAATGTCAAAGGGGAAATCTTCCGTCTCTTTCCCGTCTATCCTATAGGCAACGCAAGCCTTCACCGTGTCGAAGGTATCCAGCACATCGCTCTTCATCATAATCAACCGGGTCACACCGTTAATCATGACCGCATAGCGCAAAGCCACAAGGTCAATCCAGCCGCAACGGCGTTTGCGCCCGGTCACGGCGCCAAATTCATGCCCCCGTTCGCCCAGCAAGTCTCCCGTCTCGTCAAACAACTCCGTCGGGAAAGGTCCTGCCCCCACGCGGGTGCAGTAAGCCTTGAAAATGCCATACACTTCACCGATGCGGCGGGGGGCTACCCCAAGGCCGACACAAGCCCCTGCACAAACCGTATTGGAAGAGGTCACAAAAGGATAGGAACCAAAGTCCACATCCAGCATTGTGCCTTGTGCCCCCTCCGCCAGAATGGATTTCCCTTCGTCCAGCAGGTGGTTGATGACATGTTCGCTGTCAATGAACTGGAAACGCTTCAAGTATTCCAACGCTTCAAACCATTCCTTTTCCAAATCCGTGATATCATAGGGGTATCCCAAACCTTTCAATATGACTTCATGTTTTCTCTTGGCAATGGCGTATTTTTCATCAAAACCCGACAACAAATCCCCCACACGCAGTCCGTTGCGGCTCACTTTGTCCGTGTAAGTGGGACCGATACCCTTGCCGGTGGTGCCCACTTTCGCATCGCCTTTGGCAGCCTCGTAAGCGGCATCCAGGATGCGGTGGGTCGGCATAATCAGGTGGGCTTTTTTAGAGATATACAATTGCCGGGTCAAATCATGCCCGCTTGCCGCCAAGGCTTCGGCTTCCTGGCGGAATAATATGGGGTCCAGCACAACTCCGTTACCAATAATATTCATTTTCCCTCCTTGGAAAATCCCGGAAGGGATGGAACGAAGCACGTATTTCTGTCCTTCAAATTCCAAGGTGTGCCCCGCATTAGGACCTCCCTGGAAGCGCGTCACGGCATCGTATTCAGGTGTCAATACATCCACCACTTTCCCTTTCCCTTCATCACCCCACTGTAGCCCAAGCAATACATCGACTTTCATCTTCTATTCAGATTTTTTAAGTTTACCATAAATCAGATGCAAAAATAACCAATTCCCTTGAATAATCAATAGCCTTATTTAACTTCCTCCGTCTTGGAAGCACAAGCACGGCAAATCCCGTAAACATACAAAAGGTGGTGATGGACGGTAAAGCCGTACTTTTCTTCTATCTGCCTGACTACCTCATCAATACGCAAATCGGAAAACTCTTCCACGCGTCCGCATTTCTGGCAAACCAGGTGTTCGTGGCGTTCATTGTTCAAGGCTTTTTCAAACTGAGCAATGTTATTCCCGAACTGGTGCTTGATGACCAGTTTGCAATCCAGCAAGAGGTCTATGGTGTTGTACAAGGTCGCCCGGCTGACGCGGTAATTCTTTTCCTTCATGAAAACATAAAGGGATTCTATGTCAAAATGCCCTGAGCGGGAATAAATCTCATCCAGAATTGCATATCTTTCCGGAGTCTTCCGGTGCCCTTTTTCCTGTAAATAAGCAGTCAAGAGCTCTTTGGCTTTTTGCTTTATAGCTGTATCTCCCATCTTTTTATCATTTTTCGTCAGATTCCACCCTCAATACCGATTCCACGCCTTTTAAGGCCGATATGCGGGAAACAATCCTGTTCAAATCAGAAGTATTGTGGACATAAAGATGGACAACCCCCTCAAATATGCCATCCCGTGCCTCAAAATGAATCAAGCGCATGTTCACCTTTTCTTCTTTGCCTATCAAACCGGTAATCTCACAAACGATGCCCGGCGAGTCTATCCCTGTAATTTTGACCACAGCCAGGAAAGACATCAATTTATGGCTGACCCATTTTACAGGCACTATTTTATCCCCGAAACTTGCCATCAGGCGGATTGCCTCGGGGCAGGAGCGTTTGTGCACCACCACTTTCGTGCCTGCAATCTTCATCCCCACCACATCGTCCCCCGGAATAGGATTGCAACAAGGAGCTATGGCAAAATCAGAGTCGTCTGCAATTTTAGCCGCCGCTTCTCCTTTTTTCTTTTCATCCGAATCTTTCCCGCTCCATAAGAACTGCAGGTTCCAATACTTGATAAAGCGGTTTTCCGGCCTTTTCTTCAGGACTTTCTCCAAATCCTCGGCGGTAATCGCCTGCCGCCCGATTTCCACATACAAATCGTCGCGGTTGATGATTTTATAGTAATTCAAAGCCTTGTTCAGGGTCTCGGAAGTCGGAGGCAAACCCAATTTTTTCACCGTTGCCTCGTAAACATCTATACCATTCCGCATCATTTCCTTCCGCTCTTTCTTGAAGGCGGCATTGATATGGGTCCGCGCCTTCGCCGTGACGACAAAATCCAACCATTCCCGCTGGGGTTTCTGCTTGTCGCTGGTCAAGATTTCCACCTGGTCCCCGCTCGCCAGTTTATAGCTCATGGGCACTAACTTATGGTTGACTTTGGCACCGATGCAGGTATTCCCGACCTCGGTGTGGATGTCGTATGCAAAGTCCAGGGCAGTCGCACCCTTCGGGAGTGTCCGCATATAGCCCTTGGGAGTGAATACCCGGATTTCTTTGGTAAAAAGGTTCAACTTGAATTCGTCCAGAAATTCCAAGGCTGTCGCATCCGGCTGGTCTAAAATTTCCTTGATGCTTGCCAGCCATTTGTCCAATTCCGAACTTTCCCCCTCCCCCTTGTATTTCCAATGGGCTGCCAACCCTTTTTCCGCCACCTCATCCATGCGTTCCGACCGGATTTGCACTTCGAACCATTGCCCCTCTGGTCCCATGACCGTCAGGTGGAGGGCTTCATAGCCATTGGCTTTCGGCACGCTCACCCAATCGCGAATGCGCTCGGGTTTCGGGCTATACAAGTCTGTTATCAGGGAATAGATGTTCCAACATTGTTGTTTTTCCGAAAAGCCTTCCTTAGGCTTAAAAACAATCCGGACTGCCAGGAGGTCATAAATTTCATCAAAACTGATGTTGCGCCGCTGCATTTTCAACCATACGGAATAGACGCTTTTGGTCCGCGCCGTGATGGTGTACTCATAATCGTTGTCGCTTAATTTTTTGCGAATAGGTTTGATAAATTCCTCAAAAAGGGCGGAAAACTGGTTTTTATATACTTCTATCTTTTGTTCAATCACCCGGTATTCCTCCGGATGTTCATATTTCATGCTCAAATCTTCCAGTTCCGTCTTGATGGCATGCAATCCCATGCGATGCGCCAAAGGAGCATAAATGTAAAGGGTTTCGCTGGCTATCTTTACCTGCTTGTGTTCCGGCATGGATGCCAAGGTTCGCATGTTATGCAGGCGGTCAGCTATCTTTATCAGGATAACCCGCACATCATCCGCCAGGGTCAATATCATTTTCCGGAAACTTTCAGCCTGCTGGCTGGTGTCGGACCCCATCACGCCGCTGATTTTGGTCAGCCCATCCACAATGGAAGCCACCTTCTTCCCAAAAAGATTGGCAATGTCTTCCACCGTATAATCGGTATCCTCCACCACATCATGCAATAATGCTGCCACCACGGAGGTGGTGCCCAAACCTATTTCTTTCGTAGCAATTTTAGCTACTGCCAAGGGATGCATGATATAAGGTTCCCCCGAACGCCTGCGCACGCCTTTATGTGCCTCATTGGCAAACTCAAAGGCTTTTTTGATTTGTTGTATCCCTTCTTTGGGAGTATCCTTGCGCAGAGATTTCAACAAGTCTTCAAAGGCTTCTTTTATCTGTTCTTGTTCTGTCATACGCAATATTTAACTCTGTCCAAAGATAGGAAAAAATCCATTATCCGCAACAAATCAAGGACAGATTTGTACATATTCACACTTAATTTTTTGTTCCATAAATATTCCTGCAATCTGTTCAAACAATTCTGCCTTGTCCGTCGTGTAATAAGAGACCTTCCCTTCTTTTGCCAGACGGAGGTCCATTTCCGGATGCCGCCTCAGGTAATCTTTCAGGCTATCCGCCACAATATGCCCTTGCCCGACAATCTTCACATGCCGTGCCACCTCCTTTTCTATCAAGCGGCGCAATAAAGGATAATGGGTACACGCCAGGATAATGGTGTCTATTTCCGGGTCTATGGCAAACAGTTCTTGCAGGTATTTCCGCACAAAATATTCCGCTCCCGCTCCCTCCAATTCGTTATTTTCCACCAAAGGCACCCACATCGGGCAAGCCAATTGGGTAATACGGAAACGCCCCTTCCCATAAAGTTTCTCTATTTCCAAGGGATAAGAGGCTGAAGCCACCGTCCCCCGGGTTGCCAGAATGCCGACATGCCCGTTCTTCGAATAATCTGCCAGCGCCTCCACGCTCGGGCGAATCACGCCCAGCACCCTCCGTTCCGGCGCCAACACCGGCAAGTCGATTTGCTGAATGCTGCGCAAAGCCTTGGCAGAAGCCGTATTGCAAGCCAGAATGACCAATTGGGCACCCATGTCAAACAATTTGCGCACTGCCTCACCCGTATAATGGTACACCGCTTCAAACGAACGCGAACCGTATGGCGTGCGGGCATTGTCCCCCAAATAAATATAATTGTATTGCGGCAAGGCACGGATAATTTCTTTCAGAATCGTCAAACCGCCATAACCGGAATCAAATACGCCAATGCTTCCCATAGTGCTCCAATCAAAAAAGCCGCCTCATACAAGGCGGCATTCCTTATTTTCAAACCAATTTTATTGCAAGCCTAATTTTTTCTTTACCAACGGCATGACATCATCAGCTGTCTCCGCAAAATACAACACTCCACCTGCGCTCAAGTCAAAGATATAAGTATAACCGTTTTCCTTACCTACAGCCTTGATAGCATTCAACACTTTATCCATAATCGGCTGCATCAAGCGACGCTGTGTTGCTTCCAAGTCGCTCATGGCAATTTGCTGGAAGCTCTGGATACGTCCATACAAGTCATTCAATTCCTGCTCTTTGGAAGCACGGATAACTTCAGTCATGGAAGCAGCATTTTTGGAATACTCGTCAGTCTTTGTCTTCAACTGCTCCTGCATGTTGGTCAATTCCTTTTCCACTGCAGACTGTTTCATCTCCAGCGTGTCATTTGCCCTTGCCACTTCAGGCATGGCCTGAATCAATTCCTGGGTATTGATATGCCCTAATTTTACTTGTGCAGACACACTCATTGCTGCCAATACAAACGCGGCAACTGCCACTAATTTCATCATATTCTTCATAAACTTCTGTTTTAATTTCTATTTCTTCATTCTCACTAATTACTTATCCGAAGTAAGTTTCACAAAAATAATACCTCTTATCCAAATCTCCAAATTCCCGGTTAAAATTCCTGACCGAGCACGAAGTGGATTTGCGAACCGGAAGCCCCACTACGTCCCGGAACATCATCAAACCCATAGCCCCAGTCAATACCCAACATGCCGAACATCGGCAAAAATACACGCAATCCCACACCTGCTGAACGGTAAAGGTTAAACGGTTCGAAATCTTTCAACGCATACCAAGAGTTTCCGGCTTCCAGGAACGCCAAAGCGTAAATAGTTGCCGATTGCGCCAAAGATATCGGGTAACGCAACTCCATCGTCAGCTTGGAATACAGGCTCGCATCGGAGGATGCAGGCGTCAGGAAACTGGAACCCGCATTAGTCAACGCACCATTCTCATATCCCCGCAAGCCCACGTATTCACGACCATACAAGCTATATCCCGACATGCCGTCACCACCCATCTCGAAGCCTTCGAACGGAGAACGCTTGTCCGGGTCATAATAGCCCAGGAATCCGTATTGAACCCCCGCATACAGCACCAACTTCTGATTCCGGTCAAGTGGCATGTAAAACTTACCCTGGAATTTCCACTTGTGGTACTCAATCCAGCGGTATCTGTCCTCGTCCTCGATGTTCGGACCGGAATAATCCCGGTTTTCAAACAAAGAATAGGGGAAAGTAAAAGCCACGCCTACCATAAAATCCGACCCTCTGCGCGTGTACAACGGATTGTCGATGGAACTGCGCCTGAGTTGTATGGCAAAAGACAAATTGTTGGAATTGCCGTCCTGGATAATATAATAAGGCCAATTCTCCAACATGTAACGCTGGTAAGATACTTCCGTGTACATCGTGAAGTAATCATCCGGCCATTTGATACGCCGTCCCAAACCAAGGCTGACACCGAAAGTGGTCATCAACTGGTCCGTATTCTGATTGCGGTCCGTATTATATCCAGCATAATAAGATTTGTAATAATTCTGGGAATACCCGGTCTGGCGGGAATAATAGGCGGAGAAACTCAAGGAATTAGGCTTCTTCCCACCCAACCACGGTTCTCGGAAAGACAAGCTGAACGAAGTATAATATTTACCGTTGGTCTGCGCCTTGATGCTCAACGTCTGCCCGTCACCCTGGGGCAAGGGACGGTAGGATTCCCAATTGAAAATATTCCGGATGGAAAAGTTTGAAAAGGTCAAGCCCACGGAACCGATAATCATGCCAGCTCCCCAACCGCCGGAGATTTCAATCCGGTCATTGGCTTTCTCCTCCACTTTGTACTCCAAATCCACGGTCCCGGCTTCCTGATTCGGATTGATAGGCTGCACGTCCAGCTTTTCCGGGTCGAAATGCCCCAGGTTTGCCAACTCCCTCACGCTTCTCATGACATTCTCCCGGCTAAACAAATCGCCGGGATAAGTGTAAAGTTCCCGTCGGATAACATGCTCGTGCGTACGGGTATTGCCTTTAATCAGCACCCGGTCTATTGTAGCCTGCGGTCCCTCGAACAAACGGATTTCCACATTGATGGAGTCATTCCCCACCACGGTCTCCACCGGCATGGCACGGAAAAACAGGTAACCGTCATTCATATAGAAATAATTTGCCACTGCATCGTCATCACTCTGCAACCGTTCCATAAAATACTTCTTATTATATACATCCCCTTTCTGGATATTCAACAAGAGGGAAAGCCGCTCGGCATCCACCACCGTGTTGCCCACCCATGTGATGTCATTATAATAATACTTGTTGCCTTCGTCCACATCTATATAGACTTTCACCCGCTTGTCAGACACCTGCACCACGCTGTCCGCAACAATGGAAGCGTCCCGGTAACCCAGTTCATTATATCTGTCCAGCAGGTTATATTTGTCATCCTCGTAATTGGCTTCAATGTACTTGGAAGACTTGAAGAAATTGGCAAGGCTCTTCTCCTTGGTCTTCTTCATGGCATTTTTCAACTTCTTGTCCTTCACTTCCTCGTTGCCGGTAATGACAACCTCACTGATTTTAATCTTTTCCTTCCGCTCCACAATCACGTCCAGAATCACGAAATTGGGTTTCTCGGGATCATCCCGTTGCAATACCCGGATATTGATGTTGTAATACCCTTTTTCCTTAAAATAACGCTCAACGATATGCTGCAAATTGGAAATCATGTTATCCGTCACCTGAGTTCCCGGCAACAGCGTAATCCGTTCCTTGATTTTGCTCTCCTCCGCATTTTTTATCCCGACATAGTGGACACCGGACAATTTATGGCGTTCCGTCAGACTCATGACCAGATAAACCTTATTTCCTTCAATTCGGTCTATTGATATCGCAATATCCGAAAACATGCCCTGCGCATACAAACGCTTTATCGCCCTCGTAATCTCGTCACCCGGAATCCGAATCTCACTGCCCACCCGCAAATTCGCCAATTGAATCAAGGTCTCGCTGTCATACTGGGCTCCCAGCCCCGTCACCTCTATTCCCCCGATTTCATACGTCTTAGGGCTTGAATAAAAAACTTCCGGCAATTTATCCGGTGTGCCGGTAGCTTGTCCCAGCACCGCACCGACACTCAAAAAAGTTATCAGAATACCAAGTATTGCTTTTCCAATCATATCGTTATTCATTTATTCAGCGACTTGTCCATCGCCTTGTATCCTAATGCTTTCTTCCTTTCTGACCTGCTCTCCCGTCATTCCGAAACGCCGTTCGCGCCTTTGATAATTACGGATGGCCAAATATAAATCTTCTTTTCCAAAATCAGGCCAAAACTTATCGAGAAAATACAACTCTGCGTATGCACACTGCCAAAGCAAAAAATTGCTGAGCCTGCATTCCCCGCTTGTCCGCACCAACAAATCCGGGTCAGGCACATCGGCAGTTGTCAGATAGCGGGAAAAATTGCCCTCCGTAAAAACAGAAGCGTCCACCTTCCCTGCCTTGTAATCTTCAGCCAGCCGCCGGGCAGCCTCCACAATTTCCCACCGGGACCCGTAGCTCAATGCCAGAATCAAAGTCACCCCCTTGTTCCCTGCCGTCTGCTCCACCAGGTTCGACATTTTCTGCCACACTGCCTCGGGCAAGTCTTCCGTCTCCCCGATGACCTTAATCCGCACGCCCTGTTTCATCAGTTCCGGCGTCTCCCGGACAATGGCATCCGCCATCAACCCCATCAGCGCGTCCACTTCCGTCTTCGGACGGTTCCAATTCTCCAAGGAAAAAGTATATAACGTCAAATAATGCAAGCCTATCTCTCCGGCAGCCTCCACCACGCGCTTCACCGTATCCACCCCCGCTTTGTGTCCATACACCCGGTCAAGCCCCCGTTGTTGCGCCCAACGCCCGTTCCCGTCCATGATAATGGCAATGTGTTCCGGCAAGCCTGCTGCTTTTATTTCGTCTTGTATTGTCATCATTCTTCAATGCAAATGGAAAAAACGCTCAAAGATAGAAATAAATTCATATAATACACCATATTTCCCCCATCAAATCTCATTTCTTCTGTCTTCTCCCCATTTCAGTTTGTTCCGCAGAGTCTCGTAATAATTATGCCCCGGCAAATTGGCTACATGCAATTTCACTCCATTCCTCCTCACTATCAATCGACAAGCATCCGACATCGGCAGACAACGGGAATCCGTGCTCAAAATAAAACTCCCCGAACGGCTCTCCACCTTCAGCACTACCTCCGCATCAGAAGGCAACACCAAAGGACGCATGCTCAAATTGTGGGGACAAATCGGCGTCAGGATGACATTCCGGCAATCCGGGCTGACAATAGGTCCACCCCCGCTCATGGAATAAGCCGTCGAACCCGTTGGCGTAGCCACCACCAAACCATCCGCCCAATAAGTCGTCAAATAAATATCCCCAATGTAAGCATGGATTTTCAACAAAGAAGAAGTCGCCGCCTTCTGTATCCCCACTTCGTTCAAAGCATAGTCCACCCCCGGGATTTTTTTCCCGTCCACCTCCACCTGCAGCATTTCCCGTTCCTCCAACTCATACCTGCCCTCCACGATGCACGCCACCGCCTCTTCCACTTCCTCCGCCCGCACATTGGCAAGAAACCCCAATCGTCCCCCATTCACCCCCAACACCGGGATGCCGCTTCCCTTCACATATTCCACCGAATCCAGGAAAGTACCGTCCCCCCCTACGCTCAACAGCAATTCCACCGTTCCGCATTCCAACTCCCCTGCCCCGAATTGCTTCACAAAACCCGGGACATAACCATGCTCCCGCTCCAATATCCCCGCCAACTTCACCTCACACGCCACCCCCCAGCCCCTTTCCTGCAACAATTCCACCATCCGCTTCAGGCAACCCAACGAAACCTCATTCAATTTCTTGGCAAAAACAGCAACTGTTTTCATGACTTTATCCATTAGTTGCCGGCAAAGATAAAAAATTCCGTCAAATTACCGAAAATCCATCAACGTGAACTCCACCCCGATATTAAAATTAAAAACATCGTCATAATAATTGGTACGGATATCCCCGCGACCCTCCACCTCCGACGCCACGGAATGCGAATAAGGCACCAGCGAATAACGCGGTTCCAAGAACAGGGACATGCTCTCCAGCACCCGGTACTTCAACTGCATGCCCCCCGTGATTCCCAAATAAGCATGCCGGATATGCCCGTCACGTTCCGCCTTGTTTATTGAACCGATTTCCGGACCGAACATCAAAGGCAAGGAAAAATTTCCCCGCTGTCCCCTCACCAAGGCACACAAGTCCAACATTCCCTCCAAGCGCAAGCCAAGGTAACGGGTCTTGTCCTTGCTGCCATCCTGATACTGCCGCCACTTGTCCGAAGACATGAAACAGGACACCCGCATCGCGAAATGCCGCGTGAACCACTTGCCCAACGCCACCCCCACATGCGTCCCCAGCGAATTGCCTATCCCCATATCGCGAACCAAGTCCGAATACTGGAACTGCTGCCCCACAGCCACTGACAGGAAAGACGCATCCGGAACAGCCTCCCGCACCACTCCCGCATCCCCGGAAGGCAGAAAACGGTATGCCAACCCCACCATGCCACCATACCCCACGTCATAACGGTGCCAGTTCACGTCCGCCGAATGGTCCACCGCGTCCGAATAAAACGTCACCCGGGGCTCCACGAAAAAATCCATCCGCTCACCGATGCGCATATTCAAGTTCAGCCCTACATGCAAATCCACTACATGCTTTCCCTCCCCCGCCAAACTGGAATACCGGTACCCCAACCCTTCCACCGTCCACACCTCCAAGAAACGCCCCGGCTTATATCCTCCAAGGTAGGCATTCAGGTTGAACAGGTGCTCCACATCCACCCCGAAATTCGAAACCTTTTCGCTATCATGGTCCCGCACAAAAAACTCTCCTGCCAAGGCTACCCGTACCCCGTGATACGGACGCCACCATTTTCCCGCTCCCAGGCGGAACACCGGTCCCAACCCGAAAGACAACGGCTCCCGAGGCACCAGTTTCTCCACGCCACCTCCGGCAAACACAAACGTATTGTCCCAAAAACTGCCCGACACAAAAGGCTCATCCTTCGGGCGGTAACGCTTCTGCATGCTGTACCGCAAAGCATTGAACTTCCCCTCCAGCATCGTTGAATCCACCACGCCCTCCGCCGCCAGACTGTCCGGCGTCATCGTAGCAACACTGTCCGCAACGAGCGTTTCCGCCACCCGCACGCTATCCTGTTGCGCCCGCGCCGGCAACATCGCCAGTAACAACACAGGCAGCAACCAACCGTCATATTTCATTCTTCGCCTTGCCATAATCACTGATTTAATTCATACTCGTATGTCGATTTCGCCGACTTGAAAATACTCTCCAGAATATCCCCGTCCGCCGCCGCAATGTCCATATATTTCGGGTCTGCCTTGAAACACTTCACCAACCATTCCTCCGCCTTCAGTTCATACATGTCCAGCGCATACGCAGGCACCATGCTCTTCCGGCTGTTGATAATCGCCCACAGGTACCACGTCAGCGGGTCATCCTCCGGCAAATCCGCCATTGCCTGCTCCGCAAACACATCGTTCGCCTGCGTATTCAACGCCAAATACATCACCACTTTGTTCACCGGCGTCGTCTCCTTCACCACGTCAAACACCTCCCGAGCCTTCGCCCGTGCCTCCGGCGTCTCACCACCCTTGTAATACCCCCCGAGGCACATCGTCAGCGCCTTCAGTTCCCTGTTCTTCTCCGTATTCGGCAACAACTGCGCCAGGATGCTCGCCGAACGGAAATTGTTTGCCAGCAAGTACATGCACAACTGGTTTGCCACTACCTCCTCCGGGTTCAGGATAACCGTGCTCCCGTCCGGCTGCTTCACCGAAATATTGCACCCCTTCAGGTTCTTCGTGTCGATAAAAGGGGCGAGTAACGTCGTATCCACCTGCTTCCGCTTCAGGTACACCGCCGCCAGGTTATTCGCTGCCAGCACCCAAGGCTTCGCGTTCATCTCCTTCGACTCCTCGTATGCCCGCTTGTACAACGCCTCCAGTTCCTTCGGGTCTTTCACCAATTGGAACAAGTTCCAATACTCATACAATGCAAACTTCTTTCGCCCGCTCCGATAATCCGCATCATGCTCATACCGGTCCAGAATCTCCTGCGGCGTCAGTTCCCGGTAAATTTCGTGGATATACTCGTAATGCACCGTCCGCAACCGTGGCAGGTAGTCCACCACCGTCTCCTTATAATAAGGCAACTTCCGGATTTGATTCGTTTGCCTGTCCCGGCTATCCGGATACTTCTCCACGATGGCGCGGATATCCGCTGCCTCCTGCTTCAGCGAATCGGCAAACAACAAGTCCGCCACCGCCGTCCAGGGAGCCACCTCCGCCTTCGGGTTCTGATATACCCGCGCCAGCACCCGCCGTGGCAACACCGACGTAATCTGCTCCTGCGCAAACTGCACCCGCTTCTTCGCCAGCGCCAGATTCGATGCATACGAACCGTCCGGCGAAGCCACGCCCCGGATATGGAACTCCTTCAATTGCGACCCCTCCCCTTCCACAATCGCCAGCAAATCGCTCTTCAACTTGTCCACCTGCACCCGGTTCATCGTGTCCTTCGGGTCCAACTGCGCCTTTCCAACCACGAAAGTCAGGGAAATATTGCCCGCCGTGTTCCGCCGCTCCCGACGCGGGCGCTCCTTATATTTATTAGGGTCCAGTTGTCGTTCCCCCAGGGTATATTCCAAAAACTTCAAGGGCCGGCGGATACGTGCCGACGCCAGCAGGTACTCCTCCCGGTGATAAACCCGGTTATAATCCTCCAGAAGCAATACCCCCTTCACACAGTAACTTTTCATCGGGTCATCCAAATACACCGTGTCCGCCCAGTCCACCACCATCCCGTCTGCCACCAGCGGCTCGTGCCGCACATAATGCATCAGCGGGTCTTTCCCCGTGTCATAGCCCATCCGTCGCTCCTGCGTCAGGTGGTACTGCTCTCCGTCATACACCATCGGGTCCAGGAAACGCACCGTGTCCCCCGTATTCCCGTCCAGCAGGTAAGGCTGGAGAATCAGCCGCGCATTCGACTTCCCATACTGCGCTGGAATTGGAATCTTGTTCCGCGCCCGGAAACTGTTCCCGTCAATCTCCGCATTGTCCGGGTCCATCGGCTGGATGCCCTGCCGCATCCCCACCACATCCACCTGCTTCAGGATTTCATTCGACTCAATCTCCACATTGATTTCCAAGCGGTAATTCACCTTCTCCAACACACAGTCCACCACTCCTACCTTGAAAATCAACGCGCCCGTCTCCGGGACCGTAATCTGGTAATACCCGTCCGCCGAAGCCGCTTCCATCGACGAACTCTCGAAAAAACCGTTCTTTGAATCAATCACCTTCCGCGCATCCTCCGCCTCAGCCACTGTATTAAAAGCATAAATGAACACCGCCTCCTGACCGAAAGGCTTTTTCGTGTTCTTGTTCACAATCCGCCCCGACACCAACTTCATGTCCTGCGCGGAAACCTCTCCCGCCGCCAATGCCCACATCCCGAGGCACAACAAACAATACAATCCCAATTTCTTCATCACCCCGTCATTTAATTATATAAGAAAATGTCACCCCCAGCTTCACCGGGAACAACTTATATCCCCGCGCATTCGTCTTCACCGCCTCATCCACAAAATAATCATCGTAATTGTCATGCACGTAATACTGCTTCTGGTGGAACCACAGCAATCCGAAACTCCCCGACAAATCCAAGTTCCAACGCCTGCCCAGCGAAAACACATATCCCCCCGTCAGTCCCAAGCCCACAGCGTCGCCGTCATACACATTTTTCTCCTTCCACGTAATGTCATAAGTTGTCAACAACATCCCCACCCCGATATACTCCCGCGTCATCGGGCGCCCGTTGAACCAATAACGGTACTCCGGCTGGAAGCCCATCAACCGCGACTTCAGCCCGTATGGATTCTTGTGCCCGAAAAACGACAGCCCCACGCTCGAATGTTCTCCCGTCACCAGCTCCACTCCCAGGTTTGGGGTCAACGCCCCCCACAGGAGCACGTTCGTGTTCACTGCCACCTGTTGCGCCCCGGCACGTTGCACCCCTGCGAACGCCAATACCGACAGTAAAAACAAGCCCGGCAAAAACTTATGCATACCTTTCATCATATCTCAACTTTATCATTAAAAACGTGAAGCGTCTTCCATCCGCTTGCAACCCTCCTTTCCCACACGGGGAAAATTGGGGGCAAACCGGGGGTTGGCTTGAGGTTGTCTCTACCCTTTGCCGCACCCATCACGCACCTTTACGGCACCCATCACGTTCCACAGAACGGATTGGGAGCGTAGTGGGTGCCGCAAAGGTGCCGTATATCCTCCGGACAACCCGGAGACAACCTCCCTCTCCTCCCCTCTCTTTCCCTTACCCTGCTCTCCAAACTCTCCCAAACCTCACCCCGGCACGCCCCACCATGAAAACAACGATGTTATTCACCAAAAGTAATATCACCAGTTCCGCCACCGGGCTTCCATTCTTCCAAAGAAGTCTCCACTATCTCTACTTCCACAGGACTCTTTACCTTCACTAACAAAGTATATTCATATCCTGCCATGAAAGGCTGCTCTTTATTCACACGCTCCACAGGACATTGCAAAGTCGTGGTGTTTCCTC
>DXFT01000164.1 GCA_019114285.1 Candidatus Odoribacter faecigallinarum
AAAAGCACAACCCGCCGTGGGAGACTTCACTTGGGGTGCCAAAGTCGGCTTCAATGCCACCAACATTACTAATTGCGATAAAAACAAGCTTAGTCTGCATTTGGGCGCTTTCGCAGAAAAGCGTTACAGCGATTTGTTGGGAGCATCCGCTGAATTGATTTATTCCCGCCAAGGCTTCCGCAGCAAGGACAAGGCAAATGACGTGAAATACAAGACTCGCGTGAATTACTTGAATATTCCTATCTTGGCGAAATTCTTTGTATGGGAAGGCTTGAGCGTGGACGTGGGACCGCAATTCGGCTTTGCTTTGAATGCAAAACAAAAAGCAAAAGGGAATGGAAATACGGCTAAGGTGAAAATCAAGGACTTTAATGTGTTTGATTTCTCTATACCCATTGGCGTGACTTACCGTGTTGAGGACATTTTTGTTTCCGCCCGCTATAATATTGGTCTGACCAATGTGTTTGATGGTGGTGTGAACAATAAGAACCACGTGTTCCAATTGTCTGTGGGTTATAATTTAAGCAGTTTATTTTAATAAATTGTACATGTATTTTTGTTTGAAATGTTGCCCCGTGTGATGCGGGGCAACTTTTTTATGCCTGTCTGCTTGCTTTCCGGGTATTCCCTTGAATGTGAATAGGGTATAAAGTGCATTTTTTGATTTCAAGTAAAATATCGGTTGCTCCACCATTTTGTACATGAGTGGGAAAGGTATAAGGACAGCAATAGGGCAAGAGGAAGAAGCAGGGCTGTTTTTGTGGGGTAAGGTAGTAAGAACAATCCTCCCGTAAGCAACAATCTTCCAATGGAAGAATATTTTTCTAAGTGGAGATAGCATTGCTTTTTCATTGTCCCTAAATGAAAGCATTTTTCATGATGCCGACGCAGCCATAGGTAGCTTGCCGCACAAGGCAGCAAGATACACAAGATGGCATATAGCAAAAAGAGCCAAGCCACGCTCCATCCGCTTATGCCTGGGGCGTCCCATAAGAACATGAGAATGACCAGTACGTCCCATAGTACGAGAGATGGGAATGCATACCTGGCAAGGAATAGGTAAAAGCGAGGTTTCATATTTAATTCCAAAATGTCCAATTGATACCAATACTATCGCAAACTGATAATTTAAATAAATACAAATATACGCATAAATATGGGACTTTTGCGTGAATTATCCGCAATTTTTCTTTGGAAAAATTGCGATTGGTTGTGCCGCAGTACGCTCCTTTGTTCGCCTCGCTAATCCTTCATCGTTCATCTTTAATCGTTAATCTCTAATCGTTCATCTTTAATTATTCCTTGGTGTGTTATGTTAAGCTATGCTAATTAAGAATCCGTTAATAGGCATTTGGCAAACATATTGTTATTTCATTTCCAGTAAAAGATTGAAACCAATAAAAAGGATAAAGATATGAAAGCAGTGAAGTATATTGCTCCTTTGGCATTCGGGCTGGCAGGCGGCTTGATTGCGGTGGCAGGCGTGAGCCTGCTGGGGCATGGGAAGGAGGAGCCTGCAGAGCAGCTTACCGTGGTGGGTCCCGGGGCAGTGCGTCCCGTGGTGCATGATTTGAGTGCGGACAACCGGACGGGGGCTGCGGGGAATGTGGATTTGCGCGAGGCTGCCAAGAAGACAGTCCCGGCGGTGGTGAACGTGACACCTGTGCAGGTGGGACGCGTGTATTACGGTAGCCCGCTGGATTTCTGGTTTGGGGTGCGCCGCGGGCAGATTCGCGAGGAAGCGATTGACATGGGAGTCGGTTCCGGGGTGATTATCACGGAGGACGGATATATCATTACGAACAACCATGTGATTGAGAACAGCGACAAGATTATGGTCACGCTGAATGACAAACGGAAGTTTGAAGCCAAGCTCATAGGCACAGACCCGAATACGGACATTGCGCTTCTGAAGATTGACGCGGAAGGATTGCAGCCTATTGAATACGGCAATTCGGATGATGTGGTGTTGGGGGAATGGGTGCTTGCTGTGGGCAATCCCTATAATTTGACTTCGACGGTGACGGCAGGCATTATCAGTGCAAAGGCGCGTGCCTTGGGGGATAAAATGAATTTGGAGTCTTTTTTGCAGACGGATGCTGCCGTGAATCCCGGTAATAGCGGAGGGGCGTTGGTGAATGCGAAGGGCGAATTGATTGGTATCAATACAGCCATCCAGTCCCCGACAGGAAGTTATTCGGGGTATTCCTTTGCCGTGCCGGTGAATGTCGCCCGTAAGGTGGTGAGCGATTTGAAGGAGTTCGGGCGCGTGCAGCGTGCGGTGATTGGAATCTCCATGCAGGAATTGACTCCTGAGTTGGCAAAGCAAGTGGGGACGGAGGAGACTTCCGGCATTTATGTCGCCGAGGTGATGAGGGGCAGTGCGGCGGAGAAATCCGGTTTGAAGGCGGGCGATGTGTTGTGCTCCCTCAACGGGTATGAGGTGAAGACTACCCCGCAGTTGCAGGAACAGTTGGCAAAGTATGCCCCGGGTGATGAGGTCGAGGTGGTTTACAGCCGTGGCGGGAAGGAACATAGCGTGAAGATGACGTTGCAGAACACGTTCGGCGATGTGACGGTGACGACAGCGGAAGGAATTTTGGGTGCCAGGGTGGTGCCTTTGACAGAGAAAGAACGTTATGAATACCGCCTGAGGAATGGCGTGAAGATTGAGGAGTTAAAAAATGGTAAATTCAAGGCTGCCGGATTGGGGGAAGGTTATATCATTGTTAAAATCAACAATACCTTGATTCATGATGCGGAGGATTTGGAACGTGCCGTGAAATCTGCCGGAGATGGCGGTGTATTTGTGACTGCGTTAAGTCCGAGGGGACGTGTCGAGTATTTTGCCTTTTCATTGGTAAACTAAATAATGTTAATGTTTGCATGATTAGGGGAAATTGGAAATTGGTAAATGAATAAAAAAGCGTACCTTTGCAGTACGTTTGCAGTGGTATAAAAAGAAAGTATGAGACAGTTAAAAATAACAAAATCGATTACCAATAGGGAAAGTGCTTCGTTGGATAAGTACTTGCAGGAGATAGGCAAGGAAGATTTGATAACGGTGGAGGAAGAAGTGGAACTTGCCCAGCGGATACGTAAGGGTGATCAGAAAGCATTGGAAAAATTGACGCGGGCTAACTTGCGTTTCGTGGTTTCTGTGGCAAAGCAGTACCAGAACCAGGGATTGAGTTTGCCCGATTTGATAAACGAGGGCAACTTGGGCTTGATTAAGGCTGCGGAGAAATTTGACGAGACGCGCGGTTTCAAGTTTATATCCTACGCCGTGTGGTGGATTCGTCAGTCTATTTTGCAGGCTTTGGCGGAACAGTCGCGTATTGTGCGTTTGCCGTTGAATCAGGTTGGGTCGTTGAACAAAATCAACAAGGCGTATGCCCGTTTCGAGCAGGAGCATGAACGCCGCCCGTCTCCGGAAGAGTTGGCGGAGCAATTGGATTTGCCTGCCGAGAAGATTGCGGATACGTTGCGGGTGTCAGGACGGCATATATCCGTGGATGCGCCTTTCGTGGAAGGCGAAGACAATAGTTTGCTGGATGTTCTGGTGAACGACGATTCTCCTGTGGCAGACAAGACGTTGATGAATGAATCCCTTTCTACGGAGGTGGAACGTGCTTTGGCGACATTGACGGAGCGGGAGCGGGATATCATCAAATTGTTCTTTGGCATCGGTTGCCAGGAGATGACATTGGAGGAGATTGGCGAGAAGTTTGGTTTGACACGTGAGCGTGTGCGCCAAATCAAGGAGAAGGCTATCCGCCGTTTGCGCCATTCTTCGAGAAGTAAATTGTTAAAGACTTATTTGGGGTGATTATCAATAAGTAAGATGGGGTGTCCCGGGAGTTTTCGGATTCCCGGGATTTTTTGTGCCTTTGCCCGGCTGGCACTGGAAATAAATGAGGGGGTGTCGAAATTAACATGTCCTTTTGGATGCCTGCCGTCACTTCGGAAAAGGCAGGACCAAATCAAACATTATCCCGGTAACACACCCCCAAATTCCCCGTTCCTCCGCCCATGCCAATGAGAGGAAGAAGGGGGATAAATCGGAGTTGAAACGGCTTTGATATGGGAACAGAACGGGAACAAACCGAGAAAACGATTAAAGATGAACGATTAATGATTGATAATTCGTTGAGGTGAAGGGAAAGTCAAAAGGAATGAGGGTGATGAATGATTGCATGTGTTCAGGGAACACACGTGGTTCACTCCCCGTTCAAGTACGGTTTATTTTCGGTCTGGAGCAAAGTTGAACCTGAATTGAACCAAAGTTGAACCTAAGTTGATACGGGAACAGACCGTGTACAGAACGGGAATGCACCGGGTAAATGATTAAAGATGAGTGGACAACGATAAAAAAGAAGGGTTTTTTCCCTAAAAAACGGGCTATTTTTGACGCAAGCCCAAACTGCATGTTGCCATTGGATGGCATGCTGATAAGTGGAGCAGCAGGGTTTCGAACCCTGGTCCAAACACGGAACCTGTATGCTTTCTACATGTTTAGTCACTTGTTGGTTTTCGTCAGTAGTCCGGAAAGTGACACCCAAGCTACTGCTTATCTCCTGAATTTTCGCCTTTTGCCCGGAGACGGCTCAGGCTATCCTTATATTGACTGCACCCCGATTGCCAGCCGGAATAAGGCGGAACCACTGGCGGGATGTTTCGTCCCCGCTCCTTGAGCAGGGATTAAGCCTCGAATCTTCTAAAGATCAGGCAGCGAAAGCGTATCTATTTTCGCCAATTAAAATTTTGTGTCCGGGATTTACGGGCCGTTTCACTGCTCCCGACATGCTTACATACCTATTCTTCATGCTGTCAAATCCAAGTCTGCCCCTTTTTGGTATGTGGGTGCAAAGATATGAAAGATTTTTGAGAATCTTTCTTTTTTGTGCCAAAAAAGTGTAGCCTTGGCTTGAGGTCAGAATATGACCTTGTCTTTGATGACCAAGAGTGAAGGAAGTTGTTTGTATATTTCTTCTTTGGCAGCGATTTTTGCACAAGTGTCATAGCTTAGCAGCAGAAGCCCGTATGGGGTGGTACTTGTGAGTTCTTCGATGTGGGCGAAAGGATGCAGGACGGTGTTGTCCGGGTAATCCTGGTTTAATTGAAGGATTTGTATGATTTGTTCATTCGGCCCTTGGTTTGTATAATAGAGGTGGAGGATACGGTCGCTGTTGGCAAGCATGCGTTGGGTGTAGGCGAAGAGGAATTTGTCTGCTTCTCCGTTGATGAGGATTGCCAGTTCTTTATTTTCGCGGTATGTGCGGTTGACTAAGACCGCTACCGGGCAAGAGACATGTTTCATGACGTCATCTACTTTTTTGCGGAACAGCCCGAAGAATGATGCCATTGATTTTTCTCCTTCCATCATGAAACGCGGACCCGCTCCCAGAAGGAGGATGTCGGGAGCTTCTGTTTCGACCGTGGAAATCATGTCGGATACCAGATTGTCTGTGACTTTGTAGCGTTTGTCGATGTTTAGGTGCAGTTGTTTCGCTTCTTTGTCAACGGGGATGAAACTTTCTTCCATGAACTGTGCAGCAGTGGTTTGCGTGAGGTCGGTGCCCATGGTGTAGTGCGCTGTTATTACTTGGTGATGTGACAATTGCTTTCCAAAAAGGAGCTGGTAGATGGAGAGGAGCCTGCTTCCTGTTTCGGGACGCCCGAAGAAGAGGAGCAGTTTCCGTTGTTGTGTGGTTTTCTGCTCACGTTTCCTGAATACCCATTCCAGGAGGTTGAGCATGGGCGTGGTTGTAAATGTGGTCACTAAAGCCATGATGATGAGGATGACAAAGATGGATGGCGGGAGTATCCCCAATTCGTAGCCGATGTTTAGGGCGACAAGTTCCATCAGTCCCCGGGTGGTCATCAGGGTTCCGACAGTCAGGCTGTCTTTCCACGATTCTCCTACCAATCGTGCTGCAATGGAGCATCCTCCGAATTTGCCCAAGAAGGCAACCATGATGAGCAACAGACAGATAATTAGTAATTCCGGCGTGTTAATCAATCCGATTTCTGTGCGTAATCCGGTGAAAGCAAAGAAGAGCGGGAGAAAGAATACCAAAGAGACGTCTTCCACTTTTTCCATCATGACTTTGCGGAAGCCAAAATTAGAAGGCATAATGACCCCTGCCATAAAAGCGCCAAAAAGGGCGTGTATGCCTAATACTTCCGTAATGGCGGACGAGATGACCAATATCAGGAAAATGAAACCAACGAAAGTCTTGTTGATGACCTCTTTGTTGGAGTATGCCTCGCCTATTTTCTTCAGGAAGGGGCGCACGATGGCAAACATGACGATGATGTATGTCAAGGTGAGCAATATGGTGTACAAGGCCCCTCCTAATGTACCGGCTTTCGTGATGGCAATGACGACGGCAAGAAGACACCATGCTGTTACATCATCGTTGGCTGCCGAGGCAATGGTGAGGATGCCGATAGGTTTGCGTGTCATATTCCTTTCCTGGATGATGCGTGCCAGGACGGGAAATGCCGTGATGCTCATGGCAATGCCGATGAACAAGGAGAAGGGGAGGAAAGCTGTCTGGTGGGCAGCATATTCCTCGTATATCAAATAGGAGACTATGATGCCCAGAAAGAAGGAAAACAGGATGCCTGTATGGCTGATGACGATGGTTTTGTTCAATTTGTCTTTTAGGGTGCCGAAATCGACTTCCATACCGATGACGAACATAAAAAGCACCAATCCCAATTGGCTGATAAGCTCCAGGTTGGTCAGGGATTCCGGGCGGAACAGGAAACTGAAGAAATCGGGGTACAATGCTCCTAAGACGGAGGGCCCAATAACAATGCCCGCTACAATTTCCCCAATGACGCTTGGTTGCCGTAGCCATTTGAACAGGAGCGTAAAAATACGAACGGTGAGCAGAATCACAATGATTTGTAGCAACAGGATACCGAGCGGGTGGCTCAGGTTGTCATGCAGGATGTTTACAAACATGGCAAATGCATTGCTGCTTTCTGCCGTTTCCGGGGATGCAAACTGGTGGAGATGTCCTCCCGCCCGGATTGCGGCATAAATTAATCCGCTGAATAGCACCAATATCAGCAGGTAAATAAGGTAGTTTTTTTGTTTTTTTTTCATCATGCTGTTTGTCGTTTATCGGTTGGTTGTTGTGTCTGCCTGTGTTTTAGTCGTACAAAAGTAATACTAATTTCAGTAATTTTAAATGGTTAAGCCTCTTTTTTTGGGCTGATACCCGTTTTGTATCGTAAGGGGGATGAAAAATGCGGAGCCTTTCAGTGACTCCGCATCTGTATATGTCATTATAGGCAATGCTTGTGGGTTATTCGCCTGCCATGTAATGATGGTAGCTTTTGAGTTTTTGCCAACTGCCCCGGGTGAAGTCGGGAACTTCGACCGGCATGCTGTTGTTTTCAATGGAAATGCGGGTCAGTTCGCCCAGGCATGACCATTCGGCAGCGTCATACACATCCTGGTCTAAAGGCAGCCCGTTGCGCAGGCAATAGACAAGGCGGTAGTCCATGATGAAATCCATGCCTCCATGTCCGCCAACTTTCTTTGCCATTTCCTCCAATTCTTTATGTATCGGATGTTTGTATTGCTCCATGAGTGCATTTTTTACATCTTCCGGCACAAAGCTGTGCATGCTCAGGTTCTCGTGGTCGGGCACGCCTTCAATTTTCTCGGCAGAGCGGAATGTATAGCCTTCCACGGGGTATTTGTTGGCAAACCCTTCGGTTCCGGTCAATTGGTACATTCTGCTGTAAGGGCGCGGGTTCATGACATCATGCTGGATGTGCATGGTCTGCCCGGTGGCGGTTTGTATCATAGTCATTGTGTGATCGCCGTTTTGGAAGTCCGTGCTTTCCCGGTTGGAAATCTTTTTTACTTCCTTGGGACCTGTCAAGGCTTTTGATTCCATGGCAACCAAGTAGGTCATCCGGTTTCCCCGGTGAATGTTTAAGAGCTGGCAAGCCGGTCCCATGCCATGTGTGGCATAAACGTCGCCTTTGTGTTTTTCGTTGAAGTCCAAGCGCCAGTTGCCTTGGTAGTAGGGCCAGAACTCTTCCAGGTTGTGGATATAAGCCCCTTCTACATGCAGGATGTCGCCAAAAAGTCCTTGTTGGGCCATGTTCAGCGTGGTCAGTTCAAAGAAGTCATATACGCAATTCTCCAGCATCATGCAGTGGAGCCGGGTTTTTTCTGCCGTGTTGACCAGTTTCCAGCATTCTTCCAGGTTCATGGCGGCGGGCACTTCGACGGCAACGTGTTTGCCGTGTTCCATGGCGTAAACAGCCATTTCCACATGCAATTGCCATGGGGTCACGATGTAAACCAGGTCGATGTCCTCCCGTTCGCACAATTGTTTCCACCCTTCTTCACCGCTGTATTCGGCAGCTTTGGGCAAATTGCGTTTTTCTAAAATTTTTTGGCTCTCGGCAACCCGTTCCGGCAGCAAGTCGCATAATGCTTTGATGGATGTGCCCGGGATGTAGGTGAAACGTTCCACTGCTCCCGGACCTCTCATGCCCAAGCCAATGAAGCCTACCCGTACCGTATCGAGCGGGGCACAGCGCAAGGCAATAACATCTTTTTGTCCGGCAGGACGTTCCGGCGTTTCTACCCGGATGATTCCATCGGCTGTTTTCTGGTCTTTGGTTTTTGTCTGTTGCGCACAACTATATAATCCAAGTGTGAGAACAGCAACTGCTAAAAAAATGATTTTTCTCATGATATAAAAATTGTTAGTGTATTAATTCTCCTTGATAAATTTGTTCATTTCTTCCATGTGGCTGTCAATGCTATGAAGCAGGGTTAATTGAGCCAGGGTACGTTGGTAATTGTGTTCCGGGTATTTTGTTTTATAATATGTGTCTCCGTTGATGTAGTCTGTCAAGAAACGCACGGTCTGCATATAAGTCAATAATTGTGCGCCATAAGGGAGCAATTCAATTTCCATGGGGGTCAGGAACGCCCGGGCGGATTGCAGGTAGCCTTGGGTGAATGCCCTGAAAATGTCCATGTTCACACCTACGCGGCTTAAGTCTTCATCGTCCTCGGCTCCGGTGTTGGCTGCCGTCCGGATAAAGTCCCCGAAGTCTGACAGTACAAATCCCGGCATGGTGGTGTCAAGGTCAATGACGCATAAGAATTTGCCCTCCCGGTCAAAAAGCATGTTGTTCACCTTGGTATCGCAGTGTGCAATCCGTTTGGGTAATTTCCCTTCGGCATGTAACCGTTCGGCTTTGCACATGTCTTCTGCACGGCCCAGTAATTCATCTACAATGGACTGCACTTTTTCCAGTCTGCCGGCTGCATTCTTTTGGATGGCTTCTTTCAGTTCTTCCAGCCGGAACGGCATGTTGTGAAAGTTTGGGATGGATTCTCCTAAAGGTTCTCCTGGCAGGTCGCTTAGCATGTATTGGAAGTCCCCAAAGGCGGCGCCTGTTTGATTTGCCAAGGCTGGAGTGACTTGCTCAAAACTCTGGGAATCTTTGATGAATAGGGTTAAACGCCAATAATTTTCTCCATCGAAGTAGAATAATTTTCCATCTCGGGCAGGGATAATGGTCAATGTTTTGCGTTCGAGATTGGTTTCTCCCCTTTCCTTTAATTTCTTACGGATATGGTCGGTCACTCTCTGGATGTTATTTTGCATCAAGGCGACATCCCGGAATACGTAATGGTTAATACGTTGAAGTACATAGTCCGGAGCTGATTCCGGCAACGTTTTCACTTTGTATGTGTCGTTAATAAGTCCCGTGCCCAGGGGAGCTACTTCTTGAATTTCCTCTGGAACAGAGAATTGCGATACGATTTTTATGAGTTCCACGTCTATTTGTTTTATTGTTATTTGCTATTTTTTATCCCTGCAAAAGTAAAAAATTTTCATAAGACTACCTACTGTTCGCAAAAAAATAATTGACTCTTTGTTTTTTTCCGGGGGTTTGCTTTTGATTTTCGTGTCAAATTAGCCTTTTCCAAGGCTTTGGAATGGCACTGCACAGGTATTTGAAGTAGGGAGAAAGCCACAAGCATTCCCTTTTCCCCTTGGAAGGATAGGGGAATGCTTGTGGCTTTTATTCAATCAGGTCCAGATTCATGGCTGGCATGGCGGTTCCGGTTTCCACGGGGCTGCTTTCTGTTGTTTCCGGGGTTTCGGCAGGCTCAGGAGATTCTTCTGTCAATCCTCCATTTTCACAGCGGAGCACTCTTCCCGGGAATTTTTTTATCAGGTCATATTGATGGGTGGCAATGATGACCGTTTTGCCTGTTTCGCAAATTTCTTTTAATAATTCTATTAATTGATAGGAAGTTTCCGGGTCAATATTTCCGGTAGGTTCATCTGCCAGAATTAAGGGAGGGGCATTTAATAGTGCCCGGGCGAGTACGATACGTTGCTGTTCTCCTCCGGAAAGTTGGTGGGGCATTTTGTGCTGTTTTTCCTGCATGCCGACTTTGTCGAGGACCGTTTCAATACGTTCGTGTATGGCTTTTTTATTCTTCCAGCCAGTTGCCCGTAAGACAAATTCCAGGTTTTTATAAACATTCCGATCTATCAGAAGTTTGAAGTCCTGGAATGCCATGCCGCATTTCCTGCGGAGTAACGGAATTTGTGATTTCCGGATTTTTTTGAGCTGGAATCCGGCAACCTCGGCTTCACCGAATGCCAATGGCAGTTCTGCATAGAGGGTTTTGAGGAAGGAGGTTTTACCACTACCGACTTTGCCAATGAGATAAACAAAATCCCCTTGTTTGATTTCAATGTTGACCTGTTTGAGGATTGTGTATTCTTGTTGGCGAATAACACCGCCCGTCATTTTTATAATTGTTTCTGCCATAATCCAGTCGTTTTATGCTTGCAGTTTTTTCAACCCTCGGATGGTGTCCGTGGGGTTTTCTGATTTGAATACGAAACTCCCGGCTACCAATGCGTCTGCTCCTGCCGCAATCAATTGCCGTCCCGTTTCAAAGTTTACCCCCCCGTCAATTTCAATGAGGGCATGGCTGTTGCTCTTGTCTATGATTTCCCTTAGTTTTCGAGTCTTTTCCAAAGTCCTGGGAATGAATGATTGTCCTCCGAATCCCGGATTGACGCTCATAAGAAGCACGACATCCATGTCCTCGATGATGTCTTCCAGCAATTGGACGGGGGTATGGGGATTTAGGGCAACACCCGCTTTCATTCCGCAAGATTTGATTTGTTGCACGGTGCGATGGAGGTGCGTGCATGCTTCCCAATGTACGGTCAGCATGTCTGCCCCTGCTTGCCGGAAAGCTTCGATGTACCTTTCCGGCTGTACAATCATCAGGTGGACGTCCAATGCCTTGCGTGCCGCTTTTTTGATATGTGATACAACAGGCAGGCCATAGGAAATGTTCGGTACAAATACTCCGTCCATGATGTCCAAGTGTATCCATTCCGCTTCGCTCTGGTTGACCATTTCCACATCTTTTCCCAGATTCAGGAAATCAGCGGACAACAAGGAGGGGGATATGATGGTGCTCATACGATTTGTAGTAATTTTAAAGTTCAATGTTTTCGCTGTCATCGTACCAGCTGGCATACATGGCGTATGAGTTGACGATGCGTTCCACTTCGCCTTGCAGGAGGTCAGCTCCCGCTTGTTTGATTTTCTTGGCAGGAATGCCGGCATATACCCAACCTGATTCGACAACAGTCCCTTTAGTTACGACGCTTCCTGCTGCGACAATGGAGTTGCTTTCAATGACAGCATTATCCAAAACAATGGCTCCCATGCCAATCAATACATTGTCATGGATGGTGCAGCCGTGTACCACCGCGTTGTGGGCAATGGACACGTTGTTTCCGATGTGGGTCGGTGATTTTTCATAGGTTGCATGAATGGTCGCATTGTCTTGGATGTTCACTTTGTTGCCAATACGAATTTCATGTACATCTCCGCGAAGCACAGCCCCGAACCAGATGCTACAGTCATCACCCATTTCTACGTCTCCTATAATAGCTGCATTGTCAGCCAAAAAACAATTTTTCCCGAATTTGGGAGTGTGTCCGTTTAGTTTCTTTATTATTGCCATGATTTTTGTTCATTTATCAGGCTTCGAAATTACAAAATTAACATCAAATCCCAATGGAAGCGGGAATTTTATTCCATGGACGCGATAAATCGTGTTGTGTTATAATCTGGATGTTAGTTGTTTATTGAAAAAGTGAATATTTTTTCGGGAAAATATTTGGAAGATTTTGGAGATTTGGTTTATCTTTGCAACCGCAAAAAGGAAATAAGAGGGGTGAGGATGTCTTTTTGAAATGATGCGAAAATAGCTCAGTTGGTAGAGCACGACCTTGCCAAGGTCGGGGTCGCGGGTTCGAGTCCCGTTTTTCGCTCTTGTGAGCCGGAGGTTTTCCGGCTTTTTTTATGTATCCAATTTGAAATATTATAATGTATTATAAATTCGTTTTCTGGCTGCCGGTATTTTCTTTTTTTCTCTTGTGCACTGCTCCGCTTCAAGCACAAGTGGTGTCCCAGTTGTATGAGACAGACTACCGGATAAATCCTGGCCATGTTGGAAGTTTGTTTGTGGAAGTGGATAATATGAGTTTTTTTAAGGACAATGAGTTTGCGGGGGAAGTGATGAAAGGTTACTCATTGCCGGGCTTATGGCTTCAGCCGAAAGCGGTGTATTATCCCTTGAAAAACATTAAGCTGGAATTAGGACTGCATGCTTTGATTTACAGTGGAGCTTACAAATACCCGACTTCTGCTTATCAGGATATAGCAACCTGGAAGGGCAACCAATACCAGAAAGGAGCACACCTTTTGCCTTTTTTCAGGGCACAGTTCGCTTTGCGGAAGGTGAATCTTGTGGTGGGAAACCTTTATGGCGGTACTCTGCATGGGCTGGTGGCTCCTTTGTATCACCAGGAACTGGATTTGACGGCGGATCCTGAAATGGGATTCCAATTGCTGTATGATACACGGGCTTTTCATTTGGATGCTTGGATAAATTGGCAGAGTTATATATTTGAATTGGATTCCCACCAAGAGGCATTTACAGTGGGATTTTCTTCACAGATTGACTATACCGCCCCGGAAGCCCGTTTGCATGTTTATACACCCTTGCAAGGGATTATCCAGCATCGGGGAGGAGAACAAGATACGATTTATACCAATTCCGTGCAGACGTTGATGAACGGGGCTGCGGGCGTAGGAATGACTTGGGATGCAAGGGGGCGGGTGTTACGCCGGCTCAATTTGGAAGCCGATGCGCTTTTTTATTATCAGCAGGCGGGTCAGTTGTGGGCGTTGGATGACGGGATAGCCTTTTATGCGGCTGCTTGTGTGGATTTGAAAGATTTCCGTGTAAAAGCGGGGTATTTTTATGGGAATGATTTTATTTCGCTTTATGGGATACCCTATTTCAGTGCTTTATCGACTAAAAATGAGGGAGCTTTTTTTGATTCGCCCCAGACGGTTTTTATGTCAGCCAGTTGGTCCCGTTCTTTCGGGAAACATTATGCCGTGGGTGCCGAAGTTGAATTGTTTCAGTCTCTTCCCACTACAATGATGGAAGAGGGAGGAATGCAGTCTGAATTGGAAAGTGCGACCAGTTTCTCTTTTGGAGTTTATTTTCGAATCAATCCGAGTTTTTTTATCAAAAAATGGGCAGAAAAAAAGAGGTAACCTTTTCCTTGGCTACCTCTTCATCTGTCGGGGTGACAGGATTCGAACCTGCGACCCTCTGCTCCCAAAGCAGATGCGCTACCGGACTGCGCTACGCCCCGCTATTTTTCGGGGGACAAAAGTAATATTATTATCGGTATAATCCAATAATGTCTTTTTTATTTTTGGATTTATTTGTTATCAGCTTTGGTAATTGGCTTGTAATGAATTATTTGATTTTTAGTGCGTGGTTTAATTTTTCACGTGGAATGGAAATTGTGGCAGGACCACAAGCTCCGGGACCAAGAATGTATTTGGCGTATGTAAACTCTACAGTCGTGGGGCTAAGGTTGATTGCCGAACAGTTGTCAATCGTCGGTTCTTCGAAGGTATAACATTGGTCCGGGTCTAGCAAATGGCTTTTGAGCAAAGTGTTAATCTCAGCAGCCTTGGATGCGTCTATGATATCGGTTTTGTCAAGGAATTTCCCTGTAGCCAAGTCATAATTCAAGGCATAGTATTCGGTATTTCCATTGGCTCCGCCTAACATTTGGTAAGATTGGACGAGCACACTGATGAATTTGTCATCTGCCATGTAAACGCTATCAGTGAGAAAAAGTTCATAACGTGCGGCAGTCTCTATCCCGGCAGAGTCCAAACTGGCAACAAGTCCTTTTGCATTTTCGATGAAATTGGAATGGATGTCCTCAACAATGCCTTCTACTTTGTCGTTATAGACCATGCAGGCTTTTTCAATGGAAGTTTCGGGGAAGGAGAATACGGAATGGCTGAGGCGGATACGCCAATTGGAGTCTTCTTCCGTAACGTTGATTTTTTTACGTTCCAATTTGATTTCTTTTTGGCAAGCACTTAAAATGCCTGCAAGGGCCAATAATAAAATAATTGCTCTTGATTTCATGGTATTTTGTTTTTAATTGTTAGATAATTTTCTTTTTGGGTACGGTAGCTATGAAATCCTTTAAATAAAAGGGTTCGAAATATGCTGTATCAACAAATTGTTCTTGTTGGTACAATTCCTCGGACAAAGGCACAAGATGGCGCGCAGAGGTCTCTACTTGGGCTATAAAGCAGGCATTGGGCGAAGCCAGAATGCTTTTGACTTTCTCGCTGCCGTTGCCAAAAAAGTACACCTTTTGTGCTGCCAACAAGTCTGCAAATGAATCAGCCGTGATGATTTCAGCCTTGGTGTCCAGGATGGTATGGTTGTCACGGTCAAAAAAAGCCGTGTAAACCTCCATGCGGCGAGCATCCAGCATAGGGCAGTACAAGGCATTTTCCTGCAATTGGTCTGCGACCGAACGGGCTAAGGCTTGTAGGGTGGGTACTGCAAGCAGCGGTTTGTTCGCCCCAAAGCATAATCCCTTGGCGGTGGAAACTCCGATGCGTAAGCCTGTGTAGGAGCCGGGTCCCATGCTGACTGCGACGGCGTCTAATTGAGCGGCATGGATATGGTGGTTGTTTAGGATGTCGTCTATATATACTCCTAACAATACGGAGTGATTTAAACCTTCGTTGCTTTCTTTGATGCCGATAATTTTCCCGTCTTGTGCCAACGCAACGGAACATACGGTAGTTGAAGTGTCAATATTTAGAATAAGAGCCATAAGTCATTATTTTCTGATAATTTCAATTTCTCCTTTCATGCCGATTTTAATGATGCTTGACGGAGAAGCAATTTGATGCTCATTGCGTCGGTAGTCAACAACATAATCGACACTTTGGCGGATGTCTTCACTGATTTCCTCATAAAAACGGGGAGCAGGAGTGCCGCTGATATTTGCAGAGGTAGATACTATCGGGCGGTTGAAACGGTGGAGCAAGGCGGCTGTAAATTCTTCCTGCGTGATGCGTATCCCGATGGAGCCGTCTTCTGCAATAAGCTCTGGGGCTATGCGTTTAGCTCCAGGGTAAATGATTGTAGTCGGTTTGTCCGCAACCTGAATAAGGTCTAGTGCGATGTCGGGTACGTCGGCATAACTTGCAATTTTTCCCGCGTCTTCAAGCAATACAAGCATGGACTTGTGGTCTGAACGTTTTTTTATTGCATAGATGCGTTCCACTGCGTTGGAATTTGTCGCGTCGCATCCCAATCCCCAGATTGTGTCCGTGGGATACAGGATAACCCCTCCATTCTTAAGCACTTCAAGTGTCCTTTTTATTTCTTCTTTTACTTTATCTGTCATGGTTGCACTTTGTTTATTTAGCCGCCGAATGTAGTGAAAATTTTTATATGTTGGTTAAAGAGCCGGGAAAATGTGTCTTGCAAGACACATTCCCCCGGCTCTTTAGTTTGGGTATGAATGGATTCAGACTAATTTTTTGATGAGTTCTTCCCGCTCTCCGTATAACATGTCGGCAACGGGTATTTCAATCAAAGTATAGCATCCCGGCTGCTGACGCATGGCAGCACGTGCGGAAGACACCATGATTTGCGCCGTGAGGGCGGGGTTGTTGATATGCATGTTAAATTCGAAAAGCTGGTTCTGTGTTTTTCCGGAGACGCCTTTGCGGGTGAGGTGGACTCCATGCCCCATATCTAATAAGTCGTTGACATTTTCCACTTGCATGACATGTGTTTCATCGTGGGCAAAGTAATCATCTTCTTTGATTTGGCGTGCGACATCCGCGAAATTATATCCTTCTTCCAATTCAATATACACCATGCGGCGGTGTATGCCTGTACCCGTGGGAATGGTCATGGAGAGGGCTGCTTTTACTCCTGGGACGGCTTTCACGGCAACGGTGTGGCCCATGCTCATGCCCGGACCGAAATTGGTGTAAGTAATGCCCTTGGGGGCGCAGGCTTCCAATAATGCCCGTATGATGGAATCTGTGCCCGGGTCCCACCCTGCTGACATGATAGAAACGGCATGGTGGCGACGGGCTGTTTCATCAAGGACGCGGTGGAGGGCGACAGTCTGTGTGTGAATGTCAAAACTGTCCACCGTGTTGATGCCCATGCTGAGTGCTTCAGTGGCGAATTGTTCTACCTTTCGGGTGGGCGTGCAGAGCAGGGCGACTTGTACTCCCTCAAGTTCCTTTAAACTGCCGACTACTTTGTATTGGGCGATTTCTGCCGGGATTTGTGAAGCATTCCGACGGACGATGCCTGCAATTTCGAAGTCGGGAGCTGTTTGCAGTGCCTCAATGACGTATTTCCCGATGTTGCCGTATCCAATGACGGCTGCTTTGATTTTTTCCATAGTGCAGTAAATTTTATTTGTTCACGCAAATGTCGCAATAATTTGCATTCCCTCAAAACAGAAAAAAGCGATTGTTATGTCAGAAACGCATTTTTCTCCATCTGTATAAAATATAACAATTCTTATTTATATCTTTGCAGCATACTGTAAATGAATGCTTATGTTAAAGAAAATTCCGCACACCTATACGATAATTTCCGTAATTATATTGCTTTGTGCCTTGCTGTCCTGGGTCATTCCTGCCGGGGAATACGCACGGGAAACCTTGGTGGTAAACGGTACGGAACGTACTGTGATTATAGACAATTCATTCCATGCCGTGGAAAAAACGCCCCAGACGTGGCAGGTTTTTACAGCCTTGCTGAGAGGGTTTGAGCAACAGGCTGGCATCATTGCTTTTCTGTTAATTATCGGGGGAGCTTTCCAGGTCATGAATAGCAGCCGGGCTATAGATGTGGGCATATTTTCTTTCTTGGGTTATACCCAAAGTTTGGAACGTTACCGCTTTATGAGGCGAATAGGGGTGAACAACGTGATAATCGCTTTGGTTATGCTTCTTTTCAGTTTGTTTGGCGCTGTATTTGGCATGAGTGAGGAAACCTTGGCATTTGTGATAATCGTAATCCCTTTGGCGATATCCATGGGGTACGATTCCATTACGGGGTTGTGCATGGTGTATGTGGCAGCCCATGTAGGCTTTTCCGGGGCGATGCTGAACCCCTTTACGATTGGGATAGCGCAAGGGCTTTCGGGGTTGCCCCTGTTCTCAGGAATCGAATACCGCTTCTTTTGCTGGTTGGTGCTGACTGTTGTCATTATCGCTTGTGTGCTGGTTTATGCAGCCAGGATAAAACGCAATCCACGGCTTTCCCCGATGTACGAGGCAGATGCTTATTGGCGTAATCGCCAGGGGGAACAATTGGAACAGGTGGTTTATTCCACACCTGTCCGTGCGTATGTGGTTTATTTCCTGGTGGGATTGGCATTGGTGCTCTTTTCCATCTGTTATCCCCGGACGCTGTTTTCAGTGGGAGACCGTGAAGTAGCCCTCTATGCCGTGCCTGTCTGTTCTTTGCTGTTCCTCGTATTGGGGTGGTTGGGTTTGCGCAAATCCAGCCATTTCTTCATCTTGACACTGTTGGCGTTTACTGTGGTTTTCCTGGTCATTGGCGTCATGGGATACGGGTGGTATTTGCCGGAAATATCAGGAATATTCCTGGCGATGGGCATTTTTGCCGGTTTTGCAGCCGGTAAGGATGCGGATGGCATCATCAAGCAGTTCATGGACGGGGCAAAAGACATGTTGTCTGCGGCAATCGTCGTGGGGCTGGCTGGTGGCATCATACAAGTGTTGCAGGACGGGCGCATCATCGACCCTATCCTGCACGGGTTGGCATCCCTCTTGGGCGAGGCGGGACGCATGGTTTCATTATGGGGGATGTATGTCATCCAGACCTTGATAAATCTCATTATCCCCTCCGGTTCAGCCAAGGCGGCATTGACCATGCCTATCATGGCGCCTTTTTCCGACGTCATTGGTATTTCCCGGCAGGCGACGGTCATGGCGTACCAGTTCGGAGATGGCTTTACCAACATGCTGACTCCCACGTCTGCCGTGTTGATGGGGGCATTGGGGATTGCCCGCATTCCATACGAGGTGTGGATTAAGTGGTTTTGGAAAATATTGCTTGTCCTTATTCTCTTGGGATTCCTATTGCTGGTGCCCACGGTGTTATTCAATTTGCCCGGTTTTTGAACGGATGGAACTTCCCGTTTTTCTTGGTACTTGCTTATAGGTTGCTTCGATGTTGCTTCCTCTTTCCCGGTACCTTCGGAGTACCTTCCGGGTACCTTGTGGGTTCTAAGATACTACTAAGGTACCGGCAAGGTACCTGGAAGGTACCCGGAAGTCGGGGGAAACCCACAAGCAACCTCCCCTCAAAAAGGGGATTCCGGACATGCCGGATGAAAGAGCCGTGGGGGTGAAGCAAAAAAAACGGCAAATAATTTTTTAAATCGTATGAAAGGGCTAAATTTGTTCGTTTTTTCAAACAAACAGTTACAGTAAAAATATATACATTATGGCAGAAAAAGAAAATTGTAAGCTTTTCAGTGAATTTGCGCCGAACACGATGCAAGAGTGGCTCGACAAAGTCACTGTGGACCTGAAAGGGGCAGATTTCAATAAAAAGCTTGTATGGAGAACCAACGAAGGTTTTAATGTGCAGCCGATGTATCGGTTGGAGAATATGAAAGACCTGAAGAATTTGGATTGCCTTCCCGGCGAGTTTCCTTTTGTTCGGGGAAATAAGAAAGACAACAATGACTGGTTTGTCCGTCAGGATATTGTAGTGGAAGACTATGCCGAGGCGAATAAGAAAGCTTTGGATGTCTTGAACCGGGGAGTGAACTCTTTGGGATTCATATTGAAAGGCTGTGGGGAAATGACCAAGGCCGATATGGAGGTGTTGTTGAAGGATATTTGTCTGGAATGCGTGGAAATCAATTTTGTGGCAGGATGCAAGAAAGGGGCTGTGCTGGATGCGTTCAAGGCAGTGGTGGAAGAGAGGGGCATTGCTCCGGAGAAAATTTACGGAGGCATTAACATTGACCCGCTGGGCGTATTGATTCGCCGTGGCAAATGCTGCAATGAGAATCCTTTTGAAGTGGTGAAGGCAAATGCAGAGAAAATGGCTGCCTATAAAAACTTCAAGACAATTGAAGTCAGCGGTTATACCTTTAATAATGCAGGTTCTTCCATTGTCCAGGAATTGGGCTTTTCATTGGCAGCCGGTGTAGAATATCTGGATAGGCTGACGGATGCCGGCATGGGCATTGACGACATTGCTCCGAAAATGCGTTTCCACTTTGGCACCGGTTCCAAGTATTTTATGGAAATTGCCAAGTTGCGTGCAGCCCGTTATTTGTGGGCACATATCGTGAAGGCTTATAATCCGAGCTGTGATTGCAAGTGCATGATGCATATCCATGCAGAGACTTCTGAATGGAACAAGACGGTTTATGACCCGAATGTGAATATGTTGCGCACCCAGACTGAGACCATGTCTGCCGTTTTGGGTGGTGTGGATTCATTTACTGTACATCCGTTTGATGATACATTTGAATGCCATCCGACTGATTTGGCAGAGCGTGTAGCCCGTAACCAACAGCTTTTGTTGAAGGAGGAATCTCACTTTGCCAAGATTGTGGACGTTGCCGGAGGTTCATACTATATTGAGGAATTGACCGAGAACATTGCTGAAGCTGCATGGAAACTTTTCTTGCAGGTACAGGATGAAGGCGGTTATGTCGAGGCATTGAAGAAAGGTTTCGTACAGGCTGCCGTCAAAGAGACTGCCCAAGCCCGCGACCTTGCCATTGCACAGCGCAAGGAGAATTTCGTAGGTGTAAACCAGTTCCCGAATTTCAACGAGAAAATTGACCGTGAAATGTGCGCTTGCATTTTCGAGCCGGAAGATGAGACTGCCGAGGGGGCTCAAATCGAGACCTTGAAGGCTTATCGGGGACCGGCTGCTTTCGAGGCTTTGCGCCTGAAAACAGACCATTATGCAGCCAAGAACGGACGTCCGGTGGTATATATGTTCCCGATGGGCAACTTGGCGATGCGCAAGGCACGTGCCCAGTTTGCATGCAACTTCTTTGCTTGTGCCGGATTTGACGTAAAGGACAACAATGGTTTCAAGACAGTGGACGAAGGCGTACAGGCTTGCCTGGATAACAAGGCTGCCATTGTCGTATTGTGCAGCTCTGATGACGAGTATGCAGGATTTGCGCCGGAGGCTTACGAGAAATTGAAAGACAAAGCCATCGTTGTGGTTGCAGGTAATCCTGAAAGCCGTCCGGAATTGGAAAGCAAAGGCTTGAAGAATTATATCCATGTGAAGAACAATGTACTGGAGGAACTGAAAGCTTATCAGACTAAATTGGGTATTTAAATTTATAGAGAATCGAAAGTATGAAACCAAATTTTAAAGATATAAATATCAAGGCTGCAGAAAAAGCTTCCATGACTGCTGAGGAATGGGAGAAAGCCAATCATATCACCAAAAACTGGACAACGCCTGAGTTGATTCCCGTTAAACCGGTATATACCGCCGAAGACCTGAAAGGTATGGAACATTTGGATTATGTTGCTGGTATCCCTCCTTATTTGCGTGGACCGTATTCAGCCATGTATCCTTTGCGTCCTTGGACTATCCGCCAATATGCCGGATTCTCTACGGCAGAGGAATCCAATGCTTTCTATCGCCGCAACTTGGCAGCAGGGCAGAAAGGTCTGTCTGTTGCTTTTGACTTGGCAACCCACCGCGGGTATGACTCAGACCACCCACGTGTAATCGGCGATGTGGGGAAAGCCGGCGTGGCAGTGGACTCTATTTTGGATATGGAAATCTTATTTGACCAGATTCCATTGGACAAAATGTCTGTGTCTATGACCATGAACGGCGCTGTGCTTCCTATTCTGGCATTCTACATCGTGGCAGGTTTGGAACAGGGGGCTACGCTTGAACAATTGCAAGGTACCATCCAGAACGATATCTTGAAGGAGTTTATGGTGCGTAATACCTATATTTACCCGCCGAAGTTCTCCATGAAGATTATCGCTGATATTTTTGAATATACTTCCAAGTATATGCCGAAGTTCAACTCCATCTCTATTTCCGGTTACCACATGCAGGAAGCTGGGGCTACGGCAGACATTGAACTTGCCTATACATTGGCAGATGGATTGGAATATTTGCGTGCCGGTGTGAAAGCCGGATTGGACATTGATGCGTTTGCTCCGCGTCTTTCCTTCTTCTGGGCTATCGGTACGAACCACTTCATGGAAATTGCCAAGATGCGTGCCGGTCGTCTCTTGTGGGCGAAGATTGTAAAACAATTCAACCCGAAGAATCCGAAATCACTGGCTTTGCGTACGCACTCACAGACTTCCGGTTGGTCATTGACAGAGCAAGACCCGTTCAACAATGTAGGGCGTACCTGTATCGAGGCTATGGGAGCTGCATTGGGACATACTCAGTCTCTGCATACCAATGCATTGGATGAGGCTATCGCCCTTCCGACAGATTTCTCTGCCCGTATCGCACGTAATACGCAGATTTATATTCAGGAAGAATCTACGATTTGTAAAGCCATTGACCCGTGGGCAGGTTCCTATTATGTAGAATCCTTGACCAACGAATTGGTTCACAAAGCGTGGGAGCATATCCAGGAAATTGAGAAACTGGGCGGTATGGCAGCTGCTATTGAATCCGGACTTCCCAAATTGCGTATCGAGGAAGCTGCTGCACGTACCCAGGCTCGTATCGACAGCGGTGAGCAGACTATTGTCGGCGTGAACAAATACCGTCTGGACAAAGAAGACCCGATTGACATTCTTGAAATCGACAACACTGCTGTACGCGAGGCACAGATTGAGCGTCTGAAGAAGTTGCGTGCAAACCGCAACCAGGCAGAAGTCGATGCCGCATTGGATGCCATTACCAAGTGTGCTGAAACAGGCGAGGGCAATTTGCTGGAATTGGCAGTGGATGCAGCCAAGAAGCGTGCTTCTTTAGGTGAAATCTCTTACGCATGTGAAAAAGTTGTTGGACGTTATAAAGCTGTAATCAGAACCGTGAGCGGAGTATATTCAAGTATCGCTAATGAAGACGAGGACTTCAAGAAAGCGAAAGAAATGACCGATGAATTTGCAGAACTGACCGGACGCCGTCCGCGTATCATGATTGCCAAAATGGGACAAGACGGTCACGACCGTGGCGCGAAAGTCGTTGCAACCGGTTTTGCCGATATGGGATTTGATGTGGATATGGGACCCTTGTTCCAAACGCCGGAAGAAACCGCAAAACAGGCTGTTGAGAATGACGTGCATGTTGTCGGTGTGTCTTCTTTGGCTGCCGGACACAAAACCTTGGTTCCCGCCGTTATCAATGAATTGAAGAAATTGGGACGTGAAGACATCCTCGTTTATGTGGGTGGTGTCATTCCTCACCAAGATTACCAATTCTTGTTTGACGCCGGTGCCATTGCCGTATTCGGACCTGGTACGAAAGTATCCAAGAGCGCTATTGAAGTGATGAAGATTTTGCTTGAAATAGCAAAGAAATAAAAACAACAATCACCAAAGGAAGAGGGGGTGGATGCCCCCTCTTTTTTTTAACCTGCAACCGACAAACAAATGATTCCGATGAGATGGTATTTGTATATCTTTATGGGCATATTGTATGCGTTGCCCTTGAAGTCGCAAGAAAAGGGCTGGCAAGTGGAAAAATATCGGCTGACCGATTCCATGCAAACAGACCTTTGCTCAGGTCTGTCTCCCGACGGGGCGCATCAAGCCAATATGCCTCTTGTCCGGGAAAGGGCGGATGCACCGAGGCAAGTATATATAAAGACAAATTTGATTGCATGGGGAATGTTGATGCTGAATGCCGCAGTGGAAATAGACCTTTCCCCACGTCTTTCCTTTCATGTGCCTCTTTATTATTCCGGATGGAATTACTTTTCCCGTATGATAAAATTCAGGGGATTTGCCCTACAGCCGGAATTGCGCTTGTGGTTGCAGGGGAAAAGGCGTTGCTTTGTAGGTGCGCATGCGGGGATGGCATATTATAATCTGGCTTGGGGAGGGAAATGGCGCATACAAGACCGGGACGGAAATACTCCTGCGTGGGGTGGCGGTATCAGTGCGGGTTACCGGATGCCCTTTTGCCGGAATGGGCGTTTCTGCATGGAATTTTCCCTTGGGGCAGGAGTTTACAAAGTTTCTTATGACAAATTTGCCAACGAACGCCAAGGGGCTTACCATTCGACTGTCCGGAAGACCTTTATCGGTCTGGACCAATTGGGAGTTTCTGTCTCTTACTGTCTGAACAGACAGTGACAGGCATGGGTGAAGCCATGAAAAATGCCCCAAAAGTTTGTGCAAACCCTTGGGACATTCAAGTTATGATTTACCTTATTCGTTGATGACTTCTACTTCGTCAATCCAGAGGGTACTGCCTTCCGCACCGGAGAAAGCTGCCCCGTCCTTGCTGGAAGAGAAGATGATGGCGAAACGGTATTTCTTCGTCGGGTCATACTCCTTCTTGTATTCCAATTGCAGGTCGAATGCCGTATAGTCGGGCGTGTTGCCTGCAAACTGCTGGGCAATGGCGACAATCTGGTCGGACGTGTAAATATTCTCGCCATGAAGGAAATCACTATAGTCCTCCACTTCATAAAGCACGGCACAGAGGGAACATTCATCCGCCTTGTCCGGGTCAATACTTGCAATATGTGCGTTGTTTTTAGGGTCTGGGCAATAATAATAGTCCTTGCCTGGTGTATATTTGAAATACCCCTTTACGTTGGTCGGCTTCTGGAAATACGGGATACCGAACTGAGTACTTTTTAAGGTGTTTGTTAGGTCGGTTATTTTGAACTCGCCGGTGAACAGGGAACCGGAAGTAATGACCGGTACTTTGGCTATAAACATATCCCTTCCTGTCGTATAGGCAGTCATTACCTTCGCTCCTTTCCCTTGATATCCACTTTCTTCTGGAGATACGATAGCATCTCCGGAGTAGAGGTTCATTCCTTTAATCATTGCAATTCCGGCATTGGAAGTGGACCAATTAGTGGGCTTTTGGAAGTTGTACGTTTCATTTTCAACAACCCAGTCCTCAAAATCATAATAAGAACCTAATACGGAGACGGTATATACGGCTTGTGTCCCATCTTCAGCGGTCACAGTATATTGCACAGGTTTATTGAAATCTTGTGCAATACCGCCTTCTGGTGTAATGGTAGCATTTTCTGAAATCTCGATGGTAGGAATAAGTTGTTTCAAGTATTCAGTAGTGGTGGAATCTGCCACGCGGAACGTAATGGTCTTGGCTTCTTCGTTGATAACAGGCTCTCCCAATACCAGCGAGTCAACGGCAGCCACATTGCGGTCAAAAATGAAACTGAGGATTTTAGCCTCGCTGCTTTCATTGCCGGTCATTTTTGTACCCGTATAAACGACTTCAACAGTTTGGTTGAGAGCCTTAACATCAATATCTATATTGATGGTGGCAGTGCCATTGATGATACTGCCTTCCGTAACGGCTTCGCAAGTACCAATAGGATCGGCAAGGGTAAGGCTTTGTGAGCCGGAGAATCGGTAGTTGCCGTCTTGCCCCGTTAAAGCACAATTGCTTAGCTCGATGTCTCCCAAATTCATCTCCCCGAAGCTGAAGTCTTTCAGTCCCATGTTAATGGCATTGTCTCCAGCTTTGGTAATGGTCACGTTCTTAGGCATGGCTGTAATAATGGTACTGCCATCCAATTTTACATCCAATGTCCCTTTATAAGTACCTGCAACTTCTTCGTTTGGAAGTTTCCCGTTGTTATTACCTTCATCGTCATCGCTGCAGGCGGTGAATGCGAATACGCTGCAAATGAGCGTGAATAGACCGATTAATAAGTTTTTGTTCATGCTTTTAATAGATTAAAGTGTTTAATTGTTTGTTGCTCATATTATTGGACCTCGAAAAAACGTAGGTTTTATATGGTCATTTTTATGCTATACAGAGGCAGATGCGGATTTTTCCGCCATATCCGGACAAAGATTTTTGCATATATGTTAGTTGATTGATTTTCAGTTAAAAATCAAATGAGACCAAGAAATTAAATGTTAAAAAACAAGGCGGGAACGATTATTTCACTAATTTTGCACGGATTTTGTAAGAAAAAACGTCGTCTATTATAAACCTACGTTTTTTTCGAGGTGTAGTAATATGTCAGGCAATAATTTATGTATAATCTAAAATTAAAAATGAATGAAGAGGAATCTATTATTTTTGTTGATGGCGTTCATGACCTTGAGTTTTGGTGCTTGTAACGATGACACGAAGGAAAATGATGACAACCAGAACGGTAACGGCACAATCACCATTGAATGGGCAACCAACTCGGACTTTGACACCGTTGCCATTGAATCAAACATGGCAGGCAAAGCGGTGATTGAAATCAAGGCGGAAGCCGGAATCAAATCCCTGCAACTGAACATCAACTCCCCGGCATTGACAGACGTGGTATTGGCACTTGTTGGCTTGTCCACCAGCGTGGATTTGGCTACGGTAGAGTTAAATGAAACACAAGCTGCTATTGTTTCCGGTCTGCCATACGGCGATGCCGTGAAGGGGCAGACGAAAGTGACCTTCGATGTATCCAATCTGGTACCGATGATTTTGGCGTTGCCGAACAATGCAGGCGACCATGTGTTTTCCATTGTTGTGACGGACAACAATAACAAAACTGCGGAAAAAGATTTGGTATTCAACTATACCGAACCGGCAAACCTCTCGGTTTCCGACATCGACCTTTGGGCGAATACGGCTCTCGTGACGGCAAAAGGCTTGAGCGAGGATGCCAAGGTGCAATACCGCGAACAAGGAACAGAGGCTTGGTTTGATGCGACAGCTAATGACAATGGTACTTATACCATCGCTCCTGTATGGAATGAAAGCACCAATGAGACCAAGTTGACGGTTTATACTCCGGCAGAAGGAACGGGTGTATGGGCAGGCAAGACTTACGAATACCGCATCCTCGAAGGCGAAACTGAGACATTCAGCAGCACCTTTACTCCTGAAGGCACAGGCGACATCATCCCTAATGGAGACATGTCCAGTTGGTCTTTGAAAGGAACTCTTCCTTATCCCAATGCAGAAGGCGATACTTTATGGGATAGCGGAAATAATAGTTTCACAAACAACCTGTGTACTTATGACACAATTAATGGTCGTGCAAGAT
>DXFT01000165.1 GCA_019114285.1 Candidatus Odoribacter faecigallinarum
CGGAGATGTGTATAAGAGACAGCGGTCTTTGTCTTCATCGTCCTTGCCGGCGCAAGGCAAGCCCGCGAGAAACGGCAGGCGGAGGAACGGTGGCAAGAGGAACAGACGTACTACCAGATGGAAATCTATGAGGGCACGGTGGACAATTACCGCCGCTTGTATGAAGAATGCCCCGTCCTGCGGCAGGACCCGCGCTTCCTGTTCGAATACGGGCAATGCCTGTCGAAGACGGGGCGTTACGGCGAGAGCAACAGCATCCTGTTTGAAGGCTCGCGCCGGAGTGCCGACCCGATGTTCTGGAACATCATGGGGAAGAATTACCAGGCGATGCGTGCCGTGGAGGAGGCAGAGTCCTGTTTCCGGAAGGCGTACGACATGGTGCCCAACCGCCTTTACCCCCTTTACCTGCTGGCGAACCTGTACTTTTCAACCGGCGAGGCGGAGAAGGGCGTTGCCGTAGCCCGGCAGTTGCTCGACCAGGAGCCGAAGGTAATGTCCGATGCCGTGCGGGAGATGAAAGCCGAGATGAAGGAAAAAATCGGGAGATACGGGCAGGTGGCTCCTTAGTCGCCTGCCCTGCCCTTGGGGGTTGGTCTATGGATGCTCCGGCCTTCCCCCGTACCTCCTCCGCACCTCGTCCGGTCCCCCTCGGACGAGCAGTGGAGAAGCACCGAAGGAAGGGCGACGAAGCTATAGACCAACCTAAGGACACATGGCTACTGACCAATACAAAATATCATTTTAAAGTCTTGCGGTTGATTTGTTCCAAGAATTGCTCCTTGTAAGTATCAGAAACGGAGACGTATGTGCCACCAAGAAAGACACGGTTACGCTCTACCATGGTTACTTTGTCAAAGTTGATGATGTAAGACCGGTGTATCCGCAAAAAGGGAAAAGAAAGAGATTCTTCAAAATCTTTCATGGTGTTCAACGTGACAACAGGCTGTGAGTTGTCATCAAGGTAAATTTTCACGTAATCCTGCATGCCCTCTATGTAAAGGATATGGGACAATTGTACCTTGACAAACTTATTGCCCGAACGGACAAAAAGCGCATCGGCAATTTCACGAACTTCCAAAGAGGAAGCTGCTTCAGCCATTTCCTTCCAACGCAAAGCCTTATGCGCCGCCCGCAAAAATTCCGGATAACTGATTGGTTTCAACAGGTAATCAAGCGCATCTACCTTGAAACCTTCCACGGCATATTGTTCAAAAGCTGTCGTAAAAATAACCTTCACTTGCGTACCCACCAAACGAGAAAGTTCCAAACCGTTCAATTCCGGCATCTGGATATCCAGGAAAAGAAGGTCCAACGTTTCTTTCTCCAGCAATGCCAAAGCATCAAAAGCATTGGTAAATGCACCTTTCAACTCAAGGAAAGGAGTACGTTTCACATAAGCTTCCAACAGTTCCACCGCCAAAGGCTCATCATCCACTATCAAACAATTCAAGTTCATCGCGATTCAATATTAACACACAATCTTCAAATAAGCAACATACGTATCCCCATCCTCAGCTCCCGTATGCAACTCATATTTCCCGGGATAAAGCAGTTCAAGCCGCTTACGCAAGTTCACCAAACCAATGCCCGAACCGCTACGGTCATTATCCTGTTTGGGATAATTACTGTTTTCAATACGGCACTCCACTCCTTCTGCCGGATTCACCGACAATGCGATATGGATAAAAGAATGCTTCGTCGGGCTAACTCCATGCTTGAAAGCATTCTCAATCAAGGTAATAAACAACAATGGCGCAATCAGCATCCGGGTTTCCGTTTCCGGCAAATCAACTTTCACATCCACCTGTTCCGGCAAACGGAGACTCATCAACTCTATGTAGCTTCGCATAAATGTGATTTCCCCGTCCAACGAAACCAATTGTTGTTTATCCTCATAAAGCACATGCCGCAAGAGACGGCTCAAATCATGGACAGCATATTGTGCCCGGTCTGCATCTATGGCAATCAGAGAATAGATATTATTTAAGGTATTGAACAGAAAATGGGGATTTAACTGGCTTTTCAGGTTCTTCAGTTCCGCCTCCGTACGTGCTTTTTCCAATTCCTTCCGCTCATTTTCCGTATTATACCAATTGTTGGTCACCTTGACGGCAACGCTCAACGCCGCCGTAAGCGCCATCATTGCACCATCCCGCAGGAGAATCATCGCCTTGGGAGGTCCTCCTGAGTGCTGCTTCTCTCCCATGATTTCCATGAAATAAAAAGTGTGCCAATAATCCAGCAAAAATGTCAGCAGAACAAAAAGCGCCACGTTGGACAGCAAGAAACAGATCAAATGCTTTCTGAACAGCAAGCGGTTAATCAAAAAGAAATAATTCAAGTAGAAAATCACCATAAAAGAGATTGGCACAAACACATAACCCAAATAACGCTTGCTCACCAATTCTGCTTCTTTCGGCAAGAAAAACAGGGGAAAAAAGAAAACGATTCCCCAACAAATGATTTGGATGATGTACTGAAGTGTTTTACTCGGCTTCATGTCCTTTAAATAAAATCAGTTTTATCCGCTATGGGCAATCATGTCCATAGCGGATACAAAAATAATCATTTATTCATACCTTATCGCCTCTATCGGGTCAAGATTAGAAGCTTTTTGTGCCGGATACCAGCCGAAAAAAATGCCGGTTACTGTACATACAGCAAAAGACAGGATAACTGAATACCATTCCACAAATACAGGCCATTTCGCCACCACATTGACTATCCACGCAGCCCCTATGCCCAACAGCACTCCGATAATCCCGCCTGTCACGCTGATAAGAATCGCTTCTATCAAGAATTGCGCCAGGATATCCCTCCCTTTTGCCCCGATGGACATCCGCAGCCCAATTTCCCGGGTACGTTCCGTTACAGAAACATACATAATATTCATAATGCCAATTCCGCCAACCAGCAAGGATATGCCGGCAATACATGCCAAAAGGACTGTCATCATGTCAGACGTTGAATTCATCATGGTGCTAAGTTCCTGTTGTGAACGGATATTGAAATCATCCTCGTCCATTGCCCCCAATTTATGGTTACGCCGCAAAAGACTGGCAATTTCCTCCTCCGCCTGCTCCGTGTATTCCTCCGTAATGGCAGAACAGAAAAAACTTTGGAAATGGGTGATGGCCAGGACCCGTTTTTGGATGGTTGTATATGGTGCTAAGATTAGGTCATCCTGGTCCATCCCCATTGTATTATATCCTTTAGATTCTAAAACTCCTACTACTTGAAAAGGTATTTTACCAAAACGTATGACTTGCCCAACAGGATTCTCTCCATTGGTAAAAAGATTATCTACAATTGTTGTGCCAATCACGCAAACTTTTGCCGAATTCATTATATCATCTTCAGAAAACATCTCCCCTTCTGCCACATTATACCTTCTGATTTCCATGTAATCCTCATTAATGCCATATATGGTCGTAGGATAATTGTTCGCTCCATAAATGGCTTGTCCGCTACTGCTTACAGAAGGAGAACATGCCGCCACGTAACGGGTCTCGTTCACAATGGAATTATAATCCTCTTGCTTGAGGGTTTCCATTTCCGAGGGATCCAAGCGGACTCCTCCCCGACGGTCTGCTCCGGGGTGAATCATAATCATATTTGAACCCATCTCCTCAATCTGCGCCCGGATGCTTCTCTTAGATCCTTGTCCTATCGCCAGCATGGTAATCACAGAAGCTACTCCGATGATTATCCCCAACATGGTGAGGAATCCCCGCATCTTATTATTGCCTAATGCCCGAAAGGCTATCCTGAACAAATTTGCAAAATTCATAATCCCAATATTTTATTCCGATTAATCATCCTCATTGCGAGGCATTGCCGCTAATGTTTCCTTCGCTGAAGCGATATGTTCATTGTAAGTGTCCTGCAAAACATGCCCATCTTTCAAAACTATCGTCCGGCTGCTATAAGCAGAAAGCTCCGGATTGTGAGTCACAAACACAATTGTACGCCCACGAGCATAAAGTTCCTGGAAAAGTATCAGAATCTCAAAAGAGGTACGAGTATCCAGATTTCCTGTCGCCTCATCCGCCAATATCAAAACCGGGTCATTTACCAATGCCCGTGCAATGGCTACCCGCTGTTGCTGTCCTCCTGACATCTGATTAGACTTATGATAAAGCCTGTCATGCAATCCCACGGCTTCCAATGCCTCTATTGCCCGTTTCTCCCGTTCTTTGGCAGAAACCGCTGAATTATATAAAAGCGGCAATTCCACATTTTCAATTGCAGTGGTTTTTGGCAATAAATTGTAAGACTGGAATACAAACCCTATCTTATGGTTGCGTAATTCCGCCCGTTCATTCTTTCCCATCTGCCTTACCGAACACCCGTCCAGCAAGTACTCCCCCGCAGTCGGTGTATCCAAGCACCCCAGCAAATTCAGCAAAGTCGATTTGCCGGAACCGCTTTTGCCCATGATGGTCACGAACTCTCCAGAATTAATCGTAAACGAAACACCCCGCAAAGCATGGACAGTCTCACTTCCTACCAAAAAATCCCGCTTGATATCTTTCAATTCGATTATTGCCTTCATAGCCTGATCCAGTGACAAAGTTACTATTATTCCTTTTTCTTATTTTTCTTATCACTTCCCGGCGGTTTAGGCATAAAAGGGCTAGATTCGGTGGAACCTGATTGTACGGCACCAGCTTTTCCTTTGCTCAATTCCATTGCGACAATTACCTCCTGTCCCTCAGACAAGCCCCCTACCACTTCTGCCATCAAAGTTGTCGTAGTCCCTATTTTTACTTCTTTTTCTTCCAATATCTGACCATTTTTAATCCATACTGTCTTTTGTACTGCCGGATTTTCCACATTCAAAGACTTCAAGGTTATCCCATTGGCAGCAGCTAATGCCTCATCGGGGACGAAACGCAAAGCCTTAGGGGCAATGGTCAGCACATTAGGCTTGTTCAATGTATAAATAGAGACCGTCGCCGTCAGTCCCGGTTTCAGCTTCAATTCCGGATTCGGAGCACTGATTACAACCTCATAAGTCACCACATTAGACTCCACTGTAGCCTCCAAACGCACTTGCTTCACTACCCCCTCAAAGACTTCCCCCCGGTAAGCATCCACCGTGAAAGTCACTTGTTGCCCCTCCTGCACTTGTCCGATATCCGCCTCATCAACATCAGCAATAACTTCCATTTCCGTCAAGTCATTGGCAATGGTAAACAAGGTCGGCGTTTCAAATCCCGCAGCCACGGTTTGTCCTTCTTCTACCTCCCGGCTAATCACCACACCATCTATCGGACTGGTAATTACAGCATAGCCCAAATTCTGCCGGGCACTGACAATATTGGCCTCAGCTTGCTCATAGGCACTTTTTGCCCGTTCATAATCATAGGTTGCCGTCTCATAATCACTGTCGCTAATTAATTCTTTTTCAAAAAGAACCTTATTGCGGGCATAGTTTTTCTGTTGGTATTCATACTCCGCTCTAGCACTCGCCAATTGTGCCTCCTGGGATTTCAATTGAGCTTCCAAAGTGACCTTATCCATTTCCGCAATCAACTGACCCTTTTTCACGACACTGTTATAATCCACGTAAATCTTATCAATGATACCGGAAACCTGCGTACCAACATCCACTGAGGTTTCCGCCTCCACAGTGCCTGTTGCAGACACCATTTCAGACATTGTGCTCCGCACTACTTTCTCCGTCTGCCAACTAATATTCTCCCCCTTGGAACATCCCAAACAACAGCAAACGCATACACTTGCAGTGAGCAACAGTCCTTCAAACGTAATTGATTTTCTCTGTTTCATATCTTCATCTATTTATTTCTTCATTCATATTTACAAGTCAATTTCTTTCCCTTCGTAGAAATTCAACAGCTGGCAATTCAATACCGCCATATATTTCGCTTGCAACAACCCCAATTGCGCTGATACCAAATTATTTTTTTCCGTCAACATTTCTACCGTATTCTTCATGCCCAGAAAAAACTGTTCCTGTGTCAATTCAAAAGACAATTCAGCCGCTTTCAAATTTTCAAGAGCCGAACGGAATTGGTCTTGCGCAGAAATGGCATCTTGATAAACTCCCTCTATTGACTTCAACAAATCCTTCTGCACATTCTCATAATCCAATTCTGCATCTTCCACACCTAAACGTGCCAGATTAACAGAAGTTTTCACTGAACGGTTGCTAAAAATGGGAACACTAAGCGTTAAACCGATATTCTCACTCCAATTATTTTTAATTTGAGAACTCCCACTGTTGCCGGAAGCATGACTTGTCCCTACTCCTGCCGACAAACGCAAGGAAGGAAGATAACCAGCCCATGCCTTCTCTTTCGCTATTCCGGCTATCTGAATATTTAAACGGTTATACTCCACCTCCGGCATAATTTCCAACGAAGCGGCATAGATACTTTCCTTTGAAGGCAAAACCACTAACACATCTTCATCTTTCAATTCAGGAATCACTAATACCATCTCGTCATTTATCCCCAATTCCAACAACTGCTTCAAGTCCAAACGAGCATTATCCAAAGTCGATTGTGAAAGCACCAACTGGTATTTATCTGAAGCATATTGCGCCTCCAACTGCGCCAAATCAGCTTTTGAGAGAGAACCGGCTGCAAATAATTCTTTCCCCCGGTCAAGTTGCGCCTTTGACACTTCTACTGTAGCCTCATTCACATTTACCGTCTCGTCCGCATACAATATTTGTATATAAGCCTGCGTTATGGACAATTCAATATTATTTTCCGCTTCTTCCACAGTCAACTCCTGCACCCGGTTCTGGAGCCCTAATTGCTGTACGTTCTTTTTCAATTCCCCACCCTGGAAAAGTGACATGGAAGCGCTCAAATCATAACTCCCGCTATATGTGTTTTTGTCCCCATCTGCCATAGGGCGATTCGTATAATTTTGAGTAGAAGAAAAAGCTAAAGAGGGCAAACGCTGGGATTTCGCTTCCTTGAGACTTTCCCGGTTTTCTTCCAACATAATCCGACTCTTCCGAATCTGAATATTCTGCTGACGGGCATATTCTATACATGTCCTCAAATCCCATTCCAACGGTTTTTCCTGCGCCCGAAGAGGTAATAAAGACACCGTCAAAAACAATATTGTCAAAATAATCTTTCCATTCATCGTTCGTGGTCTTTAAATTGTACAATGCAAAAATAAAGCGCCACTGCCAACCCCACAATTTTATTATATGTATGCCCAAATACTTTCGACAAACGCCCCATTTTTATCGACAAATGTCAAAACTGGCATTTTTTTTGTACGAACTTTCACGAACAAATCCAACACAATGAAAAAGACTAAATATATAGGAACAATCGGATATGCCCTGCTATTATTTATAAATTCTTTCGCCCAAGGAAACAATGAAAAAATAGAATTAATTCCTTACGGGGACATGAACCAGTGGATGGTGCGGACCGTGGACGAATCTTTTATCATTGGCGGAGCCACCAAATACCTATATGAAATTGCTTCCGGCGATACTTTGAAAAACAACACGCCCTATCAAAATACCCTCTCCCCGTGGGCTACCTCCAGTGTAATGGCAAAAGTCAGCGGCATATATAAAGGCAGTGTCACAGTCTTCCCTGAAAAACGTGATGATGGATATTGTGCCCGCCTGGAAACCCGGATAGAAGAGGTCAAGGTGTTTGGAGTCATCAACCTTTCTGTTTTAGCGACAGGCAGTGTGTTCTTGGGTGAAATGATAGAACCCGTGCGTGACACCAAAAATCCGCAAAGCAAATTGAACCACCGCATCCTATTTGACAAATGCCCTGTCGCCCTTGAATTTGACTACAAAGTCAGTCCCGGAGGCAAACAAGTCAAAGCCACCGGTTTCGGCAAACCCAAAAACTTAGACATCCAAAACAATGCCGAAGCCTGCCTTTACCTGCAATACCGCTGGGAAGATGAAGAAGGGAACATCTTTGCCAAACGGGTCGCCACAGCGTATGAACGCTATGACAAAGAAGTACCGGAATGGCAGAATGCCCACCGCGTCCCTATCTATTATGGAGACATCTCCCACGAAACTTTCTTCCAACCCTATATGGACCTCGTAAAAGGCGAACAGACCCAATACGCTAAAAACAGCAAAGGGGAAACAAAACCGATTCAGGAAATCGGATGGGCAGAACCGGGCACCCGCCCCACACACATTGTCCTCCGCTTCTCTTCCGGACACGGAGGGGCATACATAGGAACCCCCAATGCCAAATTCTGGCTGGACAATGTCAAATTAATTTACGATGAATGACGCAGAGCCTCCACCATCATCCCGGCAAAACGGGCTGAAGCACCGGGTGCTCCAAGACGGCGTATAATCTCATCATAAGCATTTAACATTTTCTCCCGAGCTGAAGCATCTGTCAAGATACGTGACAATTCCCGGCGAAGATTATCCTCCGTCAAATATTGCATCATCAATTCTTTGACAGCCTCTCCCCCATAAATCAAATTGACCAAAGATATATACTTTACTTTCACGACTGTCTTGAAAAGGAAATAACTCAATCGGGGTGCCTCTCCATTGTAACAGACCACCTGCGGCGTGCGCAGCAATGCTGTCTCCAAAGTCGCCGTCCCGGAAGTCACCAAGGCAGCCTTTGCCTGGCTCACCAACCGATAAGTCTCTCCATAAACAATATGCACCGGCACATCCTTTACGTACGGAGCATAATCCTCTGCTGCCATGGAGGGTGCCCCCGCAATCACAAACTGATATTCAGGGAAATAAGGCACCATTCTTAACATCATGGGCAGTACATACTTCAATTCCTGTTTCCGACTGCCTGCCAACAAAGCAATTATCGGACGGTCGGGCAAACCATTGGCATGTATGAAATCTGCAAAAGTTTCCTCCTGACAGGGACGGGAAGCTATCGCATCCACCAAAGGATTACCGCCATAATAAACCGGATAATCATAATGCCGGTAAAATTCCGTTTCAAAAGGGAATATCGTGTACATCCTGTCCACATAACGCTTGATTTGCTTCACCCGCCCCGTATTCCACGCCCACAATTTCGGAGAAATATAATAAAAGACTTTCAAGCCAATGCGCTTGGCAAAGCGGGCAATCCGTAAATTAAACCCCGCATAATCCACCAATATCACCACATCCGGATTCCACTTCCGGATATCCTCCCGGCAATACCGGATATTTGCCTTCAACGTGCCCAACTTCCGCAACACATTCACAAATCCCATAATAGCCGTGTCCTTATAATGACGCACGATACTTACCCCTGCGTCACGCATCAAATCCCCGCCCCACCCCCGCACTTCAGCTTCAGGGTCTTTCTTTTTCAATTCCCTTACCAAATTGGAAGCATGCAAATCCCCGGATGCCTCCCCAGCTATTATATAATACTTCATACCTTACCCATTTGCGAGCCAAACATAATCAAATTACGGACCAAAATTAGTATTTTTGCCCCAAATTAGCGCAAATAGACACCGAAATGAATATTGCCAAGAAAAAAATAGCCTATATCACCTTAGGATGCAAACTGAATTTCTCAGAAACCTCCACCCTGAAACACCTGTTGGAAAATGCAGGGGCTGAAACGGTGGAAGAAGACAGCGATGCCGACATCTTCATTATCAATACCTGCAGTGTTACCGACATTGCCGAAAAAAAAGACAGGCAACTCATCCGGAAAATAGCCCATCATCATCCCAACGCCCGCATTGTTGTCACCGGGTGTTACGCCCAATTAAGGGCAGAAGAAATCAAAGGAATGGAAGGCATCAGCCTCGTCTTGGGAGCCAAAGAGAAATTCAACATCGTCGAGCACCTCCTTCACTTAGAAGAAGAACAACAGCAACCTATTTCCTCGCAAAACGAAAATATCTTTCAAATCCGGCAATTTGACCTTGCCTATTCCTTTGGCGACCGCACCCGCTGTTTCCTCAAAATCCAAGACGGTTGTGACTACTTCTGCTCCTACTGCACCATCCCTTACGCCCGTGGACGCAGCCGCAGCGCATCCATCCCCCAAGTACTCGAAGCTGTAAGCCAGGTAGCTGCCAAAGGCATAAAGGAAATCATCCTCACCGGTGTCAACACCGGTGATTTCGGGCGAGACCAACAGGCAAACCTGCTGGACCTCCTTCACCAATTGGATGCCAGAGACGACATTGCCCGCTACCGCATTTCCTCCATTGAGCCCAACTTGCTGACAGAGGAAATTATTGAATTTGTCGCCTCCTCCCGCCATTTCATGCCTCATTTCCACATCCCCCTCCAAGCCGGAAATGATGAAGTGCTTCGCCTCATGCGCCGCCGGTACAATCGTGACCTCTTTGCTTCCAAAGTGCAAGCCATCAAATCCATCCTTCCTGACGCCTTTATCGGAGTGGATGTTATTGCAGGCATGCGAGGTGAAACCCGTGCCTGCTTCGAGGACAGCCGCGACTTCATCGCCTCTCTCCCCATCTCCCAACTCCACGTGTTCCCCTATTCCGAACGCCAAGGCACCAAGGCGCTCGAAATTCCACTCACTGTCCCCCAAGAAGAGAAACACAACCGAGTGGCAGAACTTATTCGTATTTCTGAAAGAAAACACCACGAATTTTGCAGCCAATTCGAAGGAAATACGCGTCCCGTCCTTTTTGAAGACAACAATACAAAAACATATATTTACGGTTTTACAGACAATTACATTAAAGTCAGGCTACCATACGCCCCCCAACTTGTCAACACTATATCTCCTATTTTTCTGAATAAGGGGATTATACAAGAAAACAAAAACCAATAAATCTATTGATTTTAATTAACCTGATTTAATACAACAGGCATCATGACAAAACAGTCAAAATACCTACCTTTGCAAAAGAATCAATTTCATAGTTTGTTTCTGTTTAGGGTTAGTAATTTAAGTCACGAGGAATTCTCCCGTGACTTATTTTTTACCAGCCTTTAATGACAAAACCTGTAAAAACAACCATCATGCAAATCCTCGTTACTGGAAACGCCGGATTCATCGGCCACCATCTCGCACTCCGGCTCGCACAACAGGGCCATCAAATCACAGGCATTGACTCGCTCAACGATTATTACGATGTCCGACTCAAAAAAGCACGCCTGGCACAAAGCGGTATCACTACGGACGAATATGGAAAAGAATACGTCTCTGCCGGACTGCCATATCGTTTCCGCCAACTTGACCTATGCGACAAAGCCGGACTGGAACGCCTGTTCACCGACCACCAGTTCGACATAGTTGTCAACCTCGCCGCCCAGGCAGGAGTACGTTACAGCCTCATCAATCCCACTGCCTACATTGACAGCAACATTACCGGCTTCCTCAACCTGCTCGAGCAATGCCGCCATCACCAATGTCCCCGCCTCATCTACGCCTCCTCATCCTCGGTCTATGGCAACACCCAGGAAGTGCCTTTCCGCGAGGATGCGCCCGTTGACCATCCGGTCAGCCTTTACGCTGCCACCAAAAAGAGCAACGAACTCATGGCATACACCTACGCCCACCTCTACCGCATCCAAACCATCGGATTGCGCTTCTTTACCGTCTATGGGCCTTGGGGACGCCCTGACATGGCACCCCTCCTTTTTGCCAATGCCATTACTAACGGGCAACCGATAAAAGTATTCAACAACGGCGAACTTTCCCGCGACTTCACTTACATCGATGACATCATCGACGGCATCCAGCAAATCATCAACCACCCCGAGCGCGCACGCGAAGACAATCCCGGCACTCCTGCCGTCGTTTACAACATCGGGCACGGCTCCCCCATGCCGCTCATGCGCTTTATCGCCCTGCTTGAACAAAACCTCGGACGCGAAGCCATCAAAGAATATACAGGAATGCAAGCCGGTGATGTTTACCGCACTTGGGCTGACACATCCAAACTCCTTGCCGACTATGGTTATGTCCCCAAGACCACCCTCGAAGAAGGCATAAAGCAATTCACTGACTGGTTTAAAAACTACAAATCCATCCTTCCCGACAAAAAATAAATAAAAAACTCCCCATTCTGTTTTGCAATAACAAAAAAACAGGTATCTTTGCAACCGCAATGGAAAGATGGCAGAGTGGTCGATTGCGGCGGTCTTGAAAACCGTTGAAGTGCGAGCTTCCGGGGGTTCGAATCCCTCTCTTTCCGCCGAAGATACTAAAACAAGCCCTATGAACGACTGATTCATAGGGCTTGTTTTATAAAATGCTTCCACTGCCACCCGTGCCCGGTGGCGCGCCCGGATAACGGAAGTATTCACCACCTTCACCGGCATCGCAAGGATATATTCCGCTTCCCGGAAAGCGGCACCCGCATCCTCCGTTTCCTGATAAAGCGAAAGCAACCGGCTGTGCGGTGTGATGCGCGACGGCACCATGCGGGCTGAAAGTTGGTAGTACTCTTCCGCTTCTTCCAAACGCCCCGCCTGCCTGCAACAATCGCCCAAATCGCAAACAGCCTCCGCAGTCGGGCAAAGCCGCACGGCAACCTCCAAAACCGGCAAGGCATCCGCATACAAACCCCTGTCATAAAGCATCTTCCCATAGCACAGCATCCAATCGGGATTCCTCCGGACAGCCCCATCCACCACACCTGTCTCTTATACACATCTC
>DXFT01000025.1 GCA_019114285.1 Candidatus Odoribacter faecigallinarum
GGCAGCGGCAGCGTGGCAAGTTATAAAGATGTCCGCCAAATGAAAGGCAACTTTGTTTTGAGAGGTGAGTTGCCTGACGTGGGTTTTGTTTCTTCCTATTTGAAAGGGGGAGGGGTAGAGATAGCCCGGGATATGAATTTGTTGGCGCGGTTGAGCATGGAGGAGGGAGATTGCCGTGCCAATGTGCATTTGTCTTGTGGCGGGGGGCGTCTTTCCTTTAACGGCAGGTATCATTTGGAAGCGGAGGCTTATGACGGGGAGTTGAGTGTGCGGCATTTCCCATTGTACCGTTTTTTGCCTTCGGATTCCTTGGGCTTGGTTACAGTGGATGTACGTATTGCCGGACGTGGTTTTAGTTGGGGAAAGGCTCGTGCGGAAGTGAATGCCCGTATCGGTGAATTTGATTACCGGAATCATACTTACCAGGATTTGGGCCTGGCGGTGGATTTGCGGCATGACCGTTTACGGGGGATTGTCATGAGCCAGGACAAGTCGGCTCCTTTGGGGTTGGTGTTCAGGGGGGATTCTGTGGGGAATGATTATGTCTTTTCTTTGAAGGGGCAGGCAGGGGCAATTGACTTGTATGCCTTGCATTTCATGGATGAGCCTTTCACGGTGGGGACGGGGATTGATTTGACAGCCAGAATGGGAGCTGGTCAGGATTATGGGCTGACATTGAATTTGGACAGTCTGGAAATAACCAATGCCCAGCAACGTTATGATTTGGGAAATCTGAGGTTGGAAGCGGCAAGTGATTTGAGGCGGACATGGATGAAGCTGGTTTCCGGGGATTTGGCGTTGAATTTCTGGGCAGATACGGCGTTGCCCGGTTTTGTCGGCAATTTGGGCAATGCAGCAAAAGTGTTGCAGCGCCAGATGGATGAGCGGGAGATAGATATGGCGGAATTGAAGGACGCGCTTTCGCCCTTCATGTTGGATATCCACGGGGCGGACAAGAATGCCGTTACCCGTTTTTTGAAATTGCGCGGCTTCGGTTTCCGCAACATTGCGTTTGAAATGGCGATGCGAAAGAGGAGCGGCTTGCGTTTGGGATTGGTGATGAACAAACCATACGTGGGGACTATGGGGTTGGATTCTTTACAGTTCGGTGCTTGGCAGACGGGACGAAGCCTGATGTATTCTTTTATGACAACCAGCTCTTCAGATGCTTGGAAGGGGTTGTTCAATATTACGATGACGGGGCGTATGCACGGGAAGCGCTTCCGTGCGGAACTGAAACAGCAAGATGCGGACGGGAGAACGGGCTTTGAATTGGGTATCAATACGATGTTGCAGGATTCTTCATTAACGGTCAGCCTGTTCCCGGTGAATCCTATCTTAGGTTATAACCACTGGACCGTGAATGCGGACAATTATGTTGAAATCGGAACGCGGGGCAAGATTCGGGCAGACTTGCAGATGCGCCATGAAAGTGAATTGGTGCGTGTCCAATCTTTGCCGGACGACGGAGAGAAGACCGACCGCCTGCATACGGAAGTGGCGGGAGTGAATTTGTCGCTACTTTCCGAGATGTTGCCTTTTATGCCGGTGTTGGGTGGTGTGCTGGACGTGGATATGCTGTTGTATTCCTTGAAACAGCAGTTGGGCGTGGAAGGGAGCATTGCTCTGGGGGATTTCGAGTATGAGGGACAGCGTATTGGTACTGTCGGTGTCGGGCTGGGGTATATGTCAGACAATGGCTTCAAGCAACACCGGGCTAATGTAGAACTTCAGATAGACAGCATTTACCGTACGTTGGCGAAGGGGCAGCTTAATTTTGTTGATGATAAGAAATATTTGTTGGCGGATGTGGATATCCCTGCTTTTCCTTTGCATGTTGTCAATGCTTTCCTGCCGGCTGATTTGTTGAGGCTGGACGGGAAGTTGGGCGGTTCAGTCCGTGTGGGTGGCACGTTGGATGCCCCGGAGGTGGACGGCAGGCTTGCCATTCGGGAGGGAAAGGCGGACGTAGTGATGTTGGGGACAGTGTTCCGGTTGGATACCACATGGCTCACGATTGATGACGGGCGGCTTCGTTTTGACCGTTACCGTTTCCTTGCGCCGAATAATAGCAGGATGGTGCTGAATGGTGAAATTGTCTTGACTCCTTTTGACCGGATGAATATGGACCTTGCGGTGGATTCCCGGAATTTTGAGGTTGTGAACGTGAAGAAGAATGACCGCTCGATGATATACGGCAAGGCGTATGCTGACGTGCATGCCCGTTTGGCAGGACCTTTTGCTTCGTTGAAGATGACGGGCGACGTGAATTTGCTGAACGGTTCGGACATTGTTTATACGTTGCGTAGTTCGGGTCCGACGCTGGAAGACAAGAGCGTGGACCTTGTGCGCTTTGTCGCTTTCCGGGACAGCACGGCGGATGAGAATGAGATATATTTCAACAAGGTGGAGGCAGGCGGCTTTGCCATGAACATGCAGTTGGAGATTGGTGACCAGGTGAGCGTTGGGGTTGACCTGTCGGATGACGGGATGAACCATGTGAGTATCCTTGGCGGTGGCAATCTGCTCCTGTCGTTGGCGCCGGAGAGCGGTATCGGTTTGTCCGGGAAATATATCCTTTCCGGAGGGACGGTGGATTACAATGTGCCCATTGTCGGGAAAAAGGAGTTTAATATCCAGAGCGGGAGTTATGTGGAGTGGACGGGGAATGTGATGACGCCCCAGTTGAGCATTTCCGCTTCCGAGCAGGTGAAGGCGGAGGTGGAGGATGGCGACCAGTCGCGGCAGGTGATGTTTGAGTCCATTATCCGCATCCAGAACAACCTGATGCATCCGGATGTGACCTTCGACCTTGCCGCCCCCAACGACATGGTGGTACAGAACCAGTTGGCAACTTTCTCGGCGGAGGAACGCACACGCCAGGCGTTGAACTTATTGATATATAATACGTACACAGCTCCCGGCGCGGCAGCGTCGAACCCGAATGCCAAGATGGCGGGCAATGCCCTTTACGGGTTTGTGGAAAACGAGTTGAACAAATATACCCGGAAGGCGGGTTTGACCGTGGGCTTTGATTCCCGTGCAACGGAAGAGAATACCACCCGCACGGACGTGACGTATGAGTTTTCCCGCCAGTTGTTCAACGACCGCGTGAATGTGAAAATCGGGGGACGTATCTCTACGGACGGGAACGAGGGGGAAGGGAGCGGCAGCCTGGAGAATACGCTGGTGGATGATATTTCGATAGAATACGTGCTGACCAAGCGGCGCAATCTCTTCGCGAAAGTGTTCCGCCATTCCAGTTATGAGGTGTTGGACGGCGATGTGGTGCAGACGGGCGGCGGCTTTGTCTGGAGGAAGAGCTTCCAAAAGTTCAAGGACCTCTTCAAAAATAAGAACCGTGAGGAACGCCGGGCTGCGAAAGCGTTGAAAGAGGCGGAGGAGGCGCGGCGGGACGAATGAGGGGGACGGTTTGTAACGATGCCCGTTACCGGGCGGTAACGACATCCGTTATCGGGAAGCATCGATGCCAGTTACCGGGAAGTAACGACATTCGTTACCGGGCGGAGTCGATACCCGTTACAAGGCGGTACAGGGTGTCCCTTCCGGGTGGAAGGGGATGCCTGTTCCGGGAAGCGCTGGGTGGGGAAAGGAATAAAGGAAACAGGAAAAAGAAGATATGATGGACAAGATGATATATAAGTGCAAGGGAACCGGGCGGTTATGGACAGCATTCTGCCTTTTGGCGGCGATGGCGCTCTTGGCGTCGTGCTCGACGACGCGGAAGCTGGCGGACGGCGAGATGCTTTACGTCGGTGTGAAGAAGATGGACATAGTGGCGCCGGAGAAGGTGAAGCTGAACAGTACGCAGAGTTCTGCCGCTTCGTCTCCCCTCTCCGTGAAGCCGAACAATTCCCTTTATGCGCCTTATCTCCGTTCGCCTTTTGCATTGGGGCTTTGGGTGTATAATTGGGACATCAAGCGCGAGAAGGGCTTGAAGTGGTGGCTTTACCGCAAGCTGGCGAAAGAGCCTGTGCTCATCTCGGACGTCCAGCCGGAATTGCGCCTGAAGATGGTGGAGAATAACATGAAGGATTTCGGTTTCTATGGCACGCGCCTCAGTTACGAAGTCATCCCCAAGAAACGCAATCCCAAGAAGGCGCACATCAGTTACCGTGTGGAATTGCCGGAACCTTTCCGTTATGGTAGCATTGAGCTGTGGGAATGGTTGCCGGCGATGGATTCCATTATCCGTCCCTCGATGCCTTTTTCGGAGCTGAAGCCGGGCGACCGCTATGATGTGAATCTCCTGAACGAGGAGCGGCAACGCATCAGTGAACGCCTTCGTAACCACGGGTATTACTTTTTCCAGCCGGATTACATTGAGTTTTTGGTGGATACTACGGCGGGGAACAAGACGGCGGATGTGCGCATCGCCTTGAAGCAGGGTGTCCCTGCCAATGCTCTCCGCCCTTACCGCTTGGAGAACGTGGAAGTCCTCCTGACAGGGAATGACGGTGATGGCGGGCGCGATTCCCTTTGGGTGGACAGCGTGAAGATTGTCTATGAGCCGCCGATAAACTTGAAACCCAATGTGCTGATGCGGGCGGTGAAGGTGCGTCCGGGGCAGATTTATTCTGCAGCCCGGCAAAGCCGCACGCAGGCGAACTTTGTGCAGCTGGGAGTCTTCAAATTTGCCAATATGACCATCACGGCTTCCGACACCCTCAAGCCCCAAGGGCTTGACATGCAGATACGCGGAGACTTTGCCTTGCCTATTGAGACGGACGTGGAAGTCGATGTCTCCTCCAAATCGAACAACCTGCTGGGACCGGGTTTGACGCTCAGCGTCACGAACCGCAACATGTTCAAGCGTGCGGAGAATTTCTCCGTCCGGCTTACCGGTTCCTATGAGTGGCAGATTGGCGGACGCAAGCAGGCGTCCGGCAACTCGGGGCTGATGAACTCCTACGAGCTGGGCATCAATTTCAACCTCTCTGTCCCCCGTTTGCTTGTCCCTCGTTTTCTGCAGGCAAAACGGGACAGGAGCGAGCAGACGAATTTTCAAGTAGGGACAGACCTGATGAACAGGCACAGCTATTTCCGTATGATATCTTTCTGGGGAAATGCGACTTATGACTTTAACTCCTCCACCCGGAATTACCATTCCATCGTGCCCTTCAAGTTGAATTACACTTATCTGTTGAAGACTTCGGTGGCGTTTGATTCCGTTACGATGCGTAATCCAACTGTGGCGCAGAGTTTCAGCAACCAGTTCATCCCCTCCATGTCTTATACGTACACTTACGACCGGGCAGCTACCTACCGTAATCCTAACCGCCTTTATTGGCAGACATCCATTACCCAGGCAGGAAATATCATTGCTGGTTTGCAGAAGCTGTTCGGCAATGACAAGAAAGAGGGGAAGCTCTTTTTGAACAACCGTTACTCCCAGTTCTTGAAGCTTACCACGGAGTTCATCACTTATAAGTCTGTGGATAATAACAATCAGTTGGCATTCCGTTTGATGGGGGGCATCGGCTACGCATACGGCAACTCGACGGTCATGCCTTACAGTGAGCAGTTTTACATCGGCGGTGCCAATAGCATCCGGGCTTTTCAGGTGCGTAATATCGGTCCGGGAAGCTATCATCCGGAAGAAACACAGTATTCTTACCTTGACCAGACCGGGGACATTAAGATAGAGGCGAATTTGGAGTACCGTTTTACCATTTATGAGAATTTCAAAGGGGCTTTCTTCTTGGATGCCGGCAATGTCTGGTTGCTCCGCTCTGAGGAACAGCGTCCGGGCGGTCAGTTCAGCCTTAAAGGCTTGTTGGATGAATTGGCATTCGGCACGGGGCTTGGATTGCGTTATGATTTTTCTTTTATCGTAGTCCGTGCCGATTTGGGTGTCCCTTTGCATGCGCCATACGATACCGGTAAATCAGGTTATTACAATATCCCGGACAAGTTCTTGAAGGGCTTGGTGCTGAACATTGCAATCGGTTATCCGTTTTAATGTGTAGGGGCAGGAATAATTTTTGCTTTTTCTTTTCGACTTATTGCTTTTTCTTTTAACTTTGCGCTGCAAAAATGAAGGAAAGGTGCAGGAGCGGTTGAACTGGCACGCCTGGAAAGCGTGTATACCTCTAAAGGGTATCAGGGGTTCGAATCCCCTTCTTTCCGCAAAAGCAACACTTACAATTCTATTGAGTTGTAAGTGTTTTTTATTGCCTATGCAAATTCTGCGGTAAATTCTTGCGGAAGCCGGGGCATGGCTCCCGGTTGGGTGCAGACGTAAGCGGAGACGCTCACTGCCAAGTGGTGGGCTTCAGTGGTGCTTTTCCCATGAAGAAGGGCAGCCATGAAAGACGCGGTAAAGGAATCGCCGGCGCCTACTGTGTCCACGACATTTACATGGGGAGTTTCCACAAAAGAATGTTCCTTGGGGGTGAATACATGACTTCCATGGGCACCGCAAGTTAAAATAAGCATCTTTAATTGATACGCTTTCAGTAAGTTCAGGCATAAGGTCTCAGAAGTAGAACCTGCAAGCTTGAAAAGTTCGTTGATAAGGATAAGCTCCTCATCGTTGATTTTTAGTATATTGCACTTCTGTAAAGAGATGTGTAGGATTTCCCTGGAATAGAAATTCTGGCGCAGGTTGATATCAAAGACCTTGTATGTGTTCTCGTCATCCGGCATGGCATCTAAAAAGCGGTTGATGGTAGTGCGTGAAGTTGCGGCGCGTTGTGCCAGTGAACCAAAACAGGCGCAGCGGGTATGTTGGGCGATATTTTCCAACGAGGGCGTAAAAGGAATATTGTCCCAAGCAACGTTTTGTTTGATGTCATAACAGGGTATTCCGCCTTCATCGATATTGACTTCTACTGTGCCGGTGGGATAGGGGACACGAGGAATGAGGTGATTTAGTTGTTTTTGCTCTATGTGTTGGATGATTTCATCGCCTAAATGGTCATTACCTACGGCACTTACAATGTATGCCGGTAAGCCTAACTGTGCGGTGTGGTAAGCAAAGTTTGCAGGAGCCCCACCCAGTTTCTTTCCTTCTGGAAGCATGTCCCACAAAATTTCTCCTATTCCAATGACTGATTTTTCCATGATTACTATTTTTACGGAGACAAAAATAGAAATTATTTTCTCTTTTGTAATCTGTTCTGTCGGTTTTATCTTGAGGCAAAGACAATCTCGTTCACGGTCTGTTCCCGTTCTGTTCCCGAATCATCTCTGGTTCTCTTCCGGTGATTCTTTGTTCTTCCTTTAGTTGGCATTGGCGGAGGAATGGGGAATTTTTGGGGGTGCTACCGGGATAATGTTTGATTTGCTCTTGTCTTTTCCAAGTAATGGCAGACACTAAAAAGGGTATATCGAAATCGACATACCCTCCTGTATGAGAGCGGAAAACGGGACTCAAACCCGCGACCCCCAGCTTGGAAGGCTAGTGCTCTATCGACTGAGCTATTTCCGCAAGAAAAAGGAATGTGGGCAGTGATGGATTCGAACCACCGAAGGCTACGCCAGCTGAGTTACAGTCAGCCCCATTTGGCCACTCTGGTAACTGCCCATATTTGAAAAAGAACGCTTTGTTTTTGTTTTGCGCTTGCAAAGGTATGTTTTTTTACTTTACCTGCAAAGGAAAATGGATGTTTTTTTTGAAATATTTTTCGACTACCTGTAAGTCAACTCTATATCATCGCTCATATTGTCTGTTCGGTTATACTTGATGATAATTTTTGCAGGTTTTTCTGCCTCTTTGAGGATGGATTGTAGCCGAAAAGAAATCACCTGCATATTGGTTTGGTACGCTTCGTCATTATAATCGTTGTGCCGGAGTTCAAATATAAGCTTGTCTTTTGTTGAAGGGTATTGCATCAGAGAGAATTTGTGTTGTTTCTGGTTGTCCACAAAAAGGAATTCAAAATTCAAGAATCCGTATGCAATCCATGCGTTGGTAATACTTATGGGAGCATCACCCATATTATTGAGAATATTATTGTCGTAAGGGATAACGGGTAGCGTAAGGATGGTATCCAATGCCATCAGGTTTACATAGCTGTAATTTTCATTCTCCTTAAGGATGCTGAAAGTGGAACGAACCCGGGTGCTGTCTTGCAGGCTATTTAATGTAGTGATGCCTTCGCTGGGATGAAGGCGTACGCCATTGTCCAATATGATGGAAAATGTATTTCCGCTTTCCTTTTTTATCATCCCATATCCTTCATATATGGTCTCTTCATTACTGCTGCAAGCTGCCATTGCCAATAATAGAAGTGGCAATGACAACTTGGCACAGACAGTACTAAAAAATAAAGTCTTCATATTTATATTTCTCTTTGTCCTATAAAAAGGATGTTGAGATGTTGAAAAGGTTGCGTCAATTCATAGTTCTTAATATAATTTTTTCCTTAGTGAAAATATGAATTCCAGTCCTCCGTCTTTTCTGTTTTTGGCAGATATTTGCCCTTTATGGAAAAGAACGGCATTTTTTACGATGGAAAGTCCTAACCCTGAACCTCCGCTTTTACGGCTGCGTCCGGGATTGATACGGTAGAAACGGTCGAAAATTTTGGTTAGGTGTTCTTCTTCTATGCCTTTGCCTGTATCGTAGTAGGAAAAGTAATAGAATTCATTGTCTTCTGTGTAATTTTCGATATGTATTGTTACGTTCTCTCCTGCATAATTTATGGTATTGTCCATCAAATTACGGAAAATGGAGTAGAGCAGGGTGTGGTTGCCCTCTATTTCTACAGTGGCTTGTACACAGTTCTCTACTTTGATGTGGGCATTCTTTAAAGGATTTTCCAAATCATTGGTCACTTCAATGATGGTGTCGCGAATGTTGATGGTCTCTTTCTCAAATAATTCTGACGCCTCTTCAGTTTTTGTTATCAGAGCTATATCCCGGATTAAGTCGGATAATCTCAGCAGTTGGGTGTAGGCACGTTCGAGGAAGAACTTCTGTTTTGCTGGATCGAGGTTGTTTTGTTCTAAAATGGTTTCAATATATCCACGGATACTGCTTACTGGTGTTTTCAGTTCATGCGCAATGTTGTTGGTCATTTCTTGCTTTAGAAGTCTGTTTTTTTCAATGGATGAGATGTTATTTAGCAAAATCTCATAGCTGTTGTCATTGAATATAAGTAGTTTGACCGCAAAATGTTTCCCATTTTTACTGATTTTGCCTTGCCAGATAGGAATCGTTTTTGCTTGCGAATTGACCGGAGTATTTCTTTCTAAGAAATTTTTAGCCTCCTGGAATTCACGAAGGTTGAAAATGGAGTCCACATCGAATAATGGTTCATCGGCAATGGTATTGACATATTGGATGAAGTGGGTATTGGCATATATTTTCTTATGGTTGGCAGAAAAAATGCAGATGCCTTCATCGGAATGGTGGAAATGCCGGAGTAGTTTTTCTTGCTCCATTTTTAGTTGGTTTTTGCTTTCTTCCAACATTTTATAGTTGGCAACAATTTTATTGCCGATTTCCCCCAATTCGGTTTCGGGGAATTGGATATTATGGTAATCTGGTGCGTGGTTTTCTGCAGAACGGATGAAATCTTTCAGCCCGCTGACAGCTTTCCCAAATCGGTCTGCGAGATAAAGAATGGAAACTAAGGCGGAGAAGAAAAGTAGCAGGATGAAATAAGTAAATATGTCATCTGCCTTTAAAAAATTTCGTACATTGCTGTCATAAGGCATTGCCACTCTTACAAAATACGAATCATAATAGCGTGCATAATAGAAATAATCTACTCCAGTCGTTGCTGAATGGCGTATGTTGGAACCGCTGCCGGCACTTAATGCTTTAACAACTTCCGGACGTGTCAAATGGTTTTCTACTTCTTTGAGCCTGTCCACGTCATTGTCAAAAAGTACCTTGCCTTCCCTGTCAATAATGGTGATACGCAAATCTTTGGGCAGGAGTGGTAAAAGATACTTCAGAGAATCCACATGTTTATGGGATATGAGTTGGTGTTCTTTAATGCAGTTGGCTACTACTTCTGTATAAGCGTTCAAGCCGGTTTTAAAGTTCTCGGCTTTGTATGTTTTTTCCCTGTTGTGTTGAACTGCAATAATAATGATTGTAAAGATGGCAAATACCACCAAGAAATACAGGAAAATCTTTTTTTTGTAATTGAGATGCATGATTGGATAAATTTAATATTCCAGACAATAACCATACCCTGAACGGTTTGCGATATGTTGTTTCCCATAATCGCCTAATTTTTTGCGGAGACGCGTGATATGTACGTCAACAGTGCGTTCTAACACATATCCGTCTTCTTGCCATACTTTTCCAAGGATATCCTCTCGGGAAAAGATGCGGTTAGGGGCTTTCGCCATCATACAGAGTATTTCAAATTCTTTTTTGGTCAATAAGATGTGTTGCCCTTTCAGGGTGACATTTTTACCGATGGGGTCAATGCACAGGTCTCCAATTTCAATGGATTGCTGTTGTACGGGCATATCTTGTTTTCCTGTCCTTTTCAGGACTGCTTTGACGCGTGCGGAAACTTCTTTGATGGAGAAAGGCTTGGAAATATAATCATCCCCCCCGATGCTGAATCCCGTCAGCATGTCATTTTCCGTATCTTTGGCTGTCAGGAAAATAATGGGGATGTCCATGTGCAGTTCTTTGCGAACCTTTTCAGCCATTTTAAATCCGGACATACCTTCCATCATGACGTCTAATAAAATGAGCTCGTGGCTTTTATTTAGGATTTTCAAGGCTTCTTCGGCTGAATTTGCCACGTCCACGGCAAACCCCTCGCTTTCTAAATTAAATTGAAGGATTTCGCACAAATCTTCTTCATCATCGACTACTAATATTCTGTGTCTGTCCATAAGACTGGTTGTTTTTGTGAATGTTTTTTCCAAAAGCCAGCTAATTAACCTTCACTGCCGGCTTCCAGGATATCTTCTTTATTTTTTTCATTGTCCCAATGCTTGATGGTTTTGCCTTCGACTAAATAAATGGCCGATTCGGCAATATTTGTGGCATTGTCACCAATACGTTCGATATTGTACGACATGCTGTTGATTGACAATACGTCCGCCATCTCTTGTTGGGACAACGCTTTTCCGGTGTATTGTTCTTCCAGGGTTTTGCGGATGTCATGATGCATCCTGTCAACCTGGTCATCCAGCTCAATGGTGTCTTTTGCCAGTTGTAAATCTTCACATGTAAAAGCAAAGATAGCGTTTTGGCTCATATTTTCTGCTGTACTTAGCATTTTTGACAGGATTTTTTTGAAGTCGCCAAATATTTTCCCTTGTATGTCCACATGTTGCATGAAATTGGAGATGTTTAAAAGCAGGTCTCCGATTCTTTCCAAATAGGCAGTCATGTCATAATAAGAAATAATCATGCGCAAATTGGTTGCCCGTGGATTATATAGGACAATGGTATTTATCACTTCATTCCTGATTTTTACCTCCAGGCTGTCAATGATTCTTTCATCGTTGTTGATTTCAGCATAGAGGGCTTCGTCTTTGTTGTTGTCCAGCAGGCTCGCTATATGGTTCTGCTGACGGAGGACGACTTTTGCCAATACCTGGAAGTCATCCGTAATTCTGCTTAATATTTTTTCGTTGAAATTGTTCATATCTTTATTCCTTTTATCCAAATTGTCCGGTTAAATATTCTTCAGTTCGTTTGTCTGTGGGGTTGGTAAACATTTTTTGTGTACGGTCGTATTCAATTAATTCGCCCAAATACATGAACATGGAATAATCTGAAATGCGTGCCGCTTGCGACATGTTGTGCGTGACAATGACAATGGTGAACTCTTTTTTCAATACCAGCAACAGTTCTTCGATCCGGTTGGTGGCAATCGGGTCTAAGGCGGAAGTAGGTTCATCCATGAGCAACACCTCGGGCTTTAAAGCAAGGGCGCGGGCGATACATAGGCGTTGTTGCTGCCCGCCGGAAAGGAATGTCCCTTTCTTGTACAGGGCGTCTTTCACTTCATTCCATAACCCGACATTGGTCAGGCAGGTCTCCACAATCTCATCCTTTTCTTTTTTGCCCAGCCGTAAACCGTTGAGCTTATAACCGGCAAGCACATTGTCATAAATGCTCATGGTTGGGAACGGGTTGGGGCGTTGGAACACCATGCCCGCCATCCTTCTGACCTCCATGGGATTCATTTTAAGGATGTTTTTGTTATTTAGCAGGATTTCTCCGGTAATGCGGATATCCGGATATAATTCATGCATGCGGTTGATAGCCCTTAGCAAGGTACTCTTGCCGCATCCGGAAGGTCCCATGATGGCTGTAATGCTGTTCTTTTCAACTTCTGCGTTCACCCCGCTGACGGCATTTTTCCCCGGAGTATAAGAGATGCAGACATCTTTCAACTGCAAGATTGGATTCTCTATCATTGGTTTAATTATTATAAGTGCGTGATTCTGTTTTTATTTATCCGATTCTCCATTTCTTGGCGATATGTTTGGCAATGATATTCAATACCAATATCAACATCAGCAAGAAAAGGGACGAACTCCAAATCATGTCAATCAGGTTCGGGTCATTGTAAAATTCCCAAATTAACAAAGGTACGGCGCTGGTCGGCAGGGTGACATCCCAATTGATGGCAGTGCTCCCCAAAGCGGTAAGCATCAAAGGGGCTGTTTCCCCCATGACCCGCGAGATTGCCAGCAAAATTCCTGTAAACAAACCGCCGAAGGCTGAAGGTACCAAAACGCGCAAGATGACGCTCGTGTAGGATGCTCCTAATGCCAAGCCGGCTTCTTTCAGGCTTGTGGGCAGCATTTTTAATGTCTCTTCCGTAGAGCGGATGATGAGCGGCAGCATCATGATGGCAAGGGCTACGCTGCCCGCCAAGGCAGAGTAACTGCCTAAAGGCTTGACCACCCAGGCGTATGCAATGATACCGATGACAATGGAAGGGGTGCCCTGTAACAAGTCGGTCAGGAAACGGACAACATTGGAAAACATTGCTTTCGGTTTCTCCGATAGGTAGATGCCTCCCATGATGCCGACAGGAATGGCAATAACGGCAGCAATGGCAACCATCAGCAGGGTACCGGTAATACCGTTGGCAATACCTCCCGGTATCAGTTCGCCCGTGCTTTTTGCCAACATGGCATCCAGCGTGCTGGGGGCTGTCTCTGTAAAAAAGCTAAGGTTGATTTGCTTGTATCCTTTTTTCACTACCTCCCAGATAATGACTACAAGCGGTATGGCTGTCAATGCAGAGAAGAAACAGACAGCTCCGAAAAATACCCGGTCTTTAATAATTCTTGACTTCATATTCAGCTAAGTTTTTTCATAACCATTTTACCGATGAAATTGATGACAGCCGTAATAAGGAACAACAGTAAGCCAATAGCGATGAGCGAACTTAGTTTTATGCCGTCGGCTTCGCCAAATTGGTTGGCAATGATACTCGCCATGGTGTTGCCTGTGTCGGTTAAAGAGCGGGGCAGTTGGTCTGTGTTGCCGATTAACATCGTGACAGCCATCGTTTCTCCAAGCGCCCTGCCCAATGCCAGGATATAACTGGCAAAGATACCGGAGCCTGCCACGGGAAATACAACCCTGCGGATGACATCCAGGCGGGTCCCTCCCAAGCTATAGGCGCCTTCTTTCAGTTCACGCGGAACCATGGAGATGAATTCCGCACTTAATGAGGCTGCATAAGGGATAATCATGATGGCAAGGACAAAAGCCGAGGTCAGGATGCCGAACCCTTGCTCTGACAGTCCCAATTCTATCATCAAGGGGCGTAACGTATAGAAACCCCATAATCCATAGACAATGGAAGGAATGCCTGCCAATAAATCAATGACTGAACTGATAATGGAAGCGGCTTTTGTCCCCCGGAAATATTCTCCTGTAAATAAAGCTACCGGCAGGGAAAAGGGAAGACAGAATATCAGTGCCAAAAAAGAAGTCGCCACAGTTCCGACAATAAAAGACAACGCTCCATATTGCTCATCACCGCTCGTAGGATTCCATTCCGGAGAACTGATAAATCCCCAGAAGCCAAAAGTATTAAATGCTGGCACAGCCCCGCTGACTAATGAATAGACCATTCCTCCGCAAATGAGCAGCACAAGCAAGGAGCAGAGAAACAACAAGCGTTTGAATATAAAGTCGCGCATATCAATCCAATTGGTTAAAAGGAAAGTAAAGGTGCTGGCACCTTTACTTCAATATTGTTTTGCCCTGATAAGTTACGCTTTTCAACAGAGCTTCGGCATTGCTGATGGCGGCTGCGGGCAGTGGGGAGTAGTGTACATGTGTCGTCAGCTCCTGTGCTTTTTTCCCGAGCATCCAGTCAATGAGTTTCACGGTAGCCTCCGCTTGTGCAAGGGTGCGTTCCCCGTATGCCTGCTCCTTATAAAGGATAATCCAGGTGAAACAGCTGATAGGGTAGGCATTGGGTGCTGCCGGGTCGGTAATCATCGTGCGGGTGTCGGCTGGAATCTCGGCTGCTGCTGCAGAAATGCTTTCCGTGGACGGGACGATGTAATTGCCGCTGCGGTTTTGCAGGCTGGCGGTAGGGATTTTTAGTGCAAAGGCATATTCCGAACCGATATACCCGATGGCTCCCGGTGTCTGGCTGATGGTTCCTGCCACGCCCGGATTCCCTTTGGCGGCGAGCCCTGCCGGCCATTTCAGGGATTTGCCCGTTCCAACAGTCTCCTTCCAGTCGTTGCTGACCTTGGAAAGGTAATCACTGAACACGAAAGTCGTGCCGCTCCCGTCTGAGCGGTAAACCGGGCTGATAGCCTTGTCTGGCAACGTGCTGCCGGGGTTGGCGTCTTTCAGCCGTTGGTCGTTCCAGCGGGTGATTTTCCCTAAAAATATGTCTGCCACGATATCCGGGGTCAGGCGCAGGCTGTCCACTTCGGGCAGATTGTAAGCCAATACCACCGCTCCCATGCAAGTCGGGATATGGATGACTTCTGCCGGCATTTCTTGTAGTTCAGCATCGCTCAAGTAGGCGTCGCTGCCGCCGAAGTCCACAATTTTGTCCTTCAGGCTTCGGACTGTCTCTTATACACATCTGGACGCTGCCGACGA
>DXFT01000166.1 GCA_019114285.1 Candidatus Odoribacter faecigallinarum
CGGCGGTGGCAAGGGCAAGGCGGAGAATATGCTGGATGTGTGGCATGTGCAGAATATTTTGCCTTTCTGGAGCGCGGGCTTGCGTTATCGGACGATTTCCGGAGACGGGCGGTATGCCAATCAGAAAACCAAGGTCTCTACTTTTTCTTTTTTCACTTCATACGAAAGGGAGCGTTGGGTCCTGTCGGGCTTTTTGTCCCGAAACAAGGGAGAAATTGAAGAAAACGGCGGTATCGCCGACCGTTACCAAGTAGTTGATACTGTCGTAAAGGCGGAAAACATTCCTGTCAATTTGCAAATGAGCGAAGTGTATAATAATTTCCGCAACATCAATTTCCAGGTGCAGGGGCAGTACAATATCGGTAAGGCAAAAGAGTTGATAACTCCCGTGGACACGAGCCGGAATGACACTTCTTATACTTATCCTGCCAAAGTGGTGCTGAATATCCGCACGGAGGGTAACCGCCACAGTTTTGAGGAAGGTTCGATCAACGAGGATTTTTATCGCCATACCTATATCGACAGCAGTCAGACGAACGACACTTACAACAGCAAGTTGATTGAAGTCTCTGCCAAATTTGTCTTGAATGAACATCCTAAATACAAGTACTTGCCCGGGCTGTATGCCGGCTTGGAGTTTAAGCGGGAAAAATACGACCAGCGGATAGACTACGACACGCTTAGCGTAGGCTCGATTTATGGGACAGATACTTATGTGGGTACGTTCCTGACGGCTGGAATTTTTAATGTGGATACGAACGCTGCCTTGAATTACGACGTGCAGGGGCGTTTGGGGCTTTTGGGCTATTATGCCGGAAATTTCAAGATAGACGGTTATATCCGGCAGGCATTGAACAAGGAAAAAACGACTTTTTTGCGGGCGGATGCCAATATTCAATTGCAAAGCGTCAATCCTTTCCTGAACCATTATGTCGGCACGCACGATCAGTGGGAGAATGATTTCAAGGCTGTCAAGACCATTGATATCCGGGCGAGGTATGTCAATCAGCGTTTGCGAACGGACGTTGGTGCCAGTTTTACGAATATTTTCAGCCACGTCTATTTTGATTCGACCATCATGCCGAGGCAGACCAGCAAGGCGTTGATTGTCTTCACGGCGTGGGCGAAGGAAGTATTCAAGGCTGGACCGGTCTATTTCGACCAGCGGGTTTATGTCCAGAAAAGTACACAGGAGGACATTTTGTCGTTGCCGACCGTGGCGTTGTACTCGCATAATTATTACCAGGATTGGCTTTTCAAGCATGCTTTGGAATTGCAGTTCGGGATAGATTTGTTTTATAATACCTCTTTTTATGCCGACAACTACATGCCTTCCATTATGCAATTTTACAACCAGAAGGTTTATAAAACAGGAAATTATCCCAAAGTGGACGTTTTCTTGAACTTGCATATCAAGCGGGCACAATTGTTTGTCAAGTATGAGCATGTCAATTTCCATTTGAAGGAACGGGGCAACTTCTTTAGCGCGGCGGATTATCCGATAAATCCTGCCATGTTGAAATTTGGGGTGCAATGGGACTTTTTTGATTGACATTTTTTCCCTATCTTTACCCCTGATGAATGATATTAGGAGATTTATTGTATTTATTGGTGTATTCTTTTTTGTCGCATGCCAGAAGGAGAAAGTGCCTGAACCCTTTGTTTTGCCGCAAGCTTCGGTCCTTGAACGGATTCTTGCCCAAGGGGTGTTGCGTGTTTTTACACTTTACAACACGACGGATTTTTACGTTTACCAGGGGACAACACGCGGCTTCCATTACGAGTTGGCACAGGATTTTGCGGACTATCTGGGCGTGAAGTTGCAGATTGTGGATGTGAACCTTAATCTGGATACGGCTATCGCCCGTTTGCAGGATGGCAAATATGATTTGCTCGCCATGGGACTGACCCAGACTGCAGAGCGGAAAGAAGAGGTGGAATTTTGTGCGCCCTTTTTTCAGACCAATGAGGTGCTGGTACAAAACAGGAGGCATGCCGTAATACATGATTTGCGGGAACTGGCAAATAAGGAGGTGTATATCCCTACGGCTTTTTCTTCCTACCGGGAGTTGTTGCAGGAAGTGCAGGATTCCCTGCAAATCCGTTTCGACGTCATCGAACTCGACCACTATTTCAATGAGGATTTGGTACATCTGGCAGAAACCGGGTTGATAGACTACACGGTGATTGATGAAAACATTGCCAAAGTATCTGCCTATTCCATGCCCCATATAGACTATGCTTTGAGGTTGCGGGAGAATGTGTCCTTGTCATGGGCTGCCCGGCGGGGGGAGGATTTGTTGGTGGAGGAGGTGAACCGTTGGTTGGCAACCATCCGCAAGGATGGCAAATTGAAGGACACGTACAACCGTTATTTTGAGAAAGTGCCCGTCGTGCCGGGGAATGTTTCCAAATATGCTTTTTTGCGCAAAGGGAAAATCTCCTCCTACGACCATTTGATTAAAAAGACGGCAGGGCTTCTGGGATGGGATTGGCGTTTGGTGGCTGCCGTTATTTATTGTGAATCCCATTTTGATCCGGAAGCGCAGTCTGCTTTCGGGGCTTATGGCTTGATGCAGGTGATGCCGGAGACGGCGGAGCATTTCCATGTCACGGATTATTTCCGCCCGGACAGCAATATTTATGTGGGGGTATCCTACCTTCATTACCTTGACCGTTATTTGGAGGAGTATGTTCCGGTCCCGGAGGAACGGATTAAATTTGTGCTTGCCTCTTATAATGCAGGTCCCGGCCATGTGCTGGATGCCATTCGCTTGGCGGGAAAGTACGGCAAAAATCCCCAAATTTGGGACGGGAATGTCGATTTCTATTTGCGCCATAAGAATGAAGCCCGCTATTACCGCGATTCCCTTGCCAAAAACGGTTATTGCAACGGTCCTCAGGCTTACCATTATGTGCAACGGGTTTTGGAGACCTACAATAGCTACCGCAATATTAAGTGATATTTCTGCATTTACGAATATTGCTTTGTCCATTTCTTTTTTCTATCTTCGCAATCGGAATAAATCAACAGGATAAAAATTTGCAAGTCTATGCCTTACAGGAGATTACCTAATACGGATGCAGCGCGTTTGCGTGCTTTGAAAAATGCTTTGGACAAAAGTGAGCGGGTGGCAGTCAGTGACATTGCCTTCTCTTTAGGCTTAAAACAGAAAATCGAATTCTTTTTGCCTAAATTCGAAGTTGCCATAAAAAATTCCGCTATGGCAAAAGAACAGCAGTTTGGCAATAGCCCCAAGTTTTCAGAATACGCAAAAAAGGCACGCCTCTATGTCTCGCATTTTATCCAGGTGTTGAACTTCTGTATTGCGCGGGGAGAAATGAAACCTGCCATCCGGCGTTATTACGGGCTGGACGAGAAAAGCTCCAAAGTGCCCTCCCTGGTGACCGAACAGGACTTGCTCCAATGGGGGGAGAAAATCATCAATGGCGAGCAGGAACGTCTCCGCAACCGGGACGGCAATCCGATTTATTGCCCTTCCATTGCTTTGGTCAAGGTGAATTACGAAAACTTTAAAGAGAATTACCTCCGGCAGAAGCAATTTCAGACCAATTCAGCCCGTGAAAGCGGCAATGTTGCCCAATACCGTGCGGAAGCCGATGCCCTTATCCTGGAATTGTGGAATGAAGTGGAGCAATGCTTTTCCGGTGTGCGGGATGAGGAGGTGCGTCGGCATAAATGCGAGGAATATGGCTTGGTCTATGTATTCCGCCATGGGGAGGAGGAGCGCATCCGCCAGCGCAAAGAGGCGGAACGTATTACCCTGAAACTTTTTTAATATGCCCTTTTGCCCCGGACCTTGTTCCGGGATGACATATCCTTCCTTGAGGAGAGGGCGGGATATGCCGTGTCCTTCCCGTCCTTGACAGGGGGAAATCCTATGCTTTGGTCACGTTTGCTTTAGAGTTGATAGACCTTTCAGAGACAGCTAAAGCTAATCAAACGCTATTCTAACACTAATCAAACGCTATTCCAATAGGATTAGAAGAGCATGAATTTAGTCCATTCATTTAAAAGATACCTCTCTGAAGCCATAAGTTGGGCACAAGAAAAGGAGAGGTATATGCGGGTCTTTACCGGCATGACGGGAGGAATGGGGCAGAAGGAAGGAAAGGAATTTAATGGCAGCAACCTGTATGGTGGCGGCAGTCTTTTTTGTTGCAGGCGTTTTTGAGGGCGCAGCCGTCACAGGCGGACTTGTTTTTTGAAGAAAAGAAGGCGCGGAGCTTTTTGAATAAATACCGGAATAGCCCGATAACGGCTATTCCGATAAGTATATAGACGATGATTCGTTGGGTGTCCATGTCAAAAGAGGCTTCCGATTTGGTAAACACAGAAAGAGACTACCCATGCCAGGGCGGTCGTATAGAACATGGTGAAGAAAGCCCATTTGGTGCCTGCTTCTTTTTTGATGGCGGCGATGGTTGCCATGCAGGGAAAATATATCAGGACGAAGAGCATGAAACCGTATGCCACCAAGGGGGTGAATACCGGCGAACCGTCCGGACGCACTTGTTCCTGCATGGCCTGTATCAAGGGCTGGGAGGATTCGTCAGCGTCTGGCACGTGGTAAAGGATGCCCATGGAGCTGACTACAATCTCTTTGGCGGCTACGCCTGTGATGATGCTGACGCCCATTTTCCAGTCAAAGCCCAATGGCTCGATGGCTGGCTCTATGGCTTTGCCGATGCGCCCGATGTAGGATTCTTCCATGTGTTCGGCGGAATCGGTGCTGACAGAACGTTCTACCGGGAAGTATCCCAATGCCCAAATCAGAATGGAGGCAAAGAGGATGATGGTTCCCATTTTCTTCAAGTATTGGGCTGATTTGTCCCACATGTGAATCAGGGTGTTGCGTGCTGTCGGCATGCGGTAAGGCGGCAATTCCATGACAAAAGGCTCTGAGGTTTGTTTGAACAGGGTCTTTTTCAACAGGAAGGAAGTGCCGATGGCAAGCAGGATGCCGATGAAATATATGGATAACAGTACTAAACCTTGGTATTGGACGAAAAATGCCGAAACCAGAAGAATATATACCGGTAAGCGGGCACTGCAAGACATGAAGGGGGTGATGAGCATGGTGACAATCCGGTCTCGCCGGCTTTCCAGGGTGCGTGTCGCCATGATGGCGGGTACGCTGCACCCGAATCCAATCAACAGGGGGATGAAGGATTTGCCGTGCAGTCCGATTTTGTGCATCAGTTTGTCCAGCATGAAAGCTGCCCGTGCCATATAGCCGGTGTCTTCCATCAGGGAGATGAAGAAGAAGAGGATGAGTATCTGCGGCAGGAATACAATTACTCCGCCGACGCCGGCGATGATGCCGTCCACCAGCAAGTCGTTGAGCGGTCCTTCGGGTATGAGGGTGGCAACCCATTCGCCCAGAGCGGAGACTCCTGTTTCAATCCATTCCTGGGGATAGGCGCCGAGGGTGAATGTCGCTTCGAACATCAGCCACATGAAGATAATCAGGAAAGGGAAGCCTAACCATTTGTTGGTGAGCAGGGTGTCTATGGCATTGGAGAGTTGCCGTTTGGCTTTCTCCCCTTCGTGGAATGTTTCTTTCAAAGCCCCTCGTACGAAGCCGTATTTGGCATTGACAATGATGGTGTTGGTGTCTTCTTTGTATGCTTTTTCCAGGGATTGGATTTCCTTGGCGGCAGTACTTTCGATTTGTCCGTAATTGGCGGCAGCCTTCTGGAGGTAGGTTTTCATCAGGCGATCGTCTTCCAGTAGCTTGATGGCGATGTAGCGGGGGGTATAGGTGTCCGTGACGTTTTTGTTCGGACTGACCGTTTCCTTTATCCGGGTGATGGCGTTTTCGATGTCCTGCCCGTAGTTGATGTGTACGTGGCGGGATTCTTGGGCGCGGTCTTCAAATACCTCGATGATTTTGTCCAGTACTTCTGTCACGCCTATGCCTTTGGATGCCGTGGTGGGGATGATGGGGATGCCCAACAGGATGCCCAGTTGTTTGTAGTCCAGGGTGTCTCCGTCTTTGGTAAGTTCATCGAACATGTTCAGTGCCATAATCACCCGGATGTTCATGTCGATGAGTTGGGTGGTCAGGAACAGGTTGCGCTCCAGGTTGGTGGCGTCCACTACGTTCAGCACCATGTCAGGGTGGCTGCCCGTGATGTATTCGCGGACGTAGATTTCTTCCGGAGTGTATTCGGTGATGGAATAGGTGCCGGGCAAATCGACCAGGTTGATGGTATATCCTTTGTGATGGAATACGCCTTTTTTGGCATCGACGGTGACGCCGCTGTAATTCCCGACTTTTTCGCGCAAGCCGGTGGCTCGGTTGAAGAAGGAGGTTTTGCCGCAATTGGGATTGCCTACCAAGGCGATGTTGATGGTCTTGGTTTTTTCGGCGACTTGTTTTTCAAATTCTTCTTCGGTGAATGTGCCGTTGAAGTCTGTTTCCGACTCAATGGCGTAACTGGCGACTTCAATCAGTTCCGCTTCGCTTCGCCGCAGGGAGATGTGGCTGTTGAGCAGTTCGTATTCAATGGGGTCATGCAGGGGTGCATTTTTAATGACTTTGACGTGTACGCCTTTTACGAATCCCATTTCTACAATGCGGTTACGGAAACTGCCGTGCCCGTGTACTTTGACTACGACGCATTCTTTGCTTGTAGGAATATCAGATAGCTTTAAAAAATTATTCTCCATGATAGCATCATCGTTTATGCGTGCAAAGATAATTAAACGGCTTGTAAAATAAGTACCTACTTTTAGGTATATGTAGGGGTGAAAAAAAGCCGCCCCGTTATTTAACGGGGCGGTAGTTGTGGAGTGCAGTTTATTTTGCTTTTTCCAATTCAACGGTAAAGTGCCGCATAATCGGGAATTCCTTGGTGATGACATAACCGCGTGTGATGGATTCTCTGCGGTCATATACATTTTTCAATGCGGCTGCTATAACATCCATGTGGTTGTTGGTGTAGGTGCGGCGCGGTATGGCGAGGCGCAACAGTTCCAGGCGCGGATAACGGTTCTCGCGCGTAACCGGGTCACGGTCTGCCAGGATGGCTCCGATTTCTACACCACGGATGCCTGCTTCCAGATAAAGTTCCACTCCTAAAGTCTGGGCAATGAACTCTTCTTTTGGGACATGGGTGAGCACTTTCTTTGCATCCACAAAGATGGCATGGCCACCGGCAGGGCGTTGATAAGGAATTCCGTATTCGTCCAGTTTGGCTCCTAAATATTCCACTTGTTTGATGCGGGTTTCGAGGTAGTCGAACTCGGTGCCTTCGTCCAAGCCTTGTGCCAGAGCGTTCATGTCGCGTCCGGACATACCTCCGTAGGTGATGAAGCCTTCGTTCATGATGCAGAACATCTGGCATTTTTTCCACAGTTCTTCATCTTTGAAAGCGACGAAGCCGCCCATGTTCACGATGGCGTCTTTTTTGGAGGACATGGTCATGATGTCGGCATAGGAGAACATTTCTTTTACGATTTCCTTGATGGTTTTGTTCTCATAACCTTTTTCACGAGTTTTGATAAAGTAGGCGTTTTCAGCGAAACGGGCAGAGTCGATTTGAAGTCTTACGCCGTATTTTTTACACAGGGCGGAAACTTCGCGGATGTTCTGCATGGATACCGGTTGTCCACCTGCCGTGTTGTTGGTCACAGTGAGCACGACTGCCGGGATTTTTTCCTTGGGGTATTTTTTCAGCACTTCTTCCAGTTTGTTGGGATCGAGGTTGCCTTTGAACGGGATTTCCAGTTGGGTGTCTGAGGCTTCGTCGATGGTGCAGTCCAATGCTACCGCTTTCCGGAACTCGATGTGACCTTTCGTGGTGTCGAAGTGGGAGTTGCCCGGCAGGATGTCCCCTTCTTTGATAATGGTGGAGTACAATACGTTTTCGGCTGCGCGTCCTTGGTGGGTCGGCAAGAAATAGTCAAAGCCCAGGATGTTTTTGATTGCATCTTTCATTTTGTAATAAGAGCGGGCTCCGGCATAACTTTCGTCTCCCAGCATGAGTTCAGACCATTGTTTGTCGCTCATTGCTCCTGTCCCAGAGTCGGTCAGCAAGTCAATGAATACCTGGTCGCTCTTTAGGTTGAACAGGTTGTACTTTGCTTCTTTAATCCAACGTTCCCGTTCCTCGCGGGTGCTTTTACGGATGGTTTCCACCATCTTGATGCGGAATGATTCTGCAAATGGTAATTCCATAATAATATGATTTATATAGTTAAACGAATATGTTGCAAGGGTGTAAACAAGGAATAAATCCTATAACAAGCATTGCACTGCCTGCCGGGTTTTAGGAGTGGAACTCGTCGCGTCTCTTAATGTTAAGGAAGAGAGCATTTGTCGGTGCTATGTCGTTTTTCTTTCTCATGCGTTGGCAAATATAATAAAAAAAGGACAGATGTCCTTTTTCTATGTCAAAATAAAATGTAAAAATTCGGCTTTAGCGTTGCTTTCTTTTTTTGGGGTTGCCCCGGCGCACCTTTTGCGGTGTTTTGCTGTTTTTTGCGGAACGCTGGTGAAAGGCTCCGCCGCCTTTGGGTTTTCCCCGTTGATAGACGATGTTGGAGGTCTGTACTTTTTCTTCATCCATCAACAAGTCGGATATTTCCAAGTTTTCCGGCAGTGGCTGGATGGGGACCTGTTGCCCGATGAGTTGTTCGATGATGTCAAATTTAGGTTCTTCCTTTTCGGAGACGAAACTGATTGCCGTACCTTCTTTGCCTGCCCGGGCTGTCCGTCCAATGCGGTGGACGTATTCTTCCGGCAGGGAGGGAATGTCAAAATTGATAACGTGTGAAACATCCTGTACGTCAATCCCGCGTGCTGCCACGTCTGAAGAAACCATGATGCGCGTTTCTCCTTTCTTGAACGCGTTCAAGGCATTCAGACGGGTATTTTGCGCTTTGTTGGAATGCAGGATGCTCAGTTCTCCCTTCCAATGGTCGGCAAGCTTTTCCACAATCCGGTCAGCATTCTTTTTGGTTTCAGTGAAAACCATGACCCGCCTGAAGGTCTCCTTGTCTGCCAGGAGCAGTTTTAACAGGTTGATTTTTGTAGCTATGTTTGGTACGTCATAACGCAATTGGGTCACAAATTCTACGGGTGTGGCTTGGATGGCAGTTTCAATGCGTATCGGGTCGGGGGTCAGAAATTCATGTGCCATGGTTTCCACCGTCTCAGAGAAGGTCGCGGAGAACAGAAGGGTCTGGTGTTTTGCAGGAATCACTTCCAGTATGCTGCGCAATTGGGGCATGAATCCCAAATCCATTAAACGGTCGGCTTCATCGACTACGACTGTTTTTATCTGTCCCGTGCGGAACATGCCGTTCATGTATATGTCCATGAAACGCCCCGGGGTGGCGACTAATAAGTCTGTTCCTTCATAGACGGCAGCCTGTTGGGTACGGATGTTTGTGCCGCCGTAAATGCCAATGCAGCGGATGTCCATGAATTCGGTCAGTAAATCCACGCTTTCGCAAACCTGCACCACCAGTTCGCGGGTTGGGACGATGACAAGGGCACGGGGATGCATGCCTTGCGCATAATGCAGTTTCATTAATAAAGGTATTAAATATGCCAATGTTTTTCCTGTACCGGTTTGCGCAATTCCAATCATGTCCCTGCCAGAGCGAATGACCGGGAATGCTTGCTCCTGGATGGGGGTGGGGTGCTCAAATCCGGCTTCTTCCAATGCCATTAATATCTGTTTGCTGATATTCAAATCTTTAAATTCCATGACCGTGTATATTTTGTTTTAGTTCTCAGCTTGTTTTTGTAAGCGTGTGTAAAAGTACAAAAAAGAAAAATGCCATGAAAATATAGATTTGTATATTGTACTGTAAGTTGTCTGATAATTAACTGTTTATATTTTCTGTGGAGAATATTACTATTTTTTGTGTATTTATAATTTATTTTTGCTTGTCTGGTTGGAAATATTGTGCTACATTTATTGCATTGATAAACCATAAAACTTTTGAAATATGACTGCAACGATTACTTTCAATGAATTGAGAAAAATTAAAGACATGTTGCCTTCAGGGAGCATGCAGCGGATTGCTACAGAATTGAACCTTGACGTTGAAACGGTTCGTAATTATTTTGGCGGAGACGATTATGATGAAGGGAAAGCAGCAGGGTTGCATATTGAGCAAGGACCTGACGGGGGAATTGTCAAGTTGGATGATACGACTATTCTTGAGAAAGCAAAAGAGATTTTACAATGTTAATGAAATGAAAAGGGGTGCTAGTCCGGTGCCCCTTTTCAGTGCCGGAACGGTATTTTTGCCTACTTTTGCATTGCGTTAGCCTGAAGCTGCGTGAATGAAATAATATCGTGAAATATGAATAAGATAATATTGAAGCCAGGCAAGGATCGTTCTGTTTTTCGTCGTCATCCTTGGATTTTTTCAGGTGCAGTGTCCCGTATAGAGGGAGATTTGCAGGAAGGAGATGTTGTGCGCGTATATAATGCAGATATGCAGTATCTTGCGACAGGGCATTGGCAAATAGGCTCTATTGCCGTACGGATTCTGACTTTTGAGGATGAGACGGTGGATGCTGCCTTTTGGCACGACCGTATTGCTGCGGCATGGCAGATGCGCCAGGCGATAGGGCTTGTCGATATGCCGGAAAACGATGTTTTCCGCCTGATACATGGAGAAGGGGACAACCTGCCGGGATTGGTAGTTGATTATTATGCCGGTGTTGTTGTCGTTCAATTCCATTCCATAGGTATGTATCGTGAACGTGAACGGATTGCGAAGGCTTTGTTGGAGGTCTTGGGTGACAGATTGACGGCGATTTATGATAAGTCGGAGGGAACGCTTCCTTATAAGTCTGCGTTTGTGCCTCATAATGGCTATTTATATGGTAAGGCGGAAAATTTTATCGCTACGGAAAATGGGTTGCGTTTCCATGTGGATTGGTTGGAAGGGCAAAAGACCGGTTTTTTTATCGACCAGCGTGAAAATCGCAGCCTATTGGAAAAGTATGCTGCCGGCAAACAGGTGCTCAATATGTTTTGTTATACCGGGGGATTTTCTTTTTATGCCATGCGGGGAGGCGCCTCGCTTGTCCATTCCGTGGATGTTTCAGAGCGGGCGATAGAACTTGCCAAGCGCAATGTGGAGTTGAATTTTCCGGGAGATACCCGCCATGAGGCATTTGCCGAGGAGGCTTTCCATTTCCTGGAGCATGCGCGTGACCGGTATGACCTTATCGTCCTTGATCCGCCGGCTTTTGCTAAACATCAGAATGTGCTTGGCAATGCCATTCAAGGTTATAAAAGATTGAATCGTAAAGGAATTGAGGTTGTCCGGCGGGGAGGGATTATTTTTACTTTTTCTTGTTCACAGGTGATGACCAAGGAGCTTTTCCGTCAAACAGTTTTTACGGCTGCGGCTAATACGGGAAGAAGAGTCCGTATCCTTCACCAATTGACCCAGCCGGCAGACCATCCTGTCAATATTTATCATCCGGAAGGCGAATATCTGAAGGGGCTTGTGCTTTATGTGGAGTGATGAGGGCGGAGTCCCGAAGGGAGAATTTAGGGATTTAAATGTTGCGTTTGCCTTACGTATAGAGGGAAAAAAGGAGACTGACTTCATTTTGAGACAGTCTCCTCTTGATAAAGATATGCCATTTTTACATGAATTCTTTGGCAGCTGCTATGATTTCCTGAGCTAAGGCATTTGCCGATGCTTCATCTTTTGCTTCGGAGTAGATGCGGATAATCGGTTCGGTATTGGATTTCCGCAGATGCACCCATCCGTGGGCAAAGTCGATTTTCACCCCGTCGATATCTGTGATGTGCTCGTGGGCGTATTTGTTTTTCAGTCCAGCGAGAATCCGGTCAACGTCCATGCCGGGGGCAAGTTCCAAACGATTCTTGGAAATGAAATATTGAGGATACCCGGCTTTTAGGTCAGTCATGCTTTTGCCGTTGATAGCATAAAGTGACAGGAATAGTCCTACGCCAACAAGCGCATCGCGTCCATAATGAAGGGCGGGGTAGATAACGCCTCCATTGCCTTCACCGCCGATGACTGCATGTGTTTCTTTCATTTTGGCAACAACATTTACTTCACCGACGGCGGCTGCGCTGTAGGTTTGTCCATGGCTTTCCGTCACATCGCGCAATGCCCGGGAGGAAGAAAGGTTAGATACGGTGCTTCCTGGCGTGTGGTTGAGAACATAATCGGCAACAGCGACCAATGTATATTCCTCGCCAAACATTTCGCCGTTTTCACATACTAATGCCAGTCGGTCAACATCAGGGTCAACGACAATGCCCAAGTCTGCGCCGCATGCTCTGATTTTGTCTGAAATCTGGTGCAGGTTTTCCGGTATGGGTTCCGGATTGTGGGCAAAGTGTCCCGTCGGTTCGCAATTCAGTTCTACAATGTCTTTTACTCCCAAAGCTTTCAGTAGTTGGGGGATGGCAATGCCACCGACAGAATTTACAGCATCTACTACGATTTTTAATCCTGCTGCGGAAATGGCTTCCCGGTTGACCAAGGGCAGGTCCAATACCTTATTTATATGGTATTGGGTGTAGTCTTTTTCGGAAATTGTACCTAATTCGTCAACTTGGGCATATTCAAAATCTTCTTTCTCAGCCATGGCGAGGACTTGTTTCCCATCCTGGTCTGAGAGGAATTCTCCGTCACTGTTTAAAAGTTTCAGGGCGTTCCATTGTTTGGGGTTATGGCTTGCAGTCAAGATGATGCCGCCGTCTGCTTTTTCGGCGGTAACTGCCATTTCGGTTGTCGGCGTGGTTGCTAACCCGATGTTGATAACGTCATGTCCCAATCCCGACAGGGTTGCTGCGACTAATTTTGCATACATGTCACCTGAGATGCGGGCGTCCCGTCCAAGGACAATTCGTGTTTTTGCTTTTCCTGCCTGTTTTTTTATCCAAGTGGCGTATGCCGATACGAATTTGACCACATCCAATGGTGTCAGGTTGTCGCCGGGTTTCCCGCCGACTGTCCCGCGTATTCCGGAAATAGATTTAATCAATGTCATAATATGCGTATATAAAAAGTCCGGAGACAGGCAGCCTCCGGACGTTATGATGAGAATTTAGATTAATGCTTTGTAAGCGTCGGCTCCCAATAAACCGTCCAGTTCTGCTGGGTCGTTTATTTTGATTTTGACAATCCACCCTTCTCCATACGGGTCTTTGTTGACCAATTCGGGTTCTCCTTCCAATCTCTCGTTGAATTCGAGAATTTCGCCTCCTACGGGCAAGTACAGGTCGGATACGGTTTTTACTGCTTCAACAGTTCCGAAGGTGTCGCCGGCTTCTAAAGCGTCACCAACCGTTTCGCATTCTACAAAAACAATATCACCTAATTGGCTTTGAGCATAATCGGTAATTCCTACAAATGCTTCTTCACCTTCAACACGAATCCATTCGTGTTCTTTTGTGTACTTTAATTCTGATGGTACGTTCATTGCTAACAATTTAGATTAAAAATAATTTTTAATTACAGCCGGCTTATTTTGTTAGACCGGAGATGCCATCCCCTGTGTATGGGGATGAAATCTGACCTCAAAGTTAAGCCAAAAACTGAAACAACCGAATGATTTTCTCCAATTATTTTTTATTTTCTCTGGCTGAAATGTAATTGCCTTGTTGTCAATCAAATAAAATTATATGTCGTGAGTCTGCTGAAAAATACATCAAAAATCTTTGCAGATAAGAAAAAACGTCCTACCTTTGCAGTCGCAAATGAAAGCAACGGAGGTTGCTTGATGCGATAGAAAAGGAATGGTGCGGTAGTTCAGCCGGTTAGAATACAGGCCTGTCACGCCTGGGGTCGCGGGTTCGAGTCCCGTCCGCACCGCTGAAAGAAAAAGGGAGTCCACAAAAAAAGGTTTGTGGGCTTTTTTATTTAATAATTGGCTGTTAGATGAATACAATAGAAGTTGCATTTACGCTTTCCCCTTATGAGGAGGCAGTGGCGGATGCGTTGGTTGCCTCGCTGGGCACAATGGGTTACAATGGGTTTGAATATACTCCGGATGGTTTTCGGGCTTATATTCCAGTGGAGAATTACGATGAAGGGGTGTTTGCTCATTGGGGCATGCTGGATTATTTTTCTGCCTTGTATGATATACGTTGGGCTGCCAAAGAGATTGAAGATCAGGATTGGAACCGGCTTTGGGAAGAGAATTTCACCCCCATCGTGGTGGATGGGCGGATTCAGGTGCGTGCCGGATTCCACGAACCTCTTCCGGGCGTGGAATATGAGATTATCATTGAACCCAAAATGAGTTTCGGGACGGGGCACCATGCGACAACGGCGTTGATGCTCAGAATGGTGCTTGATTATGCGGATAGGATTTGCGGAAAACGGGTGTTGGACATGGGATGTGGCACCGGCATCCTTGCCATTATGGCTGCAAAGGTCGGGGCAAAGGAGGTGACGGGCATTGATATTGACGAATGGGCGTATCGGAATGCCATGGAAAATCTCCGGAACAACCATATTCAAGACCGGGTTGAGATTCGGATTGGGGATGCCGCCTTGTTGGAAGGGGAGGCTCCTTTTGATGTAATATTGGCAAATATAAACCGGAATATTCTTCTGGAAGACATGGCTCATTATGTTGGGCGGTTGAATGTCAATGGATTGTTGATTATGAGCGGCTTTTATCAACAGGATTTGCCTTTGATACGGCAACGTGCAGAGGAACTGGGTTTGGTTTTGTTGCAGGAGAAGGAAGAAAATAAATGGACTGCTGCCTGTTTTTACAAAAAAGAGACTTGTTGTTGAGATTTATACGCTTTCTTGTTTTATTGCGTGGGATGTGGCAAATTTGCTCCCTGAAAACGTAAAATATAGATAGAGCATGAAAGTTTTGAAATTTGGAGGTACTTCAGTAGGAAGTGCAGAGCGAATCCGTGAAGTGGCAAGTCTTATCACAGACGGAGAACCTAAGATTGTGGTGTTGTCGGCAATGGCGGGTACGACAAATACGCTGGTTGAAATAGCTGATTCCCTATACCATAACGAAAAGCAAAGGGCTCTCGATATTATCCAGAACCTGGAGATTACTTATTATATTACGGTGACGGAATTGTTTGAAACGGAAGCATATATCCAGAAAGGGAAGGAATTTATTCAAACCATTTTCACTTACCTGCGTTCCTTTATTAATAAGGACTTTTACCCGTTGCAGGAAAAAGCGGTGGTTGCGCAGGGGGAGATTATGTCAACAACCTTGATGCATTATTTTCTGGAAGAGTGCGGGATTGCCAATACGCTTCTTTCTGCATTGGAATATATGCGCATAGACAAAGACTGTGAACCGGACTATTTTTACATCGAGCAGAATTTGCGGCGTGAGTTGGCAAAGCCGGAAGTTTGTCCTTTGGTCATTACCCAGGGATTCATTTGCCGGAATGCTTACGGGGAAATCGATAACCTGAAACGGGGCGGGAGCGATTACTCGGCAGCCTTGATTGGTGCAGCTTTGCGGGTGGAGGAAATCCAGATATGGACGGACATTGACGGCGTACACAACAATGACCCGCGTGTTGTGGCAGGCACCAAGGCAATCCGCCGCCTTTCGTTCGATGAAGCGGCGGAGTTGGCATATTTTGGGGCAAAAATCCTTCATCCTTCCAGCGTGCAACCTGCCAAGAAGGAGAATATCCCGGTGCGGTTGAAAAACACCCTTTGCCCGGAGGACGAGGGAACCTTGATTACCCGGGAGAGTCCTGCCAAGAATATCAAGGCTGTCGCTGCAAAGAGCGGTATTACTGCCATTAAAATCAAGTCCACCAACATGTTGTTGGCATACGGGTTTCTGCGCAAGGTGTTTGAGGTGTTTGAGGCGTGGAAAACGTCCATCGACATGATAGCGACTTCGGAAGTGGCTGTTTCGCTGACGATAGACAGCATGGAATATCTGGACGATATCCTTCGGGATTTGGAGAAATACGGTACGGTAGAGGTGGACCGGGGCATGGCTATCGTCTGTATCGTGGGGGATTTTTCTGCCAATAAGGAAGGGCTTGGGGCGCAGATTCTGGATGCCCTTGCCGAAGTGCCCATCCGGATGATTTCATACGGGGGGAGCGAGCATAATATATCAGTCCTTGTCCGGGAGGAGGACAAGAAAAAAGCGATGACGGATTTAAGCCGCAATTTATTGGATTTACAGCATTAAAAGTCGGGGGATATGCAACAGAATATATTACCAGAGGGGGTACAGACTCCCTACTATTTTTACGATACCGGTTTATTGGATTATACCTTGGATCTTGTGCAGCAGGCAGCCCTCCCCTGCAATTACCGGGTGCATTATGCCGTGAAAGCCAATGCGAATCCTGTGTTGTTGAGGCACATCAGCCATCGCGGTTTGGGCGCGGATTGCGTCAGCGGCAATGAAATCAGGCGGGCATTGGAATGTGGCTTCGCCGCTTCCGACATTGTTTATGCCGGAGTGGGCAAGACAGACCGGGAGATAGAATATGCCTTGCGGCAGGGCATTTATTGTTTTAATTGTGAATCCTTGCCGGAAATCGAAGTCATTGACGGCATTGCGGGGCGGTTGGGAATGAAAGCCCGGATTGCCCTGCGTGTTAATCCGAATGTGGACGCGCATACCCACCATTATATAACTACGGGTATTGAGGAGAACAAGTTTGGCATTTACCTTTACGATTTGCGGCGGGTGATTGCCGAGAGCCTGCGTCTTGCCCATGTCGAGTTGTTGGGCTTGCATTTCCATATCGGTTCCCAAATCACGGACATGACGGTATTTCGGGGGCTTTGCCTGCGGGTTAATGAGATTTTGGAAGGCATCCGGGAAAGGGGCGTGAACTTTTCCTATATTAATTTTGGCGGGGGATTGGGAATTGATTATCAGGAACCGGATGAACATCCATGCGCTGATTTCAAGGCTTATTTCAATACCTTTGCCGAATTCTTCCAGCCAACGCCCCATTTGCAGGTGCATTTTGAATTGGGACGTTCCATTGTGGCGCAATGCGGCAGCCTTATTTCAACGGTCTTGTATGTCAAGGAAGGGAAGAAGCGGAAATTTGTGGTCCTGGATGCGGGAATGAATGATTTGTTACGCCCTGCCCTTTACCAGGCATACCACAAAATAGAGAATGTGACTTCCCGGCTCCCGGAAGAGAAATACGATGTGGTAGGTCCGGTTTGTGAATCTGCCGACTGTTTCGGGAAAGACGTTACCCTGCCTGCCACCCGGCGTGGCGATATGATTGCCATCCGTTCCTGCGGGGCGTATGGAGAAGCTATGGCTTCCCGCTATAACTTGCGGGACCTTGCCCCTGCCGTTTACTGGGCTTCAGACCAGGGATAACCTAAGATATTGAAGGCGATATCCAGGTAGGGGAAGATGTCGGTGGTGTTCTCCCGCAAATACTCGTCGCTCCGTTTATGTCCCAGGCGGACGACGATGGCATTTGCTTGGGGGAGGGCAAAGACATATTGTCCCCCTAACCCGCGGAAGGCGGGGAAGGACATGCCTTTGTAGTGTACAATCCAGATTTGGAACCCATAGTAATCCAGCGGTCCGTCCCCGAATTCATTCTCCAAATACGAGGCAGGGGAAATGGCTTCGCTGAGGTAGGCAGCGGAAATGACTTGCTGCCCGTTCCAATTGCCTTGGTGCAGGATGAGGCGGGCAAGGTGGGCAAGGTCGCGTGCTGTCGTGTTGAAACAGCAATAGGTCTTTTCGTCTCCGCCTTCCCGGTCCAGATTCCAGAGGGCGTCGTTGCAGGCTTGGATGGGCTGCCATAATTTCTCTTCTGCATATTGGCTGATGGTCATGGGGTTCCCTCCTTTTTGCAACGCGGCTTCCAGTACAAAAGACAGGAGTTGGGTGTCCCCGCTTTTATAGGAATACCGTTTGCCCGGTTCCTCTATGGGTTCCAGGTCCATCACCAGGCTGCGGATGTCATCTCCATAATAAGCGGCTGTGGTTTTGGATTTCAGGGAAGAATAGGATTCGTCCCAATTTAGCCCGGAGCTCATGGTCAGCAGGTGGCGTATGGTGATTTTCTTTTTGGCTCCGCTTTGGAATTCAGGCAAATAATTGCCGATGGGGTCGTCGATGTGGAGATAGCCCTCGTCTTGGGCGATGCCGGTGAGCAAGCCCACGATGCTCTTGGTGGCTGAAAAGATGTTGGACAGCGTTTGGGGCGTCCAGCCGTCCCGGTATTCTTCGTAAAGCACGCTGTCATTGCGGATGACCAGATAGGATACGGTCCCGTATTTCTGCATGAAATCATTTTCTGTTTCCGTCATCCGGTACGTGTTGTAAGAAGTTGCCAAGGGGAAATCCCAGCACGAGTCTGTGGCTTCCACCCGTTCTGACGGGAAAATGTAGGTGTCGGAAATGTCCGGAAACCAGTGAATCAGGGCTTCCTGCATATATACCGGCAGGCAGAAATAAACGACGGCAAGGACTGCGAGGATGCCGCAAGAGATTTTTACCCCTCTTTTTTTCATACCTGTCCCTCCCTCCGTTGAATTTCTTCGAATTGGAGCAGGTCTGCGGTAGTCAGCCGTTCCGGCAGGAATTTCGTGACGTCGCCGCCGTTCATGTAGATATTGCGGACGATGGTGGAGCTGACAAAGGTGTTTACTGTGGAAGTCAGGATAAAAGCCGTTTCGATTTCGGCATCCATGGCGCGGTTTGCCTGTCCTACGGAGCGTTCATATTCAAAATCGGCAGCGGTGCGCAAGCCCCGGATGATGATGTTGGAATGGACCTGCCGGCAGAAATCAACGGTCAGCCCTGAATAAGGGGCAACCTTGACCCGGTCGGTATCTTCAAACGCTTTCCGGATAAGCAGAATCCGGTGTTCTGTGGTCAGGAACTCCCTTTTTACCGGATTGACGCCAACGGCAATGATGATTTTGTCAAACAATTTCAACCCGCGGCGCACAATTTCTTCGTGTCCCACGGTAAAGGGGTCGAATGACCCCGGAAATACGGCTATTTTCTCCATAATCAATAAAGTCAAGGGTTAAACATCGGGATGCGGTCCGTCGTGCGCCAACCGTTGTCTCCCAATCGTTTCAGCGCACAAACATACAAAAAACAAAACATGATAAAAAGAAAAGCAATTAAAATTAACGCTTCGCCTAACATTCGGGTTGCGAAAACATTTCTTTCAGGAGGCGGACAGAGAGGGATTTGGTGTTATAGACGGTTCTCAGGCTCAGGTGGAGTTCTTTGGCGATTTCGTCCGGTTCGTACCCTGCCAGGTAGAGTTTCATGACCGTCACACAGTTCGGGGGGAGCAATTCCACGTAACGGTGCAGTTGGGCATATACTTCATTTTGGGTAATGGAGTCTTCAAACTCCTCTTCCCGTTCCATCTGTTCCTGGTATTTTTGGTGCAGTTTGGCATGCTTCAAGTAATTTTTATACTTGTTCTGGACGGCGGTGTACAGGAATGCTTTTAATTTGACCATGCTCTCGAATTGGGCTTCCGTATTGGTTAGCAGGGAACAGAAGACGTCCTGCACCACATCCTCCGGCGAAGTGTCGTTTTGCTGGTAAAGTTTGGAGGCGAACAGATGCAATTCCGTGAAAAAGAGTTTGTAAACAGACACAATGGCTTCCGTTTCACGTTGGTTGAAACGTTGCAACAAAGAAGAATCGTTGGGTCTGTCACGGTCTGCCATGGGAGTGCAATTTATTTTCAAATGGCAAAACTATAAAAGTTTTCAAATAATCTGTGCTGTGAAGGGGAAAATATTTGTGGAATGGAGTGTATTTTGGACTGTAATGTTAATTTAGTGTTAAAATGCAGGAGGCGGAGGTAAAAAATGGCAATTCGCGTGATATAAGATTGTAAACGGAAGAAAAATCAAGAAGAATGATCATGGAAAAAGAACATATACAACAGGCAGAAGAAGCGATACGGAGGGCTGAACGGCTGAACCGCCGTTTGCTTTCCGGGCAGCAGGAGGAGGCGGATGCTTTCCCGGCAGACAAGTTGGAAGAAAACGTTGAAAGGCTGCATGCCGTGGCGCGGATGGACCGGCAGAAGCTGGCAGGCCGTTTGCGTGAGCGGATAGAAGCGGACAAACGCCGCCGTGTGGTCGGCCGCCGTTGGTGGACGCTGGCTGCGGGAGTGGCGGCGGTGCTTGCCATCGCGGTGGGCATCCGTTTGTTCTATTTGCAGGAAGAGCCGGAACGCCATCCTGTCCGGGTGGGGGAAATCCTGGTGCCTACGCTTTTGCAGGAGCAGGATGAACAAATCGTGTCTGCCCGCCCGTTGGATTTGAAGCGGAAGGACAAGACCTACAACGTGGAGGCATCCCATGCGCGGCGCAAGCGGAAGGCGGCGGAGGAACCGGTGGTCATGGAGCAAGCGGTCATCCCTCCCGGTTACACCTATACGGTGCGTTTGGCTGATGGTTCGGAAGTCGTGTTGAATGCGAGAAGCGAATTGCGTTTCCCTTCCCGTTTCGGCGACACGGCACGGGTGGTGGAACTGAAGGGCGAGGCGTATTTCAAGGTGGCGAAATCCGCAGTCCCTTTCATCGTGAAGGCGGGCGACACGCAGGTGAAGGTGTATGGCACACAGTTCAACTTCTTGTATTCAGAGCAGTTGGGTATCTCGGAGGCGGTCTTGGTGGAGGGCAGCATTGGCATGGCAGCCGGGGAGGAAGAAGTCCTGATAGTTCCCAACCAGCGGGTTTACCGCCAAGCGGGGGCGGCTTTGCAGGTGGAAGAGGTAAACCCCTCGGATTACACCGCCTGGATGGGAGAAACCTTTAAATACAACAGCGTCCCGTTGGAACGCATTGTTTACGATATCGGCAATTGGTATGGAATAGACATCGACTTGTCCCCTGATTTACGGGACGAGCGGTATTACATGGAATTTGACAAATCGACGTCCCCTGACCGGGCTTTGCAAATCCTCGGAATCATCATCGGGCGTCCAATAAATCAAGAAGGAGGTGCATATATCATAAAGTAAGACATAAAAAAGAAGAGAACCTTCGGGAGTGAAGGCCCCTTCAGAATCCAGTGTGGCAGTGCGATTTTCCAGGTCAGTCACCGCCAAATCAATAAAAATAATGACGTAATAAATTAGTACATTAAATTCACGTACAAGTTTATGAAAAATTCCAGAAATCACATGCAGCTCGGCATGAATAAAATTGCGCTATGCACATTTTTATTGCTTGTAATGGTCATGACCGGGCATAAGCAACTACAAGCAAGTGGTTTGCCGGTTTTTCAGGGTGTCCAGCAAACCAATGAAAAAAGAGTTACCCTCAACGTAAAGGACAGGACCTTAGTGTCCATCTTGTCCGAAATCAAGAACCAGACGGGCTTGGTGTATGGATTCCGGGACAGCCGGGACGCCACCGCCAATGACTTGTACTCCATCAATGTGGCAAACGTTACCGTAGAGGAAGCCTTGACGACTTTGTTGAAAGATTCGAAGTTTACCTTCCAAATCAATGATGGCGTGATTTTGATATTGACCAAAGTGGCACAGGCTGCCCAGCAAATGCAGCAGGAAAAATCGACCACCGTTAAGGGGCGCGTGGTGGATGAGAATGGTAATCCCCTGCCGGGTGCTGCGGTCATCATCCACGGTACGACCCAAGGGGTATCCACGGACATGGACGGGCGTTATACCTTAAATGTGAGGCCGGATGACGTGCTGACATTCTCTTTTATAGGTTACAAGGAGGAAGTTATCCCCATCAAAGGAAAAACCACGGTCAACGTGCAATTGAATCCCACGGCAGAAAACCTTGAAGAGGTACAGGTCGTTGCTTTTGGTACGCAGAAAAAGGAGTCGGTCGTATCCGCCATTACCACGGTACGCCCGATGGACTTGAAATCGTCTTCATCGGACTTGACAACCCAATTGACGGGTAAGATTGCCGGTATCATCGGTTGGCAGACGGGCGGTCTCCCTGGTGCGTTGACGGAGGAGGAGATGAATACCAAGTTCTACATCCGGGGTATCAGTTCATCAAACGGTGTTTCGGAGCCGTTGGTGTTGATTGACGGGGTGGAATCCTCCCGGTTGGATTTGTCTCGTATGGCACCGGAAGATATAGAATCTTTCTCAGTGCTGAAAGATGCATCGGCAACGGCGATGTATGGTGCGCGTGGTGCAAACGGTGTCATACTCGTTACCACCAAGAAAGGAGAGGAAGGTAGTGTTTATACGTCTGTCCGGTATGAAGCGGTGGCATCCATGCCGACAGATAAGATAGAGGTGGTAGATCCGAAGACTTACATGCGGATGTACAACGAGGCATTGTTAGCCCGGAATCCGTCTGCGACACCGGCATATTCTTTGGTACGTATTGAGCGAACAGGCGACCCCAATTATGAGCCTTGGGTCTATCCTGCAAATGATTGGCACAAGATTCTGTTTAAAGACTATTCAATGAATCACCGTTTTGGTTTGAACGTGAGGGGTGGTTCCAATGTCTTGCAGTATTATGCGTCTTTGAATTATAATTATGATTCCGGGATGTTGAAAACCGACCGGTTGAATCAATTCGACGTGAATGTCAAGAACTCCACTGTGTCTTCCCGTATCAATTTGAATGTGAATTTGAATGCGGGTATTCAGTTGTTGGTAAATTCTTCGTTTTCAGTGGATAAATATCACGGTCCCTATACTGACGTAACGCAAGCATACCAATTGGCATTTAATGCTTCTCCAGTGGACTTTGCTCCTACCTATCCAGGAGATAAAGATACGAACTGGCCTCATTTGCGTTTTGGTAACCGGGCTGCTGCAGATGCGACAAATCCTTACGCTTTGCTGCAGCAGGGATATAAAGACCGGGGACGTTATTCCGCCACGGTGCGTGCAGAGTATATTCATAATCTTTCAACCCTGTTGAAAGGCTTAGAGTTCAGGGCGAGTGCCTCTCTCACGAAAACAGGATATGAACAATCCAGCTATACGACAGTCCCATTTTATTATTACATGAATCCGGAAGCCGGAGGTTATGATTTTGAAACAGGGGAACATACATTGACTCAGGTATATCCGTCAGGTGCAGAATCGCCCCGTCGGACCCTGGATTTAGGTTCAAGTTCGGCTTCAACTACTACACAATGGGTCTATGAGGCACGTTTGTTGCATTCTACAGCTTGGGGTGGATTGGACAATTCACGTCATCAAACCTCGCTTTTAGCTGTTTTCCAAGCTCAACAGGCAAGCCAAACCCCCGTTTCCAGTTTATTTTCGGGTATTGAGCAGAGGAATCTGAGTTTTTCAATGCGGGGTACTTATGGCTTTTTAGACCGCTATTTTGTAGAGGCAAGTTTTGGGTATAATGGTTCCGAACGATTTACGAAAAACAACCGGATGGGCTTTTTCCCGGCAGTGGGCGGAGCTTGGCTTGTTTCCAAGGAAAACTTTATGCAGGGCATTAACAAATGGATTTCTTACTTAAAGTTGCGTGCTTCTTGGGGTAAAGTGGGGAATGATGGAATCATTGAGACTCCCCGTTTTGTATATATGCCTCAAATAGAGCAGAGTGTGCGGCTTACAGATCCGGAACCGGGAAATGATAATGATTTTTATCGTTACATGATTATTAATTATGGAGACCCAGATGTCAAGTGGGAAGTTTCAGAGCAAGTGAACTTGGGTCTGGAGACTCGTTTCTTCAAGGATATTTTGGAGATAAATGCCGACTTTTATCAAGAAGTCCGTCATAATGTGATTGATTACCGTTCTGTAATTCCCGCAAATATGGGTATTGAGGTTTCACCCTTGGACAATGTGGGCAAAGTGCGTTCCCGCGGGGTGGATTTGGCAGTCAAGGTGCAGCATGCATTTACACCGGATTTTTGGATGATTCTGAACGGGACTTTTACGTATAGTAAAGCGGTGTATAAAGAATTGGAAGAGCCTATTGATAAGCCAGTTTGGCAGCGCAATGTGGGATATGAGATTTCCCAGTCGGTGGGTTATATTGCCGAGGGATTGTTCAGCAGCCAAGCGGAAATCGACAATGCTCCGAGCCAGCCGACC
>DXFT01000167.1 GCA_019114285.1 Candidatus Odoribacter faecigallinarum
TGCCATAGCTTTGCAAAATCATTGGTGCCTCCCCATACTCACTAGTCTTGCGATAATAAGGATTTGCCCGAGAAAATTGAGAAAAAGCGACATTCTCTCGCGTAGCAAAAGAATAATCCACATTCATGTAATTTGTGAATGCCAACGTTTTATAACGATAAATTAATCGTACATTGCCATTAAGAACATCCTTGTCCGAGCCTTTCATGACGCCCTGTGTCTTATTGTAGTTAAAACCTAATCCATAACGCATCCGCTCATCACCGCCTTCAACAAACAAATCATGAGAATGGGACACCGCAAAACGCAATGGTTCACTCATCCAATAAGTATCAACACCTCGCCGAACCTCAGCCAAACGGGAGTTATAAGTCTGTGCATACTCCTCATTAATAATATCCCCATTCGCATCTAAATCCCCATAATATCCGGCCAATTTCTCAAACTCCAATTTCTCTGAAGAATTCATCAAATTATAATCCGTAAGGTCAGCAAAGGAAAGATTCAAATTGCCATTATAGTTCACTTGCAACGTTCCGGGCTTCGGAGCTTTAGTTTCTACCACAATGACACCGTTTGCAGCCTTTGAACCATAAATTGCTGTAGCTGCTGCATCTTTCAATATTGTAATACTTGCTACCCTGTCCATACTCAAATTATTAATGGTTGCCAAAGTCGATTCAAAACCATCCAATATAAACAAGGGCTGATTAGGATCTTGTCCATACTCCTGTTCCAAACCGGCAATACTGGTCGTACCTCGAACATTAATATCCGGTAATGTATTCGGGTCAGAACCCATTAAATTGTTTTCCATAATGGCAAATGAAGGATCCAATGTTCTCAAACTACGCAAAACATTTGTATTTCCCATCATTTTCAATTCTTTCTCAGAGTAAGTTTTTGAAGATCCTGTAAAACTCTCCTTATTTCGAGTATAAATACCAGTTACAACGACCTCATCAATTTCCGCCACATCTGGCGACATTACTACATTCACCTCCATGCGATCGCCTACAACAACACGTTGCACTTCCATTCCCACAAAGGAAAACACCAATGCCAATCCTCTTTGCTCTGGACAATTCAACGTATAATATCCATCGGCATTGGTAGCAGTACCTACAGTTGTGCCCTCAATAACCACAGTCACTCCCGGCAGGGGTGCTCCGGATTCGTCTGTCACCTTGCCGCTTACTTTGTGTTCCTGCACTTGGGGCAATGCAGGAGAAGCATCCGCATCTTTCCCTTTCAAGACAATCGTGTTATCCGCAATCTGATAGGTCAAACCCGTACCGGCAAGACATTTCTCAAGCACCACACGCAAATCCTCATCCGTAAAACGGAAGGTCAGATTCTTTACCCGCTCCACCTGCTCATCCTGATACAAGAATGTGTAATTCGTACTTCTTTCAATGAGTGGAATAATCTCCGCCAAAGAGGCATTCCGCACCTCGAAAGAGATTTTACCAACCTGGCTATAGGCATTTGCCATCGCCTGCCAAGAGAAAAAGATAAGGGAGAACGTAAATACCAAGGCTTTTCTGCCCTTCTCTCTGCATCTTCTTCCCGCAAAAAGTTTCCAATCTTTCGATTTTTTCATACATTTGTGAGTTATAAATTAAACAATGCAACGGTCACATGCCGTTTCTGCAAAGGCAGGGTATGGGGGTACCCTGCTTTTTACTTTGCGGCAATATAAATCGTTTTTCCTTCTATTTTAAATTCAAGCCCGCCAGTCATTTCCAACATGCCAACAACTTGGCTGAAATCATCATAGCGCCTGATGTTCCCTGAAAATGACACTTGTTTAGAGACGGCATCCTCAAATACAACATTCACATTATACCAACGAGACACTATCCGCATCACCTCCTCCAACGTTCGTTTGCGAAAGACAAACTTCCCGTCCTTCCAGGCTATATAGGGATAAACATCCACCTCTCTTTTATCCAAATGTCCGGCAGTATCCCACACTCCCTGTTCGCCAGGGGACAAAGTGACCTCCTGCCCCCCTGCAGAAAAACGGACCTTCCCCTCCACCAGCGTTGCCTCTGTCTTCTGCTCTTCCAAATAAGAATAAACGTTGAAACTTGTCCCCAACACCTCTATTTCTGCATGCCCCACCTCTACCACAAAGGGATGCCGGGCATCTTTCGCCACCTCAAAATAAGCCTCCCCGGAAAGGAATACCCGGCGTTCCTGCCCGGCAAACTGCACCGGATAACGCAATTCCGATGCGGAATTTAACTGCACCACTGACCCATCCTGTAACGTCACGGTATATTCCCCACCCCGCGGAACCCGCAATATATTATACTGGATTTCCTGCGTCTCCTCCCCCTTCACATAATTCAAATGTTCCCCGGAAGCATGGACTTCTGCACCGGGTTGTTTCAGCACCGAGTCCTGGACTTCTGTTCCCAGGAACAACCGCTCGCCTCCTGCCAAAATCAATTCCGCCTTAGCTTCCCCAGGAACAATAACCTCATGAACAAGAGGCATTTTGTCCAACTGAGGTTCCCTCATCCAAACATAATGCCCCACTCCCAATGCCAGCAGGACAGCAGCTGCCACTCCGCCAAGCCGATAAATCCTACGCCTCCGGGCACGCTTCCTGCACACAGCACGCACCCTCTGATAAGCCGGCTCTGCTTGAAAACGTTCATGCACAGCCGCCTTGCCGTTCACAAAATCCGGAGACATCATGCTTTGATACAACGCTTCATTCGCCTTGTCCTCCAATCGCCATGCCTCCAATTCCCGGACTTCCTCCTCCGTCAAATCCTCTTGCAAAGCCTTTGCCAACAAAAGGGCAATATGTGAATACCTTTCAAAATATGCCATAATCCAATCCTATTTTATACCAATATGACACATCAAAAAGAAAAAGGAGGTATAAACATCACGATTTTTTTCTAAAATTTTTCTGCCACACTACAGCAAAGGAAAAAGAAAAAGGCACAACCTGCCCAATTGCTCTTTCAATATCTTCCGTGCAATCTGCTTCTGCTTCTTGACCGTCTCCTCTGCAATTCCCAACTGTCCGGCAATTTCCTTTGCCTTATACCCTTCAAGCACCAATTCAAAAACCTTCCGGCAAGCCGACGGTAAACATTGCATCGCATCCCGGACTATACGGAAAGTCTCCTCCGCAATATATCCATTAATCTCCGTCACTTCAATCTCCTCGGCAAAACCTTCCACCGCCTTGTCTCTCAATCTTTCTCCACGCAAATAATTAAAACAGCGATACCGCACCATCTGATACACATAAGCCGAAAAATCAGCCACCTCCCGCCAGCGTTCCCGCGTCTCCCAAAGCTTCACAAAAACATCCTGCACCAAATCCTCCACCACCTCCCCATCACCTACATACCGCAAGGCAAAAGAACACAAAGAGGGATAATACTCCACAAACAAATTATGGAAAAACTGCTCTTCATTATCTATCGGAAACTTATCATCCATCAGCCTGACATCTTATTATCGACTGGCGAATATACGAAACATTCATTAACCAAGCAAATCCTCCCACGAACAAAAAATTTCCTAACCTTCCTCCCAAGCGGTAATTCCCATGCAAAACACCTTTCACCGGAGAATTTTCCAAGCAGCATTTTATATTCAATTCAATTGCCCCGCTTTGAAATATGGAGTAGAAACATTATTTTTGTACTCATCAATTTATTATAGCAACATAAAAACACAAAATACTCTCCAAAAACATACACACATTTTTGGAGAGCATTTTTAACCAATCACTAATTAAATTATTTATCCAAATACTGATGATGGATAGCCTTCAAATGCAAATAAGGATAAAGAGCCGTCGAAAGGATTGGCTTAGGAAAGAAGGGTTCACTTGCCATTAATTCATAAGCCTTTTTATAATCTCCCCTTTTTGCATGTGCCGCAGCTAAATAAAGCAATGTTTCCTTCGATGGCGTATGGGTCAATGCTTCATCTGCCAAAGCAATTACCTCATCTATCAAACCCTTGTCTTGAACACTATCGTCAAAGAAACCGGCAATGATCAATGTATAATAAAATTGGCTATACAAATAAGAGTGTTTATCTTTATATTTTTTTGCAACCTCCAATGCTAAAGGTACTCCTTTTTGAAAATCTTTCTGAAACAAAACTTGCTCTAAATCTAATATTTCCAAATACATCGGGACATAAGGCGAACCCGTACTTTCTAATAATTCAATGTGCGCTGCATATTCTTCCGGTTTATCGCGAAAAATTGAACCGGCACGCACAATCATCCGATACATATTCACCCAAAAGCCATAACCTTCTTCGTATGATTGATAAGTATCAGCATATTTTATCAAAGAACGGCAAGCTATATTGTCTTCCGGCTGACGCATAAATCCTTTCATCAACAAATAATTCTCTTTTTGCTTCAATTGATCTTCAGACAATGTTGTCAAATACTCCAATATATGCGCCTTTACTTCACTGGGATGAACACGCTGTAAAACCCCCAAGACATAATCATTCACCAATTCCAAGGAACGCTCACCACTTTCCCAACGTTTACGTCCTTCTTCCAACCTCGCATTCAGATTTGATTCCCCAGCTTCTTTACCATACTGGATAAAAGCATCCGCTTCTAACATTCCAGTATGCGTATCCAGCAACCCGCCTTGAGCATCCAGCCAAAAGAAAGAAGGATAAGCAGCCGCTTTATATGACTTAAAAAAATCATGCTGCGCTTCTTTTTCCGCATCCAGTTTCAAACATACAAAATGCTCATTATAATACTCGCCTACTTTTTGCTGCGTAAAGACATTCTTTGCCATCATCTTACAAGGTCCGCACCAAGAAGTATAAACATCTACAAATATTTGCTTGCCCTCTTGCTGAGCTTTTTCCAATGCCTCTTCAAACGAGACATTGGAAAAAACAATCCCTTGGGCATTAGCACTCAGCCCCGACACAAATGCAACACATAATAAGATGAAAATTTTCATATTAACTGTATTTTTCATCTATATCAATCACCTTGTCACAAAAACCGCATCTTTCAAACAGCAATTCAAGATGTATGCCTCCGGTTGAATTAACCTCGTAAAAAATCACTCCTCCCTGTTTTTCAGACAAACT
>DXFT01000168.1 GCA_019114285.1 Candidatus Odoribacter faecigallinarum
ATGGCATACACCGTCGCACGGTTGCCGAAAGCAGCCAATTCCTGTTCAAAATCTCCGCCTTTCAAATACAATATGCCATTACCCAAAGCATGGCGGGAATTTCCTGTAATTCTATTTCTCACCAAAGGCACAAAAGCAGGGAAAGCCGTCACTGCCCGGCTGACCACAAAATCATATTTTTCCTTCACCTCCTCCACACGCATTTGACGGGCAACCACATTATCCAGCCCAAGGGCTTCTTTCACCCCATCCACCACCTTTATCTTTTTACCGATGGAATCCACCAAAAAGAACTCACACTCAGGAAACAGGACAGCCAATGGTATGCCAGGAAAACCGCCCCCTGTCCCGACATCCATAATCCGGGTATCCGGCAAAAAACGGACAAGTTTGGCTATAGCCAAGGAATGCAACACGTGGTGTACCCAAAAAGCATCCATGTCCTTACGGGATATGACATTGATTTTACTGTTCCATTCCCGATACAAATCCCCCAAAACGGCAAACTGTTCCCGTTGCTTCCCGGTCAAATCAGGGAAATAAGAAAAAACTGTTTCCACTGAATCCTGCATACCTATTTTATTTTAAAAGTGTGATTATACAATGGCATGGCTATCACGCATATTACTCCGACTACAATATAAAGTAATGTCATGGCACCATGGGTCAACAAGGCAAAAGCCTTCGCCATGCTTTCGATATTAGGCGTATGCGGCAAATAAATCATCAAGGCCGCAATGACCATAAAATGCCATGCCCCGATACCTCCCTGCACCGGGGCGACCATCCCATAACTCGACAACACGAAACAAGTCAGCCCCACAAGCATGTTCAACCCGGAAGTAAATTCAAAACAAAAAAAGCAGACATAAAACATCAGGAAATACATCAGCCAAATAAACAGGGAATAAAACACAAAAAGCCATTTGCGGCGCATATCCTTCACTGTCAACAATCCTTCCTTCAAACCATGCACAAAAGAACGTATCCGTTCCCCCAAACGCTTCTTCAAATAAAACTTCCACAAAACCACCAATCCCACAAGGCAAACCACCACCAACAACAGCATCCATGCCGAATGGAACAAATGGACTAAATTATCCCGGATTTCCGGATTGTTGTCCAAAAACACGCCCACCTGTTGAAACTGTGTCACCACCACCAGGAACGTCAGAGCCAACAAAATCAACACATCCACAACACGCTCGGCAACCACCGTCCCCAACAAATTGGAAATAGGCGCCTTTTCATACTTGCCGACTACCACGCAACGCGTCACCTCCCCCATGCGGGGTATTGCCAGATTCGCAAAATACCCAATCATCACTCCCATAAAACTATTCCAGAAACGAAGCCGGTATCCCATCGTTCCTGCCAGCAATTGCCAACGCAAAGCACGGGCAATGTGGCTGGCTATCCCCATGACACAAGCTACCCATATCCACGTATAATTGACATCCTCCTTCAACACCTTCAACAAATCATCCCAATTCTGGTCACGGTAAACCAACCAAAACAACAGAACTGAAACCAACAAAAACAGGCAAAACTTAATAAAATTCTTCATCCGCCAAACGATTAAACAAGAATACATCTTCCCGCCATCCCCCCAAATCCAACGCCTGCAAATGTACAAAATAATGCCCACACGGCACGCAAATTTCAACGATTTTATATACTTTTGCGTCATGAGTACCGTCAGAGCAAAGAAAAGTTTAGGGCAACATTTTCTGCGCGACCAAAATATTGCGCGGAAAATCACGAGCAGCCTGCTGCCACTTACCAGACCTGTGCTGGAAATTGGTCCGGGCATGGGTGTGCTGACCCGCTACCTGCTGGACAATCCTGCCATCTCACTGCGGGCAATTGACATTGACAAGGAATCCATTGAATACCTGCATGAAACATTCCCTGCACACAAAGAACAAATCCTATATGGAGACTTCTTGAAAATGGATATCGGCAACCTGTTCCAGGAACCGTTTTCCATCATTGGCAACCTGCCCTACAACATTTCCTCCCAAATCTTCTTCCGGATTATCAGGCACAGGCAACTCGTCACTCAAGCGGTCTGCATGATACAAAAAGAAGTGGCGGAACGGATTGCCGCCCACCACGGCAACAAAGATTACGGCATACTCAGCGTACTCCTCCAGACATTTTACCGTATCGAATACCTATTCACGGTCAATGAAAAAGTATTCGATCCGCCCCCAAAAGTCAAATCGGCAGTCATCCGCCTCGTCCGGAACGGAAGAACAGACCTTCCCTGTGATGAAAAACTGTTTTTCGACATAGTAAAGGCCGGATTCAACCAACGGCGAAAAACACTACGGAATTCTATCCGGGAGTTATTGCCACCACAATTTGAATCCCCTTACCTCAATATGCGTCCGGAACAATTGTCCGTCGATGATTTTCTTATCCTCGCCACGGCAATTCAACAAAAAGAGAGGGACATACATAACACGTAAACAAATCAACAAAAAAAGAAATACAGATGCAACAGTTTGAATTAACCCGCGAATTTCTCGACCAGCTCGAAAGTTTAATTGATGATGGGAAAAAAGAAGAAGTCTCCCGGTTAGTTGCAGACCTTCACCCTGCAGATATCGCTGAAATCCTCAAGGAACTGAACAATGAAAAGGCGCAATTCATATTCCTGCTTCTCGACAATGAAAAAGCAAGTGATGTCCTGGCAGAAATAGATGAAGAAGAAAGGGCGCATTTCCTCGAATCCTTCCCGGCAGAAACCATTGCGCGGCGTTTCATTGACAACATGGATTCCGACGATGCCGCAGACCTCGTTTCGAGCATGCCCAACGAGCAACAGCACGAAGTACTCTCCCACTTGGAAGACATGGAACAGGCAGGCGACATCGTTGACCTTTTGCATTACGACGATGACACCGCCGGCGGTCTCATGGCAAAAGAATTGGTCAGCGTCAACGAGAACTGGACTGTCCTCACCTGCCTCCGGGAAGTCAGCCGCCAAGCCGAAAACCTGGACGAAATCTACAATATTTACGTTGTAGATGACGATGAAAAACTGAAAGGGCGCCTCTCCATGAAAAAAATGATTACCTCGCCCACCTCCACCAAAATCGTCAATCTCTACAACCCCGACGTCATTTTCGTTAAAACCGACGAACCGGCAGAATCCGTGGCATTAATCATGCAAAAATACGACCTTGTCGCCATTCCCGTAGTTGACCAGGTGGAACGACTTGTCGGACGCATCACCATCGACGACGTCGTGGACTTTATCAAAGACGAAGCAGACAAAGACTACCAGATGATGTCCGGTATCTCCCAGGATGTGGAATCCTCCGACAGCATCTGGGCGCAAACCAAGGCAAAACTGCCGTGGCTGGTCATCGCCCTGTTCGGAGGCATGGTATCTGCCTGGATGATATCCCAATACGAAGCAGAAATCGCCCTCTTTCCCGTCACCGCCATGTTCATCCCTGTCATCACGGCGATGGGAGGGAACGTAGGCATCCAGTCTTCTGCTATCGTCGTAAAAGGATTGGCATCCAACTCCCTCAGTTCGAAAAATGTCTGGGGAAACCTGCTCAAGGACCTGGCAGGCGCGCTCATCAACGCCACCATCTGCTCCTCCATCATCTTCTTCCTGACACTGGCATTCGGCATGCCTTCCCTGGCAATGCCCATCACCGTGGCAATCGCCCTCTTTGTCGTCATCATATTTGCTTCCATTTTCGGAACGGCATTCCCTTTATTGCTCAACAAAATAAAAATCGACCCCGCACTTGCCACCGGTCCGTTCATCACCCTGACCAATGACATCATCGGGCTGAACATCTACTTGGTCACCGGAAAATTGATACTTACGCATTTTGCATAATTATTTTCGGCATCTGCATAATTATAAGCGATAAACACAAGGAAATTAACCATTTAAGCTGTAATTTTGACATCACGAAATCTTAAAAAATTAACCACTTGATATGAATCCTATTATAGAAGTAAATGTCCAATCGGAAATCGGAAAACTCAATGGGGTCATTCTCCACACGCCAGGCGAGGAAGTGGAAAACATGACACCCGAAAATGCAGAAAGGGCACTATACAGCGACATCATCAACTTGTCGATTGCGCGAGAAGAATACAAACAAATCTCAGGCGTACTTTCCAAAATCACCCGGACCTACCAGGTCAGGGAACTCCTGTGCAACATCCTGCAAGACGATGCAGTCAAAGCGGAAGTCATCAACCGGGTGGAGAAAATCGAACCTTCCATCAGTGAAGAATCCCCCTGTGGCAGGCTGAAAGACAAACTGCTGGAATGCACGGCAGAGGAACTCTCCCGCCTCCTGATTGAAGGCGTGGAAATGACCAAAGACAACCTCACCAAATTCCTGAGCAAAGACTGGTACGCGCTTCGCCCCATGCACAACTTCTTCTTCACCCGCGACGCCTCCATGAGCATGTACAATGACGTGCTCATCGGCAGAATGGCAAACTCCATCCGCGACCGGGAATCCATAATCATGCAATCCATCTTTGACTTCACGCCCGGATTCAAGACAAAAACCCTCACCATTCCGACCGAAGGCGAAACAGCTCCCCGGCAGCGGCACATCGAGGGAGGCGACGTGCTCATCGCACGGGACGACATCCTCCTCATCGGCAACGGCGCCCGCACCAGCACACAGGCAATCGACATGCTGATATATGAATTCATGAACCGCAAGAGCGAAAAAGCCCAGCACATCATCGTGCAACAACTGCCGCTCGAACCGGAATCATTCATTCACCTCGACATGGTATTCACCCTCCTCGACCGGGACAAATGCATGGTATATGCCCCGCTCATCCTGAATCCGGGCAATTACCAGACCGTCCACATCAAAATACAGCACGGGAAACTGCAAAGCATCCGCTCGGAGAAAAACCTGCTCAGTGCCCTCAAAAAATTGGGCATGGACCTTGAACCGGTACTCTGCGGCGGTACAGACGACTGGAACCAGGAACGCGAGCAATGGCACAGCGGTGCGAACTTCTTTGCTGTGGGACCCGGCCAAGTGCTCGGCTACGCCCGCAACACCCACACCATGGAAGCCATGAACCAAGCCGGCTTTGACATCCTCCCGGCAAAAGACATCCTGGCAGACAAAATCAACCTTGCCGATTACAAAAAATACGTCATCACCATCGAAGGCTCCGAACTGCCGCGTGGCGGAGGCGGCGCACGGTGCATGACCATGCCAGTCAATCGCGACAACCTGTAAAAAACATTTATACCATAAAAACGGTGTGCCAAAGCAATGGCACACCGTTTTTCATCTTCCATCAAGCCATCATCCTGCTGCCAAAGGCATGGTGCCTGCTCTTCCTCCCCACCTTTCGTATGCTTCCCGCAACTTCAAGTCATAACGGTTATAAACATATCCCGGTCCGTTATAACGGCGGGCAAAATCCCCCCATCGATGTTCCCGAAGAAAGGGAACCAGCCCCCGCTGCTCCACAAAGCCCACGAATGCCAGCAATTGCGCTTGGGGACTTTGGCTCATTGCCCGGACAAAATCATGCACCGAAGCGAAACCGCATGCCTTATGATTAAACCCCATAATCTGGAACATTCCCCACGATGCCGACATCAAGGCGGCTTCCTCATGGATTCGGAGAGCGCGGGCAAGACGGGCATACTCTTCCCGTTCCGTACCGTAATACCGCCGTGTCCAACGCGGATAAAGGATGCTTTCATTTCCGGCAGCAAGCGGGGCGGGGGAAATCCCCCGCTGCTCCAATTGCTTCCAGAACACATGCCCTTCAAACAGGATAATGGGTTTTCCCGGTGCCCAAAAACCATTGCTGCTGCCGGTCTCCACCTCATGGACAGCCCGGAGGCTGGGGACATCCGTCCCCAACCGTTCCGCCGCAGCCGCAAAATCACAATCTGTCAATCGCAATGTTTTCATGACTATGAATGGCTAATGGTAACATACTTGCTATCTGAAGCAATCCGTTTCGATGCCGAAAGCACAAACACGTATGCATGCAGGTTGGCTGCCTCCCAATTGTCCGGCAAGTCCTGCTCTGCCACTCCTTCCGCCATCGAGCGGGTACCCAGGGGATAAACCTCGCAAGTGTTTTGCGCACTCTCATACAGCACTAAATACACCCCATCGTCAGCGGCGGCATCCGGGCGGTCACCGGTTTCCGGGACCACCGTGCAGGAAAACGTCCTGCTCTCTGCCATGACCGACACCGTGGCAGAAGGCACCTTCCGGCTCCCTGACGCACAAAGGATGCTTTCAAAATCCGGTGTCACCACCAGCTCTTCCGTCACGGCAATGGCTTCCATATTCATGCGGACAAAAGCATTGAACGGCGTCTCTGAAACCGGGCGGGCGGGGAATCCCAACCGCAACGCGGAACTAAAACCGCGCGAAAGGCGCACCGCCTCTTTCATCCGGGCACGTTGCATCCGCTGCTCCAAAGTCCGCGGATTCCGGACATCCTTCACTTTGCCGCGCAAAATGTTCAATCCGCGCAGGCGGTAAGTAGTCAAATTACCAAACGATTTTCTCAATCTCGTAAAAGCTGTTGATTCAAAAATTGCCATAATGTCTAAAATTTAAAGGTTAAAAAATAAAATGCTTTGCCACTGAAAATACTCCTCCGTCTTCCGACTCGAAATAGAGAAACAGGTGCTGCCACTTTTGCCCCGATTCCGGGAAACGGACCTTTGCGCTGCCGTCAACCCGGCGGGCGTCCCCGGTATCGGCAATGCCAATGAGGTAACTGTCCTCCCCGCCCATCACCACTGCCCGCAAGCGGTCCGTGTCCAAGCCCCGCCGGGGCTCCTCTTCCACCCTCCATACCACGTTGGCATTCCCCGACTTTACCCGCACGACATCCAAACATGGCGGATTTGTCCTCCTGTCCGGCGTCAAAAGCAATTGCCCAAAATCAAGGATTTGCCCATCAGCATTGAAATTATGCAAATTAGCCTTGATAAACAGGTTGAATGCCGACCCTCTTTTTCCCCGGGCAGCCGCCTCCCAGGCAGGTTCCAGCCCGGCAGCCTTCACCGAACGGAAAAACAGGACACAGGCGGCAAAACGTCTCCGCTGGACGATTTGCGGGAGAGACTGCGGTTTTGTCGATTTCCGCGGGCGGCGGCGGACATACATCTTCCCTTGGCTATAACAGAGGACCAAATTCCCCAACTTGCCCCTCATGCCGTACAATAAAACCGACTCACCTTTTGCCATGGCGCTTGCTTTTGGTGAACAGGCCTTGCATGCTTTCCAGGCTGCGCCCCACGACATAACCGCCCAATCCGATTTCCAACAAATCCCAGAAACGGGAATCATTTCCCAAATAAGGGACATCGATAAAAGTACCCGCCAGCACCACCGCCGCCAATGCCAGCATAATCAGCGGGCGCCACGACCGTTGGAGCCAATTGCCCCCTGTTTCCTGCCGGACAATCATGCCCTGCTGTTGTGTCAACTCGCCGGCATAGCGGTAAACGATTTGCGTCATCCGCGCTTCCAGCTCTTTCTTCTCCTGCGAGGAGAGTGTCAGTTTCCCGACAAGGTTACCGATTTCATCGGTCAATCCTGAGAAAAAATCCATCATCATTTTTTGTTTTGGTGAATAATAAAATTGTCAATGCAATATTACTGCCGCCGGGAAAGAATGTTTATCCCCCGGTATAGACAAAAAATGCGATTATTTTTCCAACAGCCGCCACCCCTTGCCCTACATAGAAAGACAAAGCCGGAAATAACGGAAAGACAAAACAAACTATCCCCTTGCCTTAAAAGACAAGGAGTATAAAATACATACTGAAAACCAAAAATTTACATCTCTGCCGAAAAGACAAGACACCAATATGCCCTTTTTTACCTGCCGGTTTTGTCTATCAACCAATACCCTTTTCCATTGACGACTTTTAATTCCACCCCGGTATTCCGCAAAAGAGATCTTAATCTTCCAATGGCTTTGGGCAATTGCTCATTCCCGCTATCCCAATGTAACTCTCCCCACCCAGCCCGAATCAACCGTTCCTTGGTCACCAACCGCCCTTTGTTCTGGCACAAGATAGCCAATACCCGTCCCTCCAAGAAACTCAAGTGCTTGCATTTTCCACCCCTGCAAAAGTCAAAAGTATTGTCATCAAAAGTGACGCCATCCGCCAGGAAATGGAGGTGGGTGTTATCCGCCCTCAAGGCATTTTTTACAGTCACCACCAATTCTTCCATGCTTCCTCCCTTGACCACAAATGCCCTCATGCCGTGTCGGCAAGCACACTGGAAATAATCCCTTTCATCGTGCGATGTATAAAAGACAAAAGGCACCTGCGTATCGGTGCCCTGGATATGTTCCGCAACTTCAAAGCCATCGTAGCCCCCGGGCATTTCGATATCCAGCACCACCACAGCAATGCCCTCCTCTTCCTGAAAGATCCGGCAGGCTTCCTTTCCATTGGACGCCACCAACACTTCAAAACCTTCTTTCTCCAGCCGCTCCTTGACCAGCTCCCGGCTCAGGCGGTCGTCCTCTGCATATAAAATCTTTTTTTTATTCATAAACGGGCAATTTCACAGTAAACACAGAACCTTTGTTTTCCACGCTGTCCACCTCAATCTTCCCGCTATAGGCGTCCACCACCTGCTTCACAAAAGCCAAGCCCAACCCGAAACCGGTCACCTTCTTACCCGTTTTCACCCGGTAGAAACGCTTGAAAATCCGCTGCAACTCCCGTTTCGGGATGCCGATGCCGTCATCACTCACCCGCAGCACCCAATTCTCCGCCTCCCGGCAAAAATCCACGGCAACCGATGGGGCCTCCTTATCATTATACTTGATGCCGTTGTCGATTAAATTAACCAGCATCATTTGAAAATAAACAGGATCCAGCATCGCCTGTCCGCATCCTTCCGCCACCTCGAACCGAAGCCTTGCCTCCGGTTTCAGGGTATGGTAAACACGGGCTATCCTGTCAAACAATTCCTGCACATCCACCTCTTTGTACCGGAGTGCCAAGTTGCCTGCCCGCAACGCATAAAGCATGCTGTTGGTCAAATCCTTCAACCGTTCCAGCCTCCGGCAAACCAACGCCATCCTCTCCCGGTCCCCGGCTCTCCACTCCCCTTCCTGCCGTTCTGCAAATCCCTTGACAGCACAAATCAACATCTCCAACGGCTTTTTCCATTCATGCTCCAAGTGGGCTACCCCCTCTGTCTGGACCCGGGCTTGGCGCAAGGAGTTGCGCGTGATTTTCCAATGCCAGAACAGGCAATAAACCACGCCCAAGAAAAACACACCGCCCATCAGCAAAGCCCACTGCATCTGCTGGAAAACAGCCGTTGCCGGCAATGCTGCCACGACCTGGTGCCGGCAATCCAAACCCACCGGCACAGGATTAGTCCACACCGCCCACTTAGGCACCCGCACCCCTTCTGAAGGATACAGCATCTTCCCGCTCCCGTCCTTCAGCACAAGTACCGGCTTGCCTTCAACCCCGTACTTCACCAATTCCTGCCGGTAGGCGGAATCCAGCCGGTTCCAATCCAGCATTTGGTGCTCGAACAGATGGTCATACGTGACTTCCCGCATTTTCTCATAAAAATCGTCAGTCGATGCTATCGGGATGCTCCGCCCTTTCCAGGCAAACGTCGTATCATCAGGCATGCCGCATGGGAACTGGCATTTTATCCAATCTGCCTCCAATAGCCAATCCACACTGGCATCCAGGGCAAGGGTTGCCACCTTGCACACCTTTTCCGAAGTGGTCTTTCTCAGTTGCAGGCTCAGCGTCCATTGAATTGCAACAATCAGTGATATGATTACAATCGAAATAATTAATAATTTCTTCATTATACACTTTTCAATTTTGGCAACAAAATTATATTTTTGCGTTCAAATTTCAAATAAAACTAATATGAAAAGAAAGCGAATTATCTTTATTGGAATCGTTGTCGCAGCCGTGGGCACGTTGCTTGGCAACTTCGTATGGAGCCAAGGCTCCGACTTGTCGCCCCTGATGCTTGAAAATGTGGAAGCGTTGGCTCAACAGGAAGGCAACCCTGAGGAGGCAGGCTGTGTTGAATCCGGTACAATGTGTATTGGCATTACCCCACAAGGTAAACCTATTGTCTATCCCGGACTAACCCCAAAACAGTAACCATGAGAAAACTGCATTACCTGTTTATCGCATTATATGTTGCCGGCTGCCAGGCAGCCTCGGACATCACACCGGAAGCCACGCCGCTGTTGCACACCAAGTC
>DXFT01000169.1 GCA_019114285.1 Candidatus Odoribacter faecigallinarum
ATACTGCCTGTGCCCGAGCAGGTCATCATCCCGCTCAGCCAACATATCGGAGCACCCGCAACGCCCATTGTCAAAAAAGGAGATACGGTGAAAACCGGTCAATTGATTGCAAGCGCAAGCGGTTTTGTCTCAGCCAACATCCACAGTTCCGTCTCCGGCACCGTCACTGCCATCGACAACGTAATTGACGCTGCAGGGCTGTCCAAACCCGCCATCACCATCAAAACAGAAGGCGATGAATGGGAAGAAGGCATCAATCAGGACAGCAAACCGGCAGATGCCGGCAACCTGTCCAAGGAAGAAATCATCAAAGCCATCGCGGCAGCCGGCATCGTAGGCATGGGAGGCGCCACCTTCCCCACCCAGGTAAAACTGACACCCCCGCCGGGAAACAAGGCAGAATACCTCATCATCAATGGCGTGGAATGCGAGCCTTATTTGACTGCCGACCATCGGGTCATGCTTGAAAAAGGCAAAGAAATCCTCACCGGAGTGCAACTGCTCATGAAAGCCATTGAAGTCAATAAAGCCATCATTGGCATCGAGAACAACAAGAAAGACGCCATCGCCCATTTGCAGCAATTGGCATCCCAAGTTCCCGGCGTGGAAATTTGCCCCCTACAAGTCAAATACCCGCAAGGGGGTGAGAAGCAACTCATCCAAGCCATAACAGGACGTGCCGTGCCCTCCGGCGCCTTGCCCATTGCCGTAGGAGCCATCGTGCAAAATATTGGTACCGTCCTGGCTGTCTATGAGGCCGTTGTCAAGCACAAACCCCTCATCGAACGGGTTGTCACCATTACCGGCAAATCAGTAAAACATCCCGGCAATTACCTCTGCCGCATTGGAACTCCGGTTTCCAAATTAATAGAAGCAGCCGGGGGCATTCCGGACAGTACAGTAAAAATCATCGGCGGCGGTCCTATGATGGGACGCACGATGGTAAACATTGACTCCCCCATTACTAAAGGGACAAGCGGCATCCTGCTGCTTGATGCCCGGGAGACCAAACGGAAACCCATCCGGAACTGCATCCGCTGTGCCAAATGCGTCTCCGCTTGTCCCATGGGACTGGAGCCTTACCTTCTTGCCCGCCTGGCGATGTTCAACTTGCTCGAACGGCTGGAAGAGGAGAAAGTCATGGACTGCATCGAGTGCGGTTCCTGTAGCTTCACCTGCCCCTCCTCCCGTCCGCTGCTGGACTACATCCGTTTAGGCAAAGGCCGCACGGGAGCCATGATTAGAAACAGGAAAAAATGAGAATCGGAAACTTGAAAACTTGAAGATATGGATAAATTGTTAATATCACCTTCTCCGCATATCCACAGCGGGGACTCCATTGAAAAAAACATGTACGGGGTACTGATTGCGCTTATCCCGGCATTCATCTGTTCAGTGGTGTTTTTCGGCATGGGCGCCATCATCGTGACCCTCACTTCGGTCATCGCCTGCCTCTTTTTTGAGTACGTCATCCAGAAATTCATCCTGAAGCGCCAACCGACCATTTGGGACGGTTCCGCGCTCATCACGGGAGTATTGCTGGCATTCAACGTGCCGTCCAACCTACCGGTGTGGATTATCATCATCGGTGCCTTGGTAGCCATCGGCATCGGGAAAATGAGCTTTGGCGGTCTGGGCTGCAACATTTTCAACCCCGCCTTGGTGGGACGTGTATTCTTGTTGATTTCCTTCCCCGTGCAAATGACCACTTGGCCGCTTGCCCAAGGATTCAACTCCTCGTATGTGGACGCGGCAACCGGTGCAACGCCGCTTTCCTTATTAAAAGAAGCTGTCAAAAGCGGGCAATCCGTCAACAGTGTTCTCACGGATGATGGCTTTGTCGGCTATGGCAACATGCTGCTCGGCAACATGGGCGGCAGCCTGGGAGAAGTAGCCGCATTCGCCCTGCTGATAGGTTTCGCCTACATGCTGGTACGGAAAATCATCACCTGGCATATTCCAGTAACCATCTTCCTGACCGTATTTATATTCAGTGGCATTCTGAATGTCTGCGACCCGGAACAATTCGCCAACCCCTTGTTCCATCTGCTATCGGGAGGTCTGATGCTGGGCGCCATCTTCATGGCAACGGACTATGTCACGTCCCCCATGAGCCACAAAGGCATGATTATTTATGGTGCAGGCATCGGAGTATTGACTGTGCTTATACGCCAATTCGGTGCCTATCCGGAAGGCATGTCATTCGCCATCTTGATTATGAACGCATTTACCCCATTAATCAACCGCTATTGTAAACCGGCTCGGTTTGCCTGAAACGGAAAAACAATGCTAAAATCCAAACTATTATGGGAAAGAAATTAGAATCCAACTTTACCAATATGGTCGTGGTGCTCTTCGCCATCAGCCTCATTGCCTCTGCCGGCGTGGGCTATGTTTACACCCTGACCAAAGAACCGATAGCCCAGGCAGCCTTGGCAAAACAGCAAGAAGCTATCAGCAACGTCGTGCCCGGCGAATTCGACAATGACCCGGCAGCTGAAATGTGGACCAAAGAAATAGACGGAGGCGTACTCGAATTTTACCCTGCCAAACGCAACGGAGAACTCATCGGCACTGCCGTCAAGACCTTCTCCAACAGCGGTTTCAACGGTTATATCGAAATCATGGCAGGCTTCAAGCCTGACGGAAGCATTTACGACTACTCCGTCCTGACCAACAACGAGACACCCGGTCTGGGCAGCAAAATGAACGAATGGTTCCGCGAAGGCGGGAAAGGCAACGTGAGCGGCAAAACCCCCGGCACAGCAGGCTTGAAAGTCAGCAAAGACGGCGGTGACGTGGACGCCATCACGGCAGCCACCATATCCTCCCGCGCTTTCCTGGATGCCATCAACCGTGCTGCAGCCGCTCTGCAAGGTGCAGACGCGACATCCGGCGCCACACAACACAATCAATAACGATAAAAATATCAAAACATGAGTCCTATAAAAACATTAACCAACGGCATTTTCCGTGAAAACCCGACCTTCGGGCTGGTATTGGGCATGTGTCCTACTCTGGCAACGACTACCTCGGCAGCCAACGGTATGGGCATGGGAGCGGCGACCACCTTCGTATTGGTCATGTCCAACCTGGTGATATCCCTTGTTGCCAATCTGATTCCGGACAAAATACGCATCCCGGCATTCATCGTCATCATTGCAGCTTTCGTGACCGTCGTGGATTTTGTCATGCAAGCATACGTGCAATCCCTTTATGAATCCTTGGGCTTGTTCATCCCCTTGATTGTGGTGAACTGCATCGTGCTGGGGCGGGCAGAAGCTTTCGCCTCCAAAAACGGTCCCATCCTCTCCATGCTTGACGGTTTGGGCATGGGCATCGGCTTCACGCTGAGCCTCACCATCCTCGGCTGCATCCGCGAATTTCTGGGCAGCGGGAAAATATTCGACATCACCATCATGCCCGAACAATACGGCATGCTCGCCTTCGTGCTCGCACCGGGCGGTTTCCTCGTGCTGGGGCTATTGATGGCAGTCGTCAATCGCTTGAGAAAAAGTAATTAACCTCTAAAACGAAGACCATGGAATATATCTTGATATTTATCGCAGCCGTATTTGTCAACAACGTCGTGCTGTCACAATTCTTGGGCATCTGTCCCTTCCTCGGCGTATCCAAGAAAGTATCCACCGCCATTGGCATGACAGGCGCATTGACCTTCGTCATGATTCTTGCCACCTTGGTGACATTCATCATCCAGAAAAGCGTGCTTGACCCCTTTGGCATCGGCTTCATGCAGACCATCACCTTCATCTTGGTCATTGCCGCTTTAGTGCAAATGGTGGAAATCATCCTGAAAAAAGTCAGCCCCTCGCTCTACCAGGCGTTAGGCGTATTCCTGCCCCTCATCACGACCAACTGTGCCGTGCTGGGCGTGGCAATCTTAGTCATCCAGAAAGAATTCAACCTGTTGGAGTCCGTTGTCTATGCCGGTTCCATTGCCATCGGTTTTGGCTTCGCCCTGACCATTTTTGCCGGCATCCGCGAACACTTGGAACTGGTGGATATCCCCAAAGGCATGCGGGGACTCCCCATCGCCCTCATCACCGCCAGCATCCTGGCGATGGCGTTCATGGGCTTTTCTGGCATGGTATCCATTTAATACACAGCCGAAAAATCAAAAAAGGGAATGCTTCCTCAGGGTGCATTCCCTTTTTTAGCAAGTCCGGTGCTGCTCCACTGTTGCCTGACTGTTGCCTCTCTTCCCCTCTGTATGCCCTCCGTCCATTCCTCCATCCGCCTCCAGTTCCACACGGAGTGCCGGACATAGGGCCACCAAAGCGGTAACGCTATGGATTCCTTTGCTTTCTTCCGCCTCTTTCCCGCATCCGCGCCACATTCCCTACGCTTACCGGCGTTAATAGAATGTGCCTGAAGCGAGAATGATGCGCCCAAAAGCAAGCCAATCTTTAGCGAAGCCCCTTAAATACACTAAAAGTAAGAGAAAGCCCCTCATAAATAAAACAAGGGGACTACACAGTTTTCAAAAAGAGGAAATAAATTTTCAGAGATTATTCATTA
>DXFT01000170.1 GCA_019114285.1 Candidatus Odoribacter faecigallinarum
GACCAAGGGGACGGCATGAACCGATATCAAGGGGATATGGGGGTCAAATCAGGCAACACTTCAGTTTCCCCGCCCAAACACCCACCTTCCTCCACCAGTCCCAACCAAAGGAAGACCGGAGATAAACCGGAGGTGAACCGGAGTTGATACGGGAACAGAACGGGAACAGGACGGGAATAGAACGTCTATCACTCTGGATAATAGCTATATACGAAAAACAAATACATGACACGGGCACAGAATAAAGGCGGGATTACTTTTACTCACTCATATTGAATAACTTGAGGTTGGGAAACACGGTAGTCGTAAAATTCCCTGCCCATGCCATCCGTCATGGTCGCCTGGACACTGCTGCCATCAACAGGCAAGGTCGGATAAAAAGTAAAGCGGAAACAGACATTCTTGATAATAAGATTGTCATTGCGCAGGTTCAGAGCAATACCTATCCCCCAATAAGCAGGCTGCCGGAAAAGTTTCTCCCCTGCAGGAGCGAGCAAACCCGCGTCCACGTATGTGGATACTGCCGCACGGAAACCTCTTTTGATAAAAGGGAGGAAACAAGTTGCCGCCAAGGACACGGCAAGTTTCTGGTTGCCGCGCAAGGAATCAGAAGAAAAGCCACGTATATCCCAATCTTCCATGTAAAGATGGTCTTCAGGATAGCGCCGGATGCCCCGGATGTAACGGACATTATTGTAAAAGCGGTAACGGAGGCTGCCCCAAGAACAAAGGTTGCTGATATGATTGCCCCCTACTTCAAGCACCCCACGCTCAAAGCCGTTCACGCTCATATAGGAACCCAAAGCAGCATGGAATGCAAAATAACGTTCCGAAATGCGGTCAAAATGCGAATATTGCGCTTCTGCCGCCATATAAGCATAATTGTTGTACTCGCTCCATTCAAAACCTCCGGTCAGTTTAAGCAGCAAGCCTGCAGGAATGTCTTCCGTCCGCCCGAAATCATATACCAAATTCGCCTTGTAGTACTTAATCTTGGCGTAGGATAATGCTCCCAATACATTTATCCGATTATAATACAAGTGATTGGTATCGCCTGCCACTTGGGGGCGGTTGTTAAAGAAAGTCGTGAAAAAACGTCCTGCCAGGTAGATATTCCGATTGTAACGGTAGCGTGCAGGCCGGCGGAAAGAGCGTCCTATCCACACATCCTGGAAATGATAGTTGAACAATTCCTCCAAACGGCTCACGTTCCGATCCGGCAAATCGTCCGAGTACCAGACCCTGCCGGCAGATACCCCCCCCGCCCATTTCATCCGGGAAGTCAGGAATTGCCGTTCGATTTCCACACGGAGTTGCTTTTCTTCGTAATCATTGCGGTAATATCCCCTGATATCGACATGCGACCCCCAGAGGCTGTTGACCTTGTATTCAAGAATGTTTCCCCATTTTTTATCCCGCGTGCCCCGATAACTGAATTCATAATCAATGATATGCCCCCGTTTAAAGAAATTTTTGTTCCCTGCTCCCAGGGAAAAGCTGTTCAAGAAGTTGGTTTCCACTGAACCGCTCCAGGAAAGTTCGTCCTTGCAAACCACTTCCACCTGCACGGCATTCGTGTCGGAGGCTATGGGCAAAACATTTATCGTGGCATCGTCAATGTAATCAAGGTCGCGCAACAGGATTTCATTCTGCACCAGTTCAAAAGGACGCAATGCCATGCCCGGCTTAATGGTAAGCTGACGGCGGATGACTTTTTCCGAAGTGCCTATGTGGGTCTTGTTTACAACATCTTTCCACCAGACGATATCGCCTTGCACAGCAACCGTGTCATACACGCTGCCGCTGTAAGGAGAAAGTATTTTGACAGAGATGTTCTGTATGGTCTTGTCGCGGTAAGGTTCGAAACGCTCCTCACTGTTCTGTGTATTGATGACTTCCAGATTTCCTTCCGCAGGATTGATGAAAAACATCCGGTACAATTCCCGGGTCAATTTCGTCCGGTAAGCAAATTCCTTGATTTTGGCGTATTCATAACGAAGTGTATCACGAATCAGACTGTCAGGCAAATATGCCAATGAGACCTGCCCGTAGGAAGGTTTCATTTCCACCGGTTCCATCACATATTGCCCTCTGAAACGGCGGATTTCCATCGGAGGCACCTGTTCTTTCAAGGAATCCATGCGCAACGAATCCTGCCGCCGGGAAATTACGTCTGCCTGTGCAAACAATTCCACTGCAATCAATAACCATATTACCGACAGGAAACTCTTCTTCATATTTACCTTTTGCTCCTATTATTCATTCTGGCGGACAATCTTAAATTTCAATCCTTCGGAAATCCAAACTTTTAATACGCCTTCTTCTTCATATATCAGGCAGGCTTCCATGTCCGGGTCTTTTTCAACGATCGCTTTTGATGCTTCAAAACCGATTCCCATAAACGCTGTGGCATAAGCGTCCGCTTTCATGCAGGAAGACATCGTATAAACGGAAGCGCTCAACAAATCAGTCTGTACGGGATACCCCGTTTTCGGGTTTATTGTATGGCTGTATTTTCTGCCATCCTTGATATAAAAGTTGCGGTAATTGCCGGAAGTCGCCAAAGCCCCGGTATCCAACGCCAAGATTAGCTGCAAATCGCGGGATTGGGCAGACGCATCATCTTCCGGACGCTCAATGCCAATGCGCCAAGGACGTCCATGCGCGCTCTGTCCCCGCAGGCGGATTTCCCCGCCTATTTCCACCATGTAATCCCTTACTCCGTGATTCTCCAGGCACTCCGCCACCAAATCAACTCCTAAACCTTTAGCAATAGAGCTGGCATCCAATTGCATACCTGGCAACTGTTTAAACAACTGTCCTTCTTTCAAAGCCAATTTTTCCATTCCTACCAAGTCGCGCAAAGAGTCAATGCAAGCCGAATCAGGGAAATTTTTTCCTTCATATCCAAAGCCCCACGCATTGACCAAGGGGGCTACCGTTATGTCGTACATTCCGCCGCTTTGCCCATGTACCTGCTGAGCCAGGTAAAATACTTTCCGGAAAAGGGAGTCTGTTTCCCTGCTCTCGTTCCGGTTAATGCGCGAAATAACAGAAGAAGGATTAAACATCGAAAGCGAAGTGTCCACCTGCTGCATAGCAGCACGCAATGCCGGATGCAAATCTTCCGGCGAACGATAGGTGATGTGATACACTGTCCCATATACCTGCCCTTCTGCATGTTGGTAAACCACCTTGTCCGTACAGGCAGTAAAAAAGGCTACTACCAATCCTAAAAATACTCCGATTTTCAAATCCATCCTTTTCATAAAACAATGCCTTAAAAATAAAAGCCCAGATTAAAATAAACCCCGATGCCATTCCGCGTCCAATTGGAACCGTCAAAAGTCAGGCTGATAGGACCTATGATACTATTATAAGCATAGGTCAGCGCCCCTCCCAGCATGCCCTCTCCTTTCAGAATGTCAAAAAAGTTATTGGACTGAAGGGCATAATTGGCGGAAAGCGTCAGGTAATGACGTGCCCAAAGCCGCTGCCGGGCACTTAAACGAACGGCAACCAATGAATTGTCAAACAGTTCTATATTATGGATGCCATAAAAAGGCAATTGCTGGCTTATATAACGCCCGAAGACTTCTCCCCCCATAGCATTCAGATAGGGAGTGGCGACATTGTTGCCTATCAATACCCGCCCGTAAAGCGCCGGCAAGAGGAAAATCCGGTTTGTCAAACGAATGACAGGCTGAAAATCAAACATCAGAGAGGAAAAAGGCGCCTCATTTTCATAAGTCACAAAATTGTCCGTATGCAAGGCATATTCTGCCCGGAAGGACATGCCCCTGTCCGGATAATAGCGTTTGTCGAAAGACTCAAAGTTGGCAGAGGCAAAATAACTTACTATCCCTTCTGAGCTACGGTTATCCACGATATAATCCGAGGTATAAAAATCCGACTTCAAATCGTAATATTCGTAGCGCAACCCTACTTGGAAATTGAAATTCCGCACATAGATGTCCGATATGTTGATTTCACCCTTGTGGTAATTGAAAACAAGGTTGTCCACCCGTTTCCCCTTTTGATAAAGGTTCATGTCGTTATAGCGGTACATATAAGATACCCCCACCCGGTGCAGGAAAGCGCTACCAAAAGAATAATCCAGTTGGACGTATGGATTCTTATTCAGCCTTCCGGTCAAGGACACGCTCGACCCCCGCAAGGAACGGTGACTAAAAGTAAGGTTCAACAGGATAGAAGCCATTTCTTCCGAGTCAAACCTAAAACCAAAACTCAGCGAACTACCCGGCTTCTCTTTTACATCCAAAGTAAGGCGGTAGGGTTCTTGTCCTGTCAAAGCGTAATTGACAGAAGTAAAAGCCCCGGTGCCATATAGGGATTCCAGAGACTGGTGCAAATCAGCCTTCGCCAATGCCGTGTTTTCATGAATCTTCAAACGGCGCTGCAACCATTTTTCATCCCGTTCGCGCATTCCCTGCACTTCCACTTCTCCTATCTGCAATGTGTCGCTTTCCATCACTGCCAGTTTCGGATGAGAAACGGGTTTTTCATCTTCCGCCAGTCCCAATTTCTTTTTCAATTCCATGATTTTATCCCAATTGGCGCGTGCCACACGCTCCCCACGCAAAATCATTGTGTCAATGGCCTCCGGAGTGAAACTTGCGGCGGAATACCCTTGCAATCCCGGATTCAGGTATAAATCAACCGATTCTTTATTTTTTTGGTAATTCTGCATTCCCATGAAAGCCACCAACTGGTTAACAATCCCAACCAGATTGTCCAACCCTTCCATGTCTTTCAATCCTGTACTCAAATCCACTCCAATGGTGATTTCCGCCCCCATATTCTTCGCGACATCCACCGGAAAATTGTTGGATATCCCACCATCCACCAACAACATGCTATCCAATGTCACAGGCGCAAAAGCACCGGGTATCGCCATGCTGGCACGCATAGCCAAAGGCAACACCCCGCTGTCCATAACCACTTCCGCCCCGTCCACCATGTTCGCAGCAACACAGGCAAAAGGTATCGGCAAATCCTTAAAAGAAATGGAATCATGATACCCCACGGTCAAATCGGAAAACAAATTATATATGTTATTCCCTGCCACAAAACCTGCCGGCACATTAAAACCCGATTCACGCGAAAAAGCCAAGGAAAACAAATACTTTTCAGTAGATTTCTTCTTATAAAAAGGCAAATTATTCCGGGAAACCTTATCACTCAAAAGCACGGTCCAGTCCTGCACCCTTACCAAACTATCCAGCGTCTTTGCATCATAACCTACCGCATACAAGCCGCCAATAATTGCCCCCATACTGGTACCGGTAATATAATCTATCGGTATGCCCGCTTCCTCCAACACTTTCAATACCCCTATGTGCGCGACTCCTTTTGCTCCACCGCCACTCAACACTAATCCCACTTTCTTGCGCTGTGCGCTTCCCGCTTCCACCAACAAGAGCAGAATAAACAAAAACAGACCAAGTTTCTTCATATATCGTCCTTCTATTGCATGTTCATTTTATATCTTACAAAACTAAGAAAAACAAATTGAAATCCTCATACATTTTGCGGGATTCCTTTGTCCGCTTCACATTTATTTTTATTTTTGCCAAACTAAAAAAACAACCATGGCAAAAATACTTGTAATAGACGACGAAAAAAGCATACGCAACTCCATGAAGGACATCCTTTCCTTTGAAGGACATGAAGTATCCGTTGCAGAAAACGGAATGGAAGGGCTTGTCGCTGTAAAGACGGAAAAACCGGAAGTCGTATTTTGTGACATTAAAATGCCTAAAATGGAAGGCATTGAAGTCTTGGAAAGAATAAAAGAAATTGCCCCTACCATTTCTGTTATCATGATATCCGGGCACGGCACCATCGATACCGCCATCGAGGCAATCAAAAAGGGGGCATACGATTTTATAGAAAAGCCTTTGGATTTAAACCGTATCCTGATTACCATTAAAAATGCAACCGACAAAAGCCAATTGCTGCAAGAAACCCAGACTTTGAAAACCAAAGTCAGCAAAAAATATGAAATGATTGGTTCTTCAGAAGCCCTTAACCACATCCGTACCCTGATTGACAAAGTAGCTCCATCTGATGCAAGGGTATTGATTACAGGTCCCAATGGATGCGGGAAAGAACTTGTCGCCCATCAGTTGCACGAAAAAAGCAACCGGCATGATAAAGCTTTCATTGAAGTCAACTGTGCCGCTATTCCGTCGGAATTGATAGAAAGTGAGCTGTTCGGACATGAAAAAGGTTCATTTACGTCAGCCATCAAGCAAAAAAAAGGCAAATTTGAATTGGCAAGCGGCGGCACGCTCTTCCTGGATGAAATCGGAGACATGAGCCTCGAAGCCCAAGCGAAAGTATTACGTGCCTTGCAAGAAAACAAAATCAGCCGCATCGGAAGCGACAGCGACATCAATGTCGATGTCCGGGTCATTGCAGCAACGAACAAAAATTTAAAGGAAGAAATCAAAAAAGGGACTTTCCGGGAAGACCTTTATCACCGCCTCAGTGTCATTATCATTGATGTACCCTCGCTGAAAGACAGACCGGAGGATATCGGCGAATTAACAGAATATTTCCTTGAAACCATTTGCAATGAAATGGGCATCGCCCGCAAAAAAATCACCCCAGAGGCAGTCCAATTGCTTAAAACATACGACTGGACAGGCAATATCCGGGAATTGCGTAATGTCATTGAACGGTTGATTATCTTAGGCAGTCCAGTCATTACAGAAGAAGAGGTCAGCATGTATAAATAAAACACAAGCGATAAATCCCATGGATAAAGTACATATAGTCATTACAGGAAGAAGAAATACAGGAAAAAGTTCCCTGGTCAATTGCATCTTAGGGCAAGAAAAATCTGTTGTTTCTGATGTTGCCGGTACCACCACCGACCCTGTAAAAAAAAGTTATGAGATTCCGGGAACTGCTTCTATCGTGTTAACGGATACGGCGGGCATCGACGACGAAGGAGAATTGGGACAGTTGCGGATAGGTAAAACGCAAGATGCCATTCGCCAAGCGGATGCCGCGATTTTAGTCATCAGCAACAACCAATTCGGGGAAGAAGAGGAAAAACTGATTGCAAAATTTCATGAATTAGAACAACCGTTCTTTATCCTGCACAACAAATCAGACCTTGAAGAACCAACAACGGATTTGCAACAAAAAATCGATTCCCGCTATCATGTCCCCCTACTTGCCTTCTCTACCCTCCATCCGGACAGAGAAGCACTGATAAACGCCATTTCCCGGCTCATTGGAAAACCGGAAAACCGCTCGTTGTTAGGTGGGATTATCCGTCCCGGACAACTCATCATGTTAATCACTCCTATTGATTCTGAAGCTCCAACAGGACGGATGATTCTGCCCCAGGTGCAAATGTTGCGTGACATCCTTGACCACCGTTGCATGAGCATCGTGCTGCAACCTGAGGAAATCCCAACCTTTTTTGCCCGAACTTCCCTCCGCCCTGATTTAATCATAACGGACAGCCAGGCATTCAAAAAAGTAGTCCAATTCGTGCCACCAGATATACCGCTTACAAGTTTTAGCATTGTATTCGCACACCACAAAGGCAATTTCACCCAATATCTGAAAGGTACCCGGCAGATTGACGATTTACAAAATGGCGACCGTATCTTAATGCTTGAATCCTGTTCCCACCATGTTTCTTGCGAAGATATCGGACGAATAAAAATTCCTGCCTTGCTACGTAAATATACAGGTAAAGAACTGGAATTTGACTTCATTGCCGGACTTGACCGCATAACACGCCCTTTCACGGATTATGCCCTAATTATCCAATGCGGCGGTTGCATGGTGACAGCACGTCAATTACGC
>DXFT01000171.1 GCA_019114285.1 Candidatus Odoribacter faecigallinarum
ATCAGTGAAGGGTCTAGACTTTTTAAACTCTGGAACACATTCTGATTACCAACAGATTTTAAATCATCCGAACTCATAGATACAGAAGCTCCTGTAAAACTCTCTGCCTTACGCTCAAAAATTCCCGTCACCACGACCTCATCCAAATGTTCCTCTGCCAACTCCATAACCACGTTCAACTCTGTCTTGTCGCCTAACGTCACTTCTTTCGTCTCCATACCCACAAATGAAAACAATAGGACAATGTCTTTCATATCCGGGATGTTCAAAGAAAAAGCACCATTAACATCTGTTGCCGTACCAATAGTCGTGCCCTTTATCAACACGGTAACGCCCGGCAATAGACTACCCTCCTCGTCTTTTACGACACCTTTAATGGTTTTCTCTTTTACGGTTTGGGAAGTAAAATTCTCTTTTTCTTCTTTTTGGGGCACAATCACGATATAGTCATTCACAAATTTATACCCCATCCCGCTACCGAACAATACTTCATCCAGCACGGCGTCCAATTCCATATCATTGAAATCGGCTTTAATCATACGTCCCAAATCCAATCGTTCATTGTTGTAAATCACTGTTTTACTCGTTTGACGTTGTATTTCGTCAAACACTTCCTTCAAGTTGGCTTCACCCAAATTCATCGTCAAACGCAACTGTGCATTTACCGAAGCATGCAAAGAGCCAACCATGAGCACTGTTAGAAAAAATGTTAATTTCATAACCATCAGCATTTTTTGCAGTCGATTTCTTCCGCGAATCGACACTCGTTCTCGCTTTTTCTTCATACTTTTGTAAGACTTAAATTAAACATTTACTATTTTCCCCTTGGGGACATTTCCGGAGTGTACGGCCAATACATTCCGGTTTTTATTTATTTCCAATTATAATTGTCTTTCCATTTACCTGTATTTGAATATCTGCCGTAGATTCCAAAATTGAAAGAATATAGCTGATATCCTCATATTTCTTAAAAGCACCTGTAAAAGTCAAGTTTTTCACCTTTTCTGAAGTGAAAAAGAACTCACAATTGAACCAACGCCCCAATTTTTCAGCCAACTCATCCAACGGCATAGCATCAAAATATAAAATACCTTTCCTCCAAGCACATATCTGCCCGGCATCCACTTTCCGAACTTTAAAAGAATCAGCATTTACCACCAACTGTTCATCCGGGCGAAGCACCACCGCCTCCTTCTGGCTTTCCACCCGCACAGAACCATGCGCCAACGTCACCTCAGTTTCCCTTTCCTGACTATATGCCGAAACATTAAAACCGGTTCCTAAGACCTGCACGGTCATATCAGCGACATGCACATAAAATGGACGGTGTTCATCCTTCGCCACTTCAAAATAAGCTTCCCCCTCCTTTAAATATACCTCCCGTTTACCTCCTTCAAAACGCACCGGAAATTTTAACTCAGAACCGGAATTAACCCACACCTGAGTACTGTCTTCCAATTGCAACAGATATTCTCCGCCCCGAGGTACCACTAACGTATGGTATTCATTCACCGTTTTCACCTTGTCGTAAGACAAAGCTGCCCCCTCTTCCTTGATGCCATATTCTGCCCACAACAACGAGTCCGTGCCTTCCATTGCCCCCAGGCGCACCTGTTTTCCATCGGCAAATTTCAACACAGCTTTCGAAGTTCCGGGATGAATGTCATTTTGCACAACAGGTAATTCCTGGTTCTCCTGCTTCCCCAATGTTCCCCACATCCAATATCCCAACACACCAATCAAACAAACCGCAGCAGCACAAGCAATCATCCGCCTCCAAACAAGCAAGCGTTTTCTGTAAACCCGCTTTTTGATTTCCTGCCAACCATCAGCTTCCACAGCCTGGCAATAATGCAAATAATCCTCTGCATCCCAAGAGCCTGCCGTCAATTTTTGGAACAAACTCTCATGTTCTGCCGAACTACTACGCCAAGCCTCCAGTTCTTCACGTTCTTCCCCAGACAAACCCTCCTCCAAGAACTTCACAACCAAATGGCTTATTCGTTCAATTTGTTTTTCTGTCTCCATAACTTTTCCTTTATCCGTTAATATAAACAAATGAAAAAGCAAAAAGAGCGTAAAGCAGTCCAAAAAAATTTTCAAAAAACATTTTCCTTACCGCAAAAACCAATGATTATCAACAGTATCTGAAAATCATGAATCTCAGAAAATTTTTTAATGTAACATGCCGCAAATCAACAGCACCACCGGATAAAGATCTTTCAAACGCTCTTTTAATAATTTCTTGGCATAAGCACGCTGACTCTTGACCGTATGGACGGAAATATGCAATAAGTCTGCCACTTCCTGAATGCCGTGACCTTCCATATAGCTCAACTTAAATACCTTTCTGCTTTCTTCCGGCAAATCATCCACCGCCTGGAACACTTCCCACAACACCTCATGCTCTATACGTCCACTAACATAGTTGGATTCATCAACAGCTCCCTGCTGATACAAAATCTCTTGATGGTGCCGTTCATGAATAGAATTCAACGTCCGAAAATTCAAACAGGCATGAAAAACCCCCGAATAAAGGTAAGAGGATAACGCCTGCTCGTTCTCAAAGGTCATATCCCCTTCCCACAAGCGGACAAACAACTCCTGGACTATATCTTTGGCATCCTCCATGTCCTCTACATATTTTGAGGCATAAAAACAAAGCCGCTGATAATAATCATCGTACACCTTTTTCATGAATTTTTCCCTGTCCGACTTGTTGCTTCCCTGTTCCATAAATTCAACCTTTGAATTTCAACACGCCTCTATCTTTTCCAACCGTCCAACGCATGCAAAAATAGGGATTGCACACTTAAAAACAAAGAAAAAGCGTATAAATTTGCCCTCGCTCTTCAAGCAAAAAAAGAAGCAGCTTAAAGCTGCTTCCTCCTCGCCGCGCACATTGCGGCAAAATACCAATGAAAGGCATCATTATCCGTTAACTCAGGATGAAAAGAAGTCACCAGCATATTTCCCTCACGGGCGGCAACAACATGTCCGTCCAAGCGGCACAACTCCTGCACCCCTTCTCCTACCGCCGTAATATAAGGCGCACGGATAAAAACCAATGGAATCTCCTCCGGGCTGACCTCCGGAATATTGACCGACGTATCAAAACTGTCAATCTGTCGTCCGTAAGCATTGCGTCTCACAGTGATGTCCATCAATGCCAGGTAACGTGCCGGGTCATTCTCGATTTCTTTTGCCAGCAATATCATCCCCGCACAAGTACCCCATACGGGCAACCCCGTGGCAATAACAGCCCGCAACGGTTCCATCATCCCCGTGCGAACCAAAAGCTTGCCCATTGTCGTGCTTTCCCCACCCGGCAAAATGATACCATCCAACTCCTTCAACTGTTCCGGGTAACGGACGACCACCGGCTTATGCCCCAACGTGGCAATATGACGCTGGTGTTCGATTATCGCCCCCTGAAAACCCAATACACCTATTCTCATGGTTTACCACCCCCGCTCGGCATATTTGTTCTCCAACGTGCCGATTTCCAGACCAGACATCGCCTCGCCCAGATTCTCAGACAATTCTGCCAACTTTACCGGGTCGTTGTAATACGTCACAGCCTGCACAATGGCACGGGCACGTTTCTCCGGATTGCCGGACTTGAAAATTCCGGAACCGACAAAAACGCCCTCCGAACCCAATTGCATCATCAATGCAGCATCAGCAGGCGTTGCTATCCCCCCGGCAGCAAAATTCACCACAGGCAACTTTCCATTCTCATGTACATATTTGATTAAATCAAAGGGAGCGCCAAATTCCTTCGCCAAGCTCATCAACTCCTCCGCTCCGGCACTCTGCACACGGCGAATCTCCTCATTCATACGACGCATGTGCGTCACAGCCTCCACCACATTACCTGTACCGGCTTCCCCTTTCGTGCGAATCATGGCAGCCCCTTCGCCTATACGGCGCAAAGCCTCTCCCAGATTCCGCGCCCCACACACGAACGGCACCTTGAACGCCGTCTTATCTACATGGTATGCCTCATCAGCAGGTGTCAGCACCTCGCTCTCATCAATAAAATCAATCCCGATAGCCTCTAAAATCTGTGCCTCCACAAAATGACCAATCCTTACCTTCGCCATCACCGGAATAGACACTGCAGTCTGGATTGCTTTTATCATGCCCGGGTCAGACATCCGAGCCACCCCGCCATCCCGGCGGATATCAGCAGGTACACGTTCTAATGCCATTACAGCACATGCTCCGGCTGCTTCTGCAATTTTTGCCTGCTCGGCATTGGTCACATCCATAATTACCCCACCCTTTAACATCTGGGCAAGGTTTTTGTTCAATTCATATTTTCCCATTACAGTACGTTTTAATTAAATTATTTATAACACATAACCACTATACTCTATCACCTCATGATTCAAATCCATAAACAATTGTCTTACAATATTCCTCACCCGGCATCAACAAAGTAGAGGGAAACTCCGGGTGATTGGGCGAATCCGGGAAATACTGGGCTTCCAAAGCGATACCCGCATACGCCCCGTAATGCACTCCTCCTATCCCGCCTGGCACATCCAGGTACTTGCCCGTGTAAACCTGCAAACCGGGATAATCAGAAGCAACATATAATGTCATGCCCGATAACGGCTCCGACAACTCCGCCATCCTCTTCACGTCACCCCCGGAACCGAATACAAAACAATCATCCAATCCTCCTCGTTCCTCTATCACTGCCTGCAATGCCACCGGATTGCTAAAATTGCAAACCCCTCCAATTGCAGACACCACCATCCCGTCCGGGATCAAATCTTCCGTCTGCAAATACTTGTCCGTATAAAGCCGCAACACATGTGACTTCACATTCCCAACCCCACCGCACAAATTAAAATAAGGATGATGGGTCAGGTTCACCGGACAAGGTTTATCCACCCATGCCTGATAAGTAATTTTCAACTCCTTCCCCGAAAGCACGAAACCGACCTGCACCTCCAGCGTTCCGGGATACCCCTCCTCCCCATCCGGACTCACATAACGCAACACCAAGGCATTATCTGCAAAATAAGTCTTAGACCAGAGCTGCTTGTCAAAACCACGCACGCCGCCATGCAAATGATTGCGCCCATTATTGACAGCAAGCTGGTATTCCCTGCCCTCCAGCGTGAAACGCCCGTCGGCAATCCGGTTGGCATAACGTCCCACCAACGCCCCCAAATAAGCCCCCGTCGCCGCATATTCCACTCCCGCATAATCCTCCGGATGTTCCAACCCCAAAAGCACATCCCGCCTCCTGCCATCTTTACCAGTGACCAGCATCCGTTGGAGTGTCGCTCCCCAAGCACCGACATGCACCTCTAAAAACTCATTCTTCAATACATAGACAATCGGTTCCATATTTTTCCCTTATTTATGCTGCCAGCCTTAAGACTTGCCGCGATTAAACCGCCGCAAATATATAAATTCAACCAGAAAACAAAATACATTTCCCCGCATATTCTTGTCCTTCAAAGCATGTTTTTTTGCAAAATATTGCTATTTTTGCCTGTTACATAAATTATAATACACACATACAATAAAATATGGACTTACAAGCATTAGAAAACCAGTTTAAGACACTTTTCGGCAAAACACCGGAATACGCTTATTTTGCCCCCGGGCGCGTCAACCTCATCGGTGATCACACGGACTACAACGGCGGGCTTGTTTTCCCTTGTGCCTTAAGTTTCGGCACTTACCTGCTTGCCGCACAGAGAGACGACCGACACAATGCCTTCCGTAGCCTCAATTTTGAATATGCCGGTACGACGGACGCTACGGCTTTTTCCAACAAACCCAAAGAATGGATTGCCTACCCGCTCGGTGTCATGAAGGAATTCGCCGACCTCGGACATCCCGTCTGGGGCTATGACCTCCTCTACTACGGCAACATCCCCAACGGAGCAGGGCTTTCCTCCTCCGCCTCCATCGAAATGGTGACTGCAACCATGCTTAATGACCTTACCGGAGCCGGATTGACCAAAGTGGAACTGGCGCAACTGTCACAAAAAGCGGAAAACCAATTCGTAGGCATGAACTGCGGCATCATGGACCAATTCGCTGTAGGCATGGGCAAAAAAGACTGTGCCATCGCCCTCGATTGCGCCACGCTTCACTATGAATACGTTCCCCTCGTCCTCGACGGTTACAAACTCATCATCGCCAACACCAACAAAAGGCGAGGGCTCGCTGATTCCAAATACAACGAACGCCGAAGCGAATGCGAGGAAGCCATCAAATACATTTCCACGCAACATAATATCACACACCTCTGCCAACTGACGGAAGAAGAATTCGAGGCATGTGCTTCCCTCATTCCCGACGAGACCATCCGTCGCCGTGCCCGCCACGCCATCAGCGAAAACCAGCGTGTTATCCGTGCCATCACAGCACTCAAGGCAGGCGACCTCACCACCTTTGGGCAACTGATGAACGACTCCCACCGCTCCCTGAAAGAAGACTACGAAGTCACCGGCATCGAACTTGACACCCTCGCAGGTGAAAGCCAGCAATTTCCAGGTGTTCTCGGTTCCCGCATGACAGGTGCGGGATTCGGCGGATGCACCGTTTCCCTCGTGCAAAACGGACAGGCAGAAGCCTACATCCGCGAAGTCGGCAAAAACTACCAAGCAAAAACCGGGCTTGAAGCCACCTTCTACATCGCCCAAATCGGCGAAGGCGCCTACAAGCTCTATTAACCCTTAAATATCAAGTAACATGAATCCTAATTTTCACCTGATTGACTTTATCATCCTCGGCATTTACGCCGTTGCGCTCATCGGTATCGGCTGGTGGGTATCACGTACTAAAAAAGGACAGACCAAAACTGCGGAAGACTACTTCCTCGCCAGTAAAGCCCTCCCTTGGTGGGCAATCGGCTCCTCGCTCATCGCTGCCAATATCTCGGCAGAACAATTCATCGGTATGGCAGGTTCTGGTTTTGCCGGCGGGCTCGCTGTTGCCTCATACGAATTTATGGCAGCCCTCACCCTGATTATCGTGGGCAAATTCTTCCTTCCCATCTTCATCAAGCAAGGCATCTACACCATCCCCGAATTTGTCGAAAGACGGTTCTCCACCAACCTCAAAACCATCTTGGCAGTTTTCTGGATAGCCCTCTTTATTTTTGTCAATCTGACTTCTGTACTTTTCCTTGGAGGCAAAGCGATTGACACTGTCATCGGCACCGGCGATGGGAGCATGGTTATCCCTGCCATCATAGCCCTTGCGCTTTTTGCAGCAGCCTATTCCCTTTATGGCGGACTGTCGGCTGTGGCATGGACTGACGTATTGCAAGTGGCACTCCTCGTGATAGGCGGCATCATCACCACTGTCATCGCCCTGAACTACGTCACCCCCGAAGGCGGCATCATTAACGGCATATCACACGTGGCAGACGTCGCAGGCGACAAATTCGACATGGTACTCTCCCGTGATAACAAGGAATACAACAACCTCCCCGGCATCTATGTGCTCATTGGAGGCTTATGGGTGGCAAACCTCTACTACTGGGGCTTCAACCAATACATCATCCAACGTACCCTCGCCGCCCGCTCCCTGAAAGAAGCGCAGCGGGGCATCGCCTTCGCCGCCTTCCTGAAAATGCTCATTCCGTTCATTGTCGCCGTGCCCGGCATCATAGCTTGGGTTATGTACTCCGAAAACATGTACAATGCACAAAGCGCCTTCGAAATAGCCGGTTCCACATCCCTCAACAACGACAATGCCTATCCATGGCTCATCAGTTCCTTCATTCCAATGGGACTTAAAGGGTTAGTTCTCGCGGCATTGGCAGCAGCCATCGTCTCCTCTCTGGCATCCATGTTGAATTCCACTTCCACGATTTTTACCATGGACATCTACAAGCCTTATTTCAATCCCCAGGCGTCCCAACAACGACTGGTAAACGTCGGGCGTCTCAGTGCGGGCATTGCCCTCGTCATTGCCATCCTCATGGCCCCGCTCCTCGGAGGCATCGACCAGATGTTCCAATACATTCAGGAATACACCGGACTTGTCAGCCCCGGCATCCTCGCCGTCTTCCTCATGGGTCTGTTCTGGAA
>DXFT01000026.1 GCA_019114285.1 Candidatus Odoribacter faecigallinarum
CCATACGCCTGGGATGCGCCCGAATAGATTCGGCATTCATTCGGTACCCGCAGGGTATTGGTGGGGCGGATGCCGAACGAGCAGCAAGGGGATGTCCTGCCGGCACACGAAGAAGGCGGGCGCATCCCTAAAGGGGAGGACAGGGAGCATGGGCGAGGAAGGAAGGGAGGGACGATTGAGGGAAGCGGAGTGAATTTTCAAGGCGGAAAGTGTGCCATGGTATGGATTTTAAACGTATCTTTGTCCAAATTCATGAATCGGAATATTATGGCAGGAATCAAAAGTCTGGCGAAGGATACGGCGATTTACGGGCTGAGCAGCATTGTCGGGAAGTTTTTGAACTGGTGCCTGACGCCGCTCTACACTTACCTGTTGGTGCCCGCGGAGTACAGCGTGATTGTCAATCTGTATGCCTGGATTGGGGTGATGTTAGTGCTGCTGACCTACGGGTTAGAGACGGGTTTTTTCCGTTTTGCCAATGACCCGTCGAAGGGGGAACCGCAGACGGTGTATGCCACCTGCATGACATCCATCGGGGTGACGACCATCACGTTCCTCGCGGTGGTGGGGATTTTTCTGGAGCCGATTACCCGGCTGTTGCAATGCGGGGCACACCCGGAGTATGTCGTGATGATAGCGGTGATTATCGCCCTGGATGTGTTTGCCTCGCTGCCGTTCGCTTATTTGCGCTACCGGCAACGCCCCCTGCGGTTTGCCGGGCTGAAGTTGCTGAACATCGGGCTGACGATTGCCCTGAATTGCTTTTTCCTGCTGGGTTGCCCGGCGATTTACAGCCGCCACCCGGAATGGATAAGCTGGTTTTACGACCCGGGGTACGGGGTGGGGTATATCCTCGTGGCAAACGTGATGGCATCGGCCATCATCCTGCTGGCGTTGCTGCCGGAGGTGGTGCGCATCCGCTGGCGTTTCCGCTGGGGACTGCTCCGGGAGATATTGCACTACTCTTTCCCGCTGCTGATATTAGGTTTGGCAGGGATGCTGAACCAGAATTTCGACAAGATGATGTTCCCCTACCTGATGGAGGACCCGCAGGAAGCTGCCACCCAATTGGGCATTTACGGGGCGAACGCCAAGATTGCCGTGGTGATGATTATGTTCACGCAGGCATTCCGCTATGCTTACGAGCCTTTTATTTTCGCGCGGGCAAAAGGGGAGGACAAACGGGGCACGTATGCCGCCGTCATGAAATATTTCGTCATTTTCGAGTTGCTGATATTCTTAGGGGTGGTCTTTTACCTGGACATCATCCGCTATTTCGTGGGACCGGAATATTTCGCCGGGCTGACGGTGGTGCCCATCATCATGCTGGCGGAACTGTTTTCGGGCATTTTTTTCAACCTGTCGCTGTGGTATAAACTGACAGACCGGACGCAATGGGGCGTTTATTTCTCGTTCATCGGGCTGGCAGTGATTGTGGCAGGGAACGTGCTTTTCGTCCCCCGCTTCGGGTACATCGCCTGCGCGTGGTCGGCATTCGCCTGTTTCTTTGCCATGATGTTTTTTTCCTGGCTCGTGGGACAGAAGTATTATCCCATCCGCTATGACCTGAAAGGGATGGCGCGATACGCGGTGCTGGCGCTCGCGCTGTATGCCCTCGGGACGGGGATACCCATCGACAACATGGCGTTGCGTCTGGGCTTCCGCACCTTGTTGCTGTGCCTGTACATCCTTTATGTCATCCGGAAAGACCTGCCGCTGAGTGAAATCCCCATCATCAACCGCTGGGTCAGGAAATAGCACCGTCCCGTAAGCCTTAATCTGTGCGGGGAATCCATTTCATTTCCTCTTCGCCGCTGTCGTGCACCAGTTTGCGGGAAAGCATGAAGAGGTAGTCGGAAAGTCGGTTCATGTATTTGAGGATGCGCTCGTCCACTTCCGCTTTTCCCGCCAGGGTGAGGATGCGCCGTTCTGCCCGCCGGCACACGGTGCGCGCCACATGGCAGAAAGCCACCGCCTGGGTACCGCCCGGCAGGACAAAGTATTTCATGGGCGGAACTTCGGCATCCATGCGGTCAATTGCCTGTTCGAGCGCAGCAATGTCCTCCTCACGGATACACACCTTCACTTTCACATCGGCAGGGTCTGTCGCCAGATTGCCCCCCACATCGAACAGGCGGGATTGGATTTCCGCCAACTCCGCAGCGATTTCCGGGGCAATGCCGCAAGAGCGGATAACGCCCAGATAACTGTTCAATTCGTCCACTGTCCCGTAAGATTCCAAACGGTCACTGTTTTTTGCCACCCGCTGCCCGCCAACCAGCGAGGTCATGCCTTTATCTCCTGTTTTCGTATAGATTTTCATATCATCAAATTGTATTTTCCACGTTGTATTTTGTCATTGAAAAATAAGATGCCATACCACATCATGTCCACCGAAACGGTTGCCCGTTCACGCAACAGCCGCCAAAGGCGGGCGTGTTGCTTGTCCTTGTAGATGTCTGAAATCACGACATATTTCGGTTCGTTCCGCAAAAACGCCCCCCAGTCCAGGGCAGTTTTTTCCCCCGGCATCCGCCTGCCGACATAAATGAAGTCGGCTTCCCCCACTTCTTCCAAACAACTTGTCAGCAAGACCTGGGGGCAGGCAGTCTCCAGGTATTCCATCAAAAGGGCGGCATTTTCACCGGTGCAAACCATCCGCCGCACTTCCAGATGCCGAATCAGACGCGAAAGGAGGCGAAATATCTTGCGTTCCCGCCGGCTCAACAGATTCCCCTTTTCCCATTCCAGAGGATAATCAAATGTACGGTCGCGGTCGCGGATGACATTCAATATCAGATTAAACATAAAAGGCGAATGCACCCCAAAGCCCCGCTTGTGGCGGAAACGCACTGCATGTTTTATTCTTTCTTTTAAATAGCCCATATTGCAAATGTCCTAATCAAACAAGCAAATTTAGGCAATTAATTTTCAATTTTCAATTACCTTTGCTATCGTTATTGAGAAAACTGTGGAACTGTCCAAATTAAATATCAAATTTCTGCCCGGCGTAGGTGAAAAAAGGGCTGCCCTGCTCCAAGGGGAACTGGGGATTGTGAGTTATGAGGATATGATTTACCATGTCCCCTACAAATATATTGACCGCTCCCGCATTTACCCCGTAGCAGAATTGAATGCACGCATGCCTTACATTCAAATCAAGGCACGCATCCGGAACCTGAAAATGACGGGGGAAGGGAAAGCCCGCCGCATGGTTGCCGAGGCATACGACGCAAGCGGAAGCATTGAGCTGGTGTGGTTCAAAGGCCTCAAATACCTGGAAAGCCAGTTCAAGCCGGAACAGGAGTACCTGATTTTCGGACAACCCTCCGAGTTCAACCACCGGCTGAACATCATCCACCCGGAAGTCGATAACTTCGAGAAAAGTTCCGCGCTGTTAGTGGGCTTCCAACCCGTTTACCCGACCACGGAGAAGATGAAGAAAGCCTACCTCAACAGCAAAGCCATCAGCAAAATACAGGCAACCATTCTCCAACAGGCACACGGGGACATTCCGGAAACCTTGCCCGCCTGGTTCATCCAACAACGGAAACTGATGTACCTGCGCGACGCCCTGTCCAACATCCATTTCCCCCAATCGCCCGAACTGCTCCGCCAGGCACAATACCGACTCAAATTCGAGGAACTGTTTTACATCCAGCTCAACATCCTCAAGCTGAAATACAAGCGCAAGGCTTATTTCCAAGGGCATCCGTTCAAGACCGTGGGGCACTATTTCAACAGTTTTTACAGCCAGTACCTGCCCTTCCCCCTGACGGAAGCCCAGAAGCGGGTCATCCGGGAAATCCGCAAAGATTGCGGGAGCGGGAAACAGATGAACCGCCTGCTGCAAGGCGACGTGGGGAGCGGCAAAACCTTAGTTGCCGTCATGTGCATGCTGATTGCATTAGACAATTGCTACCAGGCTTGCCTGATGGCTCCCACCGAAATCCTTGCGACGCAACATTATGACACCATCCGCGAGATGCTTGCCCCCTTGGATATCAATGTCGCCCTGCTGACCGGCTCCAGCCGCAAGAAAGAACGCGAGGAGATTCACCGCAGCCTGCAAGACGGCAGCCTGCAAATCCTCATCGGGACGCACGCCTTGCTGGAAGATGATGTCAATTTCCAAAACATCGGGCTGGTCATTATTGACGAACAACACCGCTTCGGAGTCGCCCAACGCGCCAAGTTGTGGCAAAAGAACACCATCCCTCCCCATGTGCTTGTCATGACTGCCACCCCCATCCCCCGCACGCTCGCCATGACCCTATACGGCGACCTTGACGTCTCCGTCATAGACGAGTTGCCTCCCGGGCGCAAACCGGTCACGACGTGGCATGCCTACGAACAAAAACGCACGGACGTTTTCCGCTTTGTGGAAGGGGAACTCCGGAAAGGGCGGCAAGCTTACGTTGTCTATCCGCTGATTTCCGAATCCGAGAGGCTTGATTTCCGCAACCTGGAAGCCGGTTATGAGCAAATCAACGATTATTTCCTGCCGAGGGGATATAAAACCAGCATCGTACACGGCAAATTGAAACCCGCAGACAAAGACAGGGAGATGCGACGGTTTGCCTCGGGAGAAACCCAACTCCTGGTTGCCACCACGGTCATCGAAGTCGGCGTGAATGTCCCCAACGCTTCCGTCATGGTCATCGAGAGCGCGGAACGTTTCGGCCTTTCCCAACTCCACCAATTGCGGGGACGGGTGGGACGCGGAGCCGACCAGTCGTATTGCATACTGATGACTTCCTACAAATTGTCCAATGAATCGCGCAAAAGAATTGAAACCATGACCGCCACCAATGACGGTTTTGAAATTGCAGAGGCAGACTTGAAGCTACGCGGTCCCGGCGACATTGAAGGCACCCAGCAAAGCGGGCTTACGTGCAACCTGAAAGTCGCCAATTTGGGCAAGGACACCCTTATCCTTAGCGAAGCCTCCCGCTGTGCCAATGAGATTCTGGAACAGGACCCAGATTTAGCACAAGAAGCCAACCAGGTTTTCGCCACACAAATCAAACGCCTGTTCAAAACCAAAATCACCTGGCGCTATATCAGTTAAAAAATCCCCGGCATCCACCTCATTAGAAAGGTTTCCGCCGGGGACAGCTTTATGAAAAAATTTATTTGAATTATTTTACTGCCAAGCCTTTTTCATTACCAAGCATTTGATACCATTGTCCTTCTTCCGGGAAGTATTGGAAATCCATGCTTTCGCCTGTCTCTTTGGAAGCAACCGTCATGCAATTCTTGGTCTTGGTCACTTGATACATCTTGCCGTTATGCATCACATCCTCTGTTTCTATCTGCCCTTCTTCCATTGCAATAGGATTATTTCCTCCCCAGAACTCCACTGAGTTAAAGATAATCCCATCCGCCAACAAGCAAACCGAATAAGCCTGTACAATGGCAAGTCCCAAAAATGCCAATTCATTCACAAACTTCTGATTTGAGATTTGTCCGTTCCAACTGTGCAATTTAGAAGTCAAACGGAATGGTCCGTAACATCCTGTCAAAGCAGGCACACTGGCAGCCAATAAAAGAATTGCCACTGCTTTCGTCATTGTTCTTTTCATTGTTTCTATTTTTTAGTAATACACATTTTTATTCCCTCCCCTCTTACCTCTTTCACTATGCAATAATAAAGTAAAAAAACGGTAAAACAAAAAAACTCCGGCACTTTTTTATGCCGGAGCTATTTTAGTTCCCCAAACACTTATTTCTTAATGTAGAACTTATGGGGTTTAATCATGTTTTCGGGTTTTAACAACTCATCCAACTCTTCTTTGGTCAGCAACCCTTCTTCGAGTACCAAGTCATAAACGCTGCGGTTTTCTTTCAAAGCCCGTTTTGCGATACGTGAAGAGTTTTCATATCCCAGAGTCGGGTTCAGAGCCGTTACAATACCGATGCTGTTCAATACCATTTCACGGCAACGGTCAGCATTCACAGTAATGCCTTCTACGCACAGGGTGCGCAAGCGGTCCAAACCTTTCTGCAACATCTTGATGGAGCTGAAAATTGCATGTACCATCACCGGTTCCATTACATTCAATTGCAACTGTCCTGCTTCTGCAGCAAAAGTTACAGTCAGGTCATTACCGATGATGCGGTAGCAAATCTGATTGACTACTTCAGGAATAACCGGATTTACCTTACCCGGCATGATGGAAGAGCCCGGCTGCATCGGCGGCAGGTTGATTTCCTTCAAGCCGCAACGAGGTCCACTGGACAACAGACGCAAGTCATTGCAAATCTTGGACAACTTCACAGCCAAACGTTTCAACGCTGAAGAATACATCACAGAAGAACCTGCATCCGGAGTAGCTTCAATCAAGTTGGAAGCAAGTACAAATTCCTCCCCGCTGATGATGCGCAGATTCTTGATGCATTTAGCTGAATATTCCGGTTCTGAGTTGATGCCCGTACCAATAGCCGTTGCTCCCATATTGACTTCCAGGAACAATTTTGCATTCTGGTTCAAACGTTCAACTTCTTCTTCCAAAGTTGCAGCGAAGGCTTCAAATTCCTGTCCGACAGTCATCGGCACTGCATCCTGCAATTGGGTACGCCCCATTTTAATGATTTCTTTGAACTCCTCTCCTTTCAAATGGAATGCCTGAATCAACAATTTCAAGTCAGACACCAATTCCTCGTTCATGAAAATGAACGCCAACTTGAAAGCAGTCGGATAAGCATCATTGGTAGATTGGGACATATTCACATGGTTATTCGGGTGGCAGTATTGGTACTCACCTTTTTGATGTCCCATCAATTCCAAGGCGCGATTGGCTACTACCTCATTGATATTCATATTAGTAGAAGTCCCTGCTCCCCCCTGAATCAAATCAACGGGGAACTGGTCATGCAATTTACCGCTGATAATCTCTTCGCAGGCATGCGTAATGGCATCTGCAATATTGTCAGGCAAAATTTCCAATTCCTGGTTTGCCTTGGCTGCTGCCCATTTTACCATTGCCAATGCCTTCACATAGTTAGGGTAATCGCTGATGGTAATACCGCTAATGTTATGGAAATTCTCAATGCCACGCAAGGTCTGGATACCATAATATGCCTCTGCCGGCACTTCTTTTTCGCCTAATAGGTCATGTTCAATACGTGTTTTCATATTTCACTCTTTTGATTTTAGTTCTCTATTCAAAATTGTGCCACAAAGGTAAAAAAGAAAAAAGCATTATACCTAATCTTTTGCGAGAAGAAACAAGTTATTCATTTCAAAGGAAAAGCATGTGTCACAAACGTTTACGAAATATTGAGGAATATTTAACATTTAACAAGCAGATTCATTGCTTTCCAGTTCTTCCCTCTCCCTCTCAAAGCCCTTCCCATAAAAACAAACAGGCACCCTTCCGGATGCCTGCTGTCTTAATTCTCCAACCCGTCAGCCCCGTCGGCCTGTTGCTCCTCCAATCCATCTTCCTCCAAAGGCTTCAGATTGTCAGGCAATGCTTTTTCCTCATCATCGAAATACGGATAGACATCCATAAACGCTGTATCCGCTATGCCGGCAATTTCATAAGGCACGACAAAACTTGAAAGGCTGCGTTCCAGATTCTCCAAAGCACAACGGAAATCGGAAGCCGCCACCAAATAATATTGGAAAGAACTCTTCTCCTTGCCACTCACCTCATCAGCATCAATAATTGCCACCTTTGCCTTATACCAGCGGTCATCCGCCTCGTTCTCAGACGGAACGACCTCCGTGATGTTTGATTTCTTTAAACTACTGATATAATAATCCCCTGAAATCAGGGATTCCATCTCGTGCATGATTCTGCTTTCCGCTTCTGTATAAGACATGGCATCGACAAGATATGCCTCGTTTACTTTTTTCTCCCGCCCGTCCTCATTCACTTTTACATACTTTACCTTTGCTTCGAACCAATTCGCTGTCATTTTTTTCCCTCTTTTATCCATTCAATAAGTTTATGCCTGCCCGCCACCATTCAAATCAAAAGGCAATACGGGAGCCTCGTTGCGCAAACGGATTTCCCCGTTCATCTGCTCATATTTACGGATATTATCCTGCAAAGCGAATAACAAACGCTTGGCACTCTCCGGCGTCATGATGATACGGCTCATCACTTCCGGTTTCGGCACACCCGGCATCATACGGGCAAAATCCACAATAAATTCAGAGGTTGAATGCGAAATAATCGCCAAATTGGAATAAATGCCTTCTGCCACCTCCCGGCTCAAATTAAGTTCTATTGGATGTTGTTTCTGTTCTGCCATATTGTTTCAGATTAAAAATTTATTTTTTCATTTTCCCTAAATGCTGCTGCCATCTCCAGGCATTCGCCAAAGTCTCTTCAAGCGGCACGACAGCTTTCCAGCCCAACTCCGTATTGGCCAATGTCGTATCTGCCCATACCTTTTCGATATCACCTGCCCGACGCCCTGTAATCCTGTAATTCACCTTTTCACCAGTTGCCCGTTCAAAAGCCTGAATCAATTCCAACACTGAAACTCCCCTTCCGGTGCCAATATTAAAATATTCATAGTTTGCCTTGTTTTTTCCTTCCAGCAAACGACGGATAGCCACCACATGGGCACGAGCCAAATCCACAACATCAATGTAATCCCGAATGGCAGAACCGTCCGGCGTATTATAATCATCTCCAAAAACGCTCAGTTGCTCCCGGATTCCTGCCACCGTCTGGGTCAAATAAGGAATCAAATTATTCGGCACTCCATTGGGCAATTCCCCAATGCAAGCAGATGGGTGCGCCCCGATGGGGTTAAAATAACGCAATGCCAACAGATTCATCCCTTTTTCCACTTTAGCCACATCGCGCATAATGTCCTCACACATTGCTTTTGTATTTCCATAAGGAGACTCTGCCTGTTTACGAGGCGTAGTCTCTGTCACCGGCAATACATCCGCCTGACCATATACCGTACAAGAAGAAGAAAAGACTAAATTCCGAATCCCATACTCACGCATACACCCAATCACATTCATCAATGAATTGAGGTTATTACGATAGTATTCCAAAGGCTTCTGCACAGATTCACCCACCGCTTTCAAAGCCGCAAAATGGATGACTGCCTCCACATCCCTGTGACGGGAAAAGAAATCACGGGTTTGCTTTTCATCTGCCAAATCAATTTGCTCAAATGCGGGACGAATACCCGTAATCTGTTCTATGCCGTCCAAAACCCCTATATTGGAATTACAAAGATTATCTGCAATAATCACTTCAAAGCCGCTTTGCTGCAACTCAACCACTGTATGAGAACCGATATATCCGGTGCCGCCTGTAACAAATATCTTTTTCATAAAACAATTGGTTTATTTATTCAACATGCAAAGTAAGCAATAAATTGGCAAACTTCCCTGATATTGAAACCGGAAAAAACAAGAGAAATTTTCCTGTCCCACGGAGACCGGAATTAAAAGGATTTTTCCTACTTTTGTGGCATGCACAAATACATTGAATACATATCAGACCTCTTGTATCTGCACGATTGCGTTATCATCCCGGATTTCGGGGGATTTATCTGCAATTATACCAGTGCGTACCTAAACCCGTCCAATGGGATGGTATGCCCACCGAGCAAGGAAGTTGTCTTCAACCGTAACCTGACCCACAATGACGGTCTGGTTGCCGGCTGGATAGCTGCACAGGAAAACATCAGTTACGAAAAAGCCATCGAACGGCTTTCATTTTTCACGGAAGATATAAAAATACGCTTAAACCAAGGGCAACGGGTACCTTTCGGAAATATCGGCGTATTCTACACCGACAGGCGTTTCAATATTCTTTTTGAATGCAGCGGCAACAACTTTCTGGCTGAAACATACGGGATGGAATCTCTCGCCCTTATCCCAACGGCAATGCCATCCACACAACCCGTACAAATCAATGTACCACAGACAGCTGCAAGCCAGCACACTTTGTCAAGGGACCTGTCCAAGCGTAGATTTCTACAATCCTTAAGATACGGCGTCGCCGCTGCTGTCCTGGCAGGTATTGTCATTGTCTCACAAACGGATTTTTTCCATAGCCCCATTCTTAACAAGAAGATACAAAACAGCATGACCATTCAGCCAGACCTGTCCATCTTCGCAGAAGAAAATGGACAAGCCCATTGCCATCATGTCATTTCACCTGATTATGACTATGTTGATTATGATCCTGCTGCTGATTTAGGCTACTAAAAAAAGCCACCAAAGCAAAGAGGATATACAGCGGAATCACAAAAAACACGACAGACCGCCCCAAGAAGCAGGCAAATAATACCAATACAAGGAAATAAATATAGCGGATTTTATTTCCTTGCCATCCCAATCCTGTCACCTTCAGAGAGAACATCGGCAGTTCACTCACCAGCAAAAGAGAAAGAATCACGACACAGATTCCCAACACCCACGCATTCCCAAATAAAGCCCCATACAAATCGGGAGACCAGTTCTTCCCCCACACCAATCCTATCCAAAACAACGCATGGGCAGGAACCGGCATGCCAATAAACGACATGGTTTGCCTCACGTCCAGATTAAACTTTGCCAAACGGTAAACCGAGAAAGCCGGTATCAATAAGGGCAACAACGCCAACAACCGTTCCTCCCATCCCCACTCCTTCCAATAGCCAATGTCTCCTCCCGGCAATACCTCCACAATCAAACAATGTGCTAATACGGCTGGCGCAATTCCAAAGCTCAACACATCTGCCAAAGAATCCAATTCTTTGCCCAATTCCGACTTTACATGCAACAAACGCGCCACCATCCCATCAAAAAAATCGAACACCATCCCTGCCAAGATACAAATAGCCGCCAAGGACAACTCCCCATACATTGCCATACCTACCGCCAAGGCTCCGGAAATAGCATTCATTGAAGTAATTAAATTGGGTATATGCTTTTTCATATCAATATCATTTAAAATTTCCCCATGCAAAGATATAGAGATTTTCATCATTTTATTGCACAGAAAAAAAAGAAACTGTATGTTTGTTCCAGTAATTGTGAAAACCGACTCCACAATATGGCACCTAAATTTCTAATCATACGATTCAGCTCCATTGGCGACATCATCCAATGCATGGGCATCATTGGCGGGATAAAAAAACATTTCCCCCATGCCACCATCCATTGGGTCACACGGCAAGACATGGCTCCAATCTTGGCAATCGATGGCCGCATCGACCAAATCTGGCCTTTTGACAAACGTGAAGGACTAAGCGGTTTATTGCATCTTGCCCGGAGGCTAAAAAAAGAAGAATATGATTACATTTATGATGCCCACAGCAACATCCGCTCCAATATCTTAAAATTATGCTTAAGGAGCTACATGTGGGGTAAACCGTCCATCGTTGTACGCAGCAAGGAACGCTGGAAACGCTTTCTCCTTTTCCGGTTAGGCATCAACCGTTTCCCCAAACCCTTCAGAGGGCGGATATCATTCCAAAAACCATTGGAAAAATGGGGAATTACATATTTCCCTGAATTATACCGCTTCTGGCAATTCCCATCGGATTTCCCCCCAAAATTCGATTCACTCATCATGCCTAAAACCGTTACAATCATTCCCTCGGCAAATTGGGAAATGAAACGGTGGCCGGTGAGTTGCTGGCAACAACTCATCCGCCTATCCCCCCAATACCATTTCCTAATATTGGCAGGTCCGCAAGACACTTTTTGTGAAAACATCCGCAATGCTGCTCCGGAACGGGTCACCAACCTTGCAGGGCAAACCTCCCTATTAGAATCCTGCTATCTTGTATTCCGCTCCCATGCAGTGGTCAGTGCCGACACCGGCTTTCTTCATGCCGCAGACCTTTTCCAAATACCAGCCCTTGCCCTCATGGGACCTACCGCTTTCGGTTATCCTTCCGGCCATAGCGTGCGCATCCTGGAAAGTCCCCTGCCTTGCCGCCCCTGCACCAAAGACGGCCACGGCAAATGCAAACAGCCCATTTACCAGCTATGCATGCTCAATCTTACCCCAGAACAAGTGGCGCACCAACTTCATCAATTACTTCCCTGATTATCATATTCGTCCAAAATGATATAAAACTCCGTTCCAATCCCTTCCTCAGAAGTAAAGCCTATTTTCCCTCCAAAGTTTTCTATAATACTCCGGCATATTGCCAAGCCTAAACCGGAGCCACTTGATTTAGTCGTAAAGTTCGGTTCAAATATCTTCTTCTGAATATCTTCAGGAATACCACACCCATTATCCTTCACACGTATCTCTACCCCCTCATCCATACGATGCAGAGTCACCGTAATTTCCCCTTTGCGCCCCTCGGGGATACTTTGCTCGGCATTCTTCAACAAATTAACAATTACCCGACGCATCTGTTCCCGGTCTGCCAACACTTGGATGCCCGACTCAAGGTCTTCGTGTATAATATCAATATTATTCTCAAACAGCAATATACAATTTTTCAGCACTTCATCCAGATTTAACACCTCGTTGTGCGTCACAGACAATTTTGCAAAATCAGAAAAGGCAGAAGCCGTAGCTGCCAGATTGTCTATCTGTTCCATTAACATGGCAGCAATATCTTTAAAACGCTGCTTGAACTTCCCAATATCCTCTACCTGAAGGGAACGGAGCATAAATTGAATATTCAGCTTCATGGGTGTCAATGGATTCTTGATTTCATGCGCGATTTGCCTTGCCATCTCCCTCCAAGCACTTTCACGCTCGGAAAGAGCCAATTGCCGAATACTTTCATCCACTTTATCCACCATGTTATTATATTCCTGCACCAACATGGCAAGTTCATCTTTCCCTTTATAGGAAATCTTCTCATTTTTACCCCCTGCACGCATAAGCCTCAATTTATCGTTCACCAATTGCAACGGCTTGATTACCCGCTCTGCCAACAGCCCGGAAAGGACAAAAGCAATTACCATCATGATTATGGCAATGTTTACTGCAATGACAACCGCAATCATGATGTCCATATTCAACTCATCATTTTGTGCAAAATAAGGAATGCTCAACACATAAGATTTCCCGTTATCCAACACAAGAGGCATATAAACCGCCATAGATTTCAATTCTCCCAGTTTTTCCCATTCCATATAACTGGAACCACCTTCTTTAGTGATTTTCTGCAAGGCTCGCGGATTCATCAAAAAATCATGAAAATCATATTGGAAAATCTCAGGACGGGAAGTTGCCACCAGTTCACCTGATTCAGCATAAATATTAACATCCACCATCAACTGCTCAGACAAGTTAGCCAATACTTGCACAATATCCGGACATTCCTCCCAATTCACACAATCCATACGCTCCAATTCCTTATTAACATACCGCAGGAACTCAAATGCCCTCGCTTCATGACGTGCTTCAAAGCTTTTCACATTCATGAAAATACTCAAAGCTGTCAACAACAGAAACAACAAGAATATCAAGGAAATGACACTATTCTTAATACGGGTCTTCAAGGTCCTGCCCATAAAACGGATACTGCTTCTTTCATCAAACAACAAACCATAAGAAGAAAATAAAATGCAAATGAAAAAAGCATAAAGCGTATTCACATAATACAAAGCAAAAGTACGCTCAGGCAAACTGATTATCAATGTATCATAATCATCCACAGCTATCAGCATGTGGGAATAATCATCTTTATCCACCATACGGACGCCCTCTCCGGTACCCTCAGCCCAAGGCTTCAATTTTTTGCTATAAATAAAATCGCCCCCCGAAGCGACCAATCTGCCATGGGAATACTTCGCATACGAATAATGATAAGCCAATTTCTGCCCTATGGAAGATTTCCTCGACAACAATTGAGGATATCCCACCCCCTCGTCCCCCTTATCTGCATCAAACCGCAAATAGATCCAGGTATTCCCCACATAAAACCTCCCGACATAAGTAACAAAACCGTCAAATATACGAATGGCATAAAAATGGGTGTCCCCCAGACGATAGCCTGCATGCTGGATAATCCAATCAAAATACTCCCGGCATCCACGCCAGCTTTTACTGTCCGGCAACCAAATACGGTCGCCTTCACGGCAGAAAGTGATATCCCAATAGTAATCAAAGCCGCTCATATCAACCAAATCCTCGCGCAACAACACCTTCGCTTCCTCATCCTCCCGAATGCCCAGGAAAAAAGACAGGACATCCGAAGAAACAATCTGATTGTCCAAACTTGCCAAATGCTGTTCAAAATTATAATCCCGTTCCTCTATCAACTCCGTTGCATACCCTACCCGTTGTTGTTGTTCCTTGGCATGCTCATACTTTTTAGAAACCATCACCACATAAATCGACAACAGGAAAATAAGCAAGATATATATCCCCCGTTGGATTTCGAACTTCAACAAATACTTCCCCACAACCATCAATATAAAAATCCCCCAGATAAAGAAACAATCCCAAAAATTCGTATATAGCCCCAACAAGGCGCTGATTCCCCACAAAACAACACAAATCGCAGTTACCAACAGCAATATCTGCCGGAAAGAAAAGAATCGGCACAACACGGACAAAATCCACCATAGCCCGAACAAAATAACCAATCCTCCCAGGCAAATAGCAATAAAAGCAATCACTGACCCGGTACTG
>DXFT01000172.1 GCA_019114285.1 Candidatus Odoribacter faecigallinarum
CTCCACTTTTTGCGGCTTACCGCCTTCCGCCAGCGTATAGATTTCCCCTTGGTAACCGAAACAAAGCGTACCGTTGTCCGCACAAGTCAGGAAACGCACGGGATGCTGCTTGAAAGCGGTCAGCGGCTCGGCATGGTCCATGTCCTCCGCATCCGCCCTGTACACATTAAAAGAACCGCCATCACGCTCACTGAGGAACACCACGCGCCCGTCCGGCAAATAAATAGGAGAACGGTCCTCCCCCGGATTGGAAGTCAAAAGGGTGTGGGTATTTTTCTCCGCATCATAATAAAAAATGTCCCGGGCAACGGAGGAAGTATGGTGCTTGCGCCATATATTCTCACTGCCGGTGCGGTTTTCGTAAATGAAAGATTTCCCGTCCTTGGCAAACGAGAGGTTGCAGACGGGCGCTGCCAACACCTGTTCCGGGCGTCCACCTTCCACCGGGATGCGGTACAACTCTGTAATCCAGGCATCGGGAAACAGGGCACTGCTTGCGGGGTCCTGTATCGTCGCAGAGAAATAGATGTAACGGTCGTCCGGTGAAAATGCCAACAAAGATTCCTTTGCGGAATGGGTTGTCACACGTTGCGCCACCCCGCCTTCAGGCGTTGTCACAAAAATATCCATACCGCCTTCGCGGTCGGAAACAAAAGCAATCTTCCTGCCGTCATGCGACCACACCGGCGAGGATTCGTAACTGTCCCCGGTAGTCAGCCGGAAGGCTTCCCCTCCCCGGCTACCAACAACATAAATGTCTCCCTTATAGGCGAAAGCAATCTTTTCGCCATCGGGTGAAATCGCGCAATAGCGCATCCACAGGGGAGAAGCTCCCACCCAGAGCGCATTCCCCATCAACAAAAACAGTAATACTAACCTATACATAAATTCCATTCATAAATTTACGTAGCAAATATACGAAGTTTATGGACATTCGTAAAAAAGAATCATAAAACTATTTATTTGTCCACGGAAATCCGTATTTTTGTAGAATAGCAAATAAGCGACTCTGATTTTTAGTTATGGAAGATTTACAAGCAATTAAACAACGGTTTGGCATTATCGGCAACGCCCCTGAGCTAAACCGAGCCATAGATATCGCCACCCAGGTGGCGCCCACAGACCTGTCTGTCTTGATTACAGGCGAAAGCGGTGCAGGGAAAGAAGTTTTTCCCCGCATCATCCATGCTTTCAGCACACGCAAGCATGCCCAATACATTGCCGTAAATTGCGGAGCTATTCCCGAAGGCACCATCGATTCTGAACTTTTCGGGCATGAAAAAGGCGCATTCACCGGTGCCGTCAGCGACCGCAAAGGGTATTTTGAAGTCACGGACGGAGGAACCATCTTTTTGGACGAGGTAGGCGAATTGCCCTTGTCCACCCAGGCGCGTTTATTAAGGGTGTTGGAAAGCGGGGAATTTATCCGGGTAGGCTCCTCCAAAGTGCAGAAAACCAATGTCCGCATCATCGCAGCCACAAATGTAAATATTCCCCAAGCTGTAAAGAACGGCAAATTCAGGGAAGACCTTTATTACCGCCTGAATACCATCCCCATCGCCATTCCCCCGTTACGGGAAAGGCAAGAGGATATTCCTCTGCTATTCAGAAAATTCGCTGCCGACTTCGCAGAAAAATACCGCATGCCTGCCATCCGGCTTACGGAAGATGCCGTGCAGGTATTGAAAACTTTCCGATGGCCCGGGAATGTCAGGCAATTGAAAAATGTCGCTGAACAGATTTCTATCATTGAACAGGAGCGGTCGGTAGATGCCCTTACACTTAAAAAGTACATCCCGATTGATGAACCCACTTTGCCCACCTTGATTGACAGTCCCAATGCCGGGGAAGCCAATTTTGCCACGGAACGGGAAATCCTGTACAAAATCCTTTTCGACATGAGGAAAGATGTCAACGACCTCAAACAATTAGTTTACAGCCTTATGCAAGAAGAGCCTGCTTCACAGGCGACCCCCGACACCGGCACTTCACTCGTATTGAGAAAAATGTATGAAGACCATCCCACCCACATCACCCCAATAGCTGCCCCCATACAAACTCCCATTTATGAGAAAACAGTGGAGCCCATCCAAACCGCCGAAAGTGTCAATGAGGAATCCCTGTCCATCGAAGACAATGAAAAAGATTTAATCATCAAGGCTCTGAAAAAGAACCATAACAAACGGAAATTAGCTGCCAGAGATTTACAGATTTCCGAAAGGACCCTATACCGGAAATTAAAAGAATATCATATTGACAATTAAAGCCAATTATTACCATGACAAAAAAAATACTTATCATAGCAGTAATAGTCACCGTATGTTGCACAGCCTGCCGATTAGTCGGGGTAACGGTCACTTACAACATGACCGGCGGTTCGCTGGACCCAGCCATCAAGACATTTTCCGTGGATTATTTTCCCAATAAAGCTCCTTTGGTCATGCCCACTTTAAGCACGACATTTACTGAAAAATTGACTGAATACATCCGCCAAAAAACAGGGTTGACCCAATTGACCGACAACAATGGAGACATCCGGTTTGAAGGTCAAATCGTAGAATATTCCCAACGTCCCATGGACATTACGTCCGGAGAAATCGCCACCTCCAACCGACTGACTATCGGCATCCGGGTGAAATATACCAATATGCTGGATGACAAATTCGATTTTTCAAGTACTTTTTCCCATTATGCGGACTATTCCACGGATGTGGATTTCAATTCCGTGGAAGAAAGCCTTATAGATGAAATCCTGGACGATATCATCGAAGATATTTATAATAAAGCAATTGTCAATTGGTAACTATTCCAAACCAAACAACTAAACATCTTCATGAGGAGCGACAGAATACTATATTTATTGCAGCATCCTGAGAAAATCAGGGTCATGGAAATGGAAGACTTGCAAAAAGTCATCCAAGAGCATCCCTATTTCCAAGCCGCACGCATCCTCTATTTAAAAGTGCTTTACCTGTCTTCCGGCGAAAAATTCCGCGAAGAATTAAAAAATAGTACCATACATATTATCAACCACAAGCAATTGCTCCGTTATCTATACTGGCAAACAAGCAATCAAAACATTTTTGCCACGCCCAGCCAGGAAACCCCGTTTATACAAAGCGCCCCGGAAGAAGAGGAAGAAGCAACCCCGAATGCCCCCCAACAAGGTGGCGAAACGTTCGTCATGGAACTTAACCTGGACTGGCAAAATGAACAGACGGACGAAACGGCAGACCAATCCCAAGAAGTCCCCGCTTTCACGCCAAGCAGTGATTACCTGCTCTCCGAGGAAGAAGCAGAGACCAACCCCGTTTCCCCAAAACCGAATAATTCACAAGAGCAATTAATCACGCGCTTTATCGAAACCAATCCCACCATACCCAAAATATCAGAAACCGATGGTGAACTGACTGATTTATCACAAGAAAACCCCTATAAGCAAGAAGAACTTTTCAGCGAAACGCTTGCCAAAATATATACCCGACAACATTTATATGAAAAAGCGATTGCAACTTATATTAAATTAAGTTTGAAATATCCGGAAAAAAGTATTTACTTTGCAGACCGAATAGAAGAGATTAAGGAAAACATTAATAAGTCAAAATAATTATGTACACAGCAATTTCTGTTTTAGTATTCATTATCTGCCTGTTATTGATATTGATTGTATTGGTGCAGAACTCCAAGGGAGGCGGTCTGGCATCTTCATTTGCATCTTCCAACCAGATTATGGGAGTGAGGAAAACAACGGACTTTTTGGAAAAAGCGACTTGGACGTTGGCAGGAGCAATGATGGTTTTATGTGTATTGGCAGTTTTTTTCATTCCGAGAGGAGAACAAAGCAGCCAATCTGCCATTGAAAGCCAAATCAATTCCCAACCGGTACAACAAACCATTCCTTCTTTCCCCGGCGTAGGAGGAGAAAGCGCTCCGGCAGAACAACCGGCAGCGGAGGTTCCGGCAGAATAAGAAAAAATCTTACCATAAAAAATGTCAGTATGTCAGCCATACTGACATTTTTTATTGCCAGCTTGTCAGCTATCCCTTTTTATAAACTGCCAGAAATCATCCCTCTATTCCGCACTCATTTTCATCATCTTAAAGCAGAATATTCCCCTCCATTCCCCACAACTTCCCTTTTTGGCACAAAATATGATAAAGGATAACACGTTAAATGAACAAATTTGGAAATTAATATAAACTAAAAATTTAATACTATGACACTGAAAACCGTTCTTAACAAAGTAATTGTTGAGCCTGTTGAAGCAGAGACCGTCACCAAGGGAGGCATCATCATCCCGGATACGGCACAGGAAAAACCCCAAAAAGGCACAGTCATCGCAGTTGGCAATGGAAAAGCTGATGAACCGATGGAAGTTAAAGTGGGTGATACTGTATTATTCGGCAAATATTCCGGCACGGAATTGCATATTGATGACAAGAAGTATTTGGTGATGAACCAAAACGACATTTTAGTGATTATGTAAGATTTTAAAATCAGAAGATTATGGCAAAAGAAATAAAATTCAATACAGAAGCTCGTGAGCTGATGAAAAAAGGCGTGGACGAGTTGGCAAATGCAGTAAAGGTAACATTAGGTCCGAAAGGCAGAAATGTAGTCATTGAGAAAAAATTCGGTGCACCGCACATTACCAAAGATGGTGTAACAGTAGCAAAAGAAATCGAATTGGCTGACCCGTATGCCAACATCGGTGCTCAGATGGTAAAAGAAGTAGCTTCCAAAACCGGAGATGACGCCGGCGACGGTACAACAACTGCCACCATCCTTGCCCAATCCATCATTAATGTAGGATTGAAAAACGTAACGGCAGGAGCCAATCCGATGGAACTGAAACGGGGTATCGACAAAGCAGTTGCCGCTATTGTAAAACACTTGGAAACCCAGAAAGAAGAAGTTGGTGACAATTTCGATAAAATCCGTCAAGTAGGACGTATTTCTGCCAATGATGACGAGACTATCGGCAACTTGATTGCAGAAGCCATGGAAAAAGTAGGCGTTGAAGGCGTTATCACAGTAGAAGAAGCCAAAGGCACTGAAACGGAAGTAAAGACGGTTGGCGGTATGCAATTCGACCGGGGATATATTTCACCGTATTTTGTAACAGACAGTGAAAAGATGGTTTGCGAATTTGAGAATCCGTATATCCTGCTTTACGACAAGAAAATTTCTTCCATGAAAGAATTGCTGCCTATCCTCGAACCAGTAGCACAGTCTGGACGTTCACTGTTGATTATCGCAGAGGATGTTGAAAACGAGGCTTTGGCAACATTGGTTGTAAACCGCTTGAGAGGTTCTTTGAAGATAGCAGCCGTAAAAGCTCCGGGCTTTGGAGATCGCCGAAAAGAGATGTTGGAAGATATTGCCATCCTGACGGGCGGTGTAGTTGCTTCTGAAGACAAAGGCATGAAATTGGAAAACCTGACTATTGACATGTTGGGACGTGCTGAAAAGATTACCATTGACAAAGAAAATACGACTATTGTCAAAGGTGCCGGCAAGAAAGAATTCATTCAGGAGAGAATTGAGCAAATCAAGAAATTGATTGAAAATTCAACTTCTGACTATGACAAGGAAAAACTGAAAGAGCGTTTGGCTAAATTGTCCGGAGGTGTTGCTGTATTGTATGTAGGTGCAGCTTCCGAAGTAGAAATGAAAGAGAAGAAAGACCGCATCGATGATGCTCTGCATGCAACCCGTGCAGCCAGCGAAGAAGGTATTGTACCGGGCGGTGGCGTAGCCTACATCCGTGCACAAGCTGCTCTGGAAGGCCTGAAGGGAGATACTGAAGACGAAACAACCGGTATTGAAATCATCCGTCGCGCCATTGAGGAGCCGTTGCGCCAGATTGCTTTCAATGCAGGAGTAGAAGGTGCAGTCGTTGTTCAGAAAGTGCGTGAAGGCAAAGGCGATTTCGGTTACAATGCACGCAAAGATGTATTTGAAGACTTGAAAGCTGCCGGCGTTATCGACCCGAAGAAAGTTACCCGCGTGGCTTTGGAAAATGCAGCTTCTATCGCAGGTATGTTCCTGACTACGGAATGTGTTCTGGTAGAAGAAAAGAAAGATGAACCCGCACCGGCAGCAGGCATGGGCGGAGGCATGCCGGGCATGATGTAAAAACATCTGATTCTACACAATAAATCAAGGGGGATGCTTGAATTTTCAGGCATTCCCTTTCCTTTTTCTACTAAATCTTAAACTCCTGCCCAAAAACAGTTTCTTCACATTTTCGTAACAATATAAAATTGCCTAATTTTACCGCCTAAAACAAAATACCTCAATATGAATTATGGCATTTACGAATTGCTGAAATTAATAGGCTCACTGGGCGTGTTCCTATACGGCATGAAATTGATGAGTGAAGCCCTGCAAAAAGTGGCAGGCGAACGCATGCGGCATATTTTGGCTGCAATGACTTCTAACCGGGTCAAAGGAGTAATCACGGGAATATTGATAACAGCCATCATACAAAGCAGCTCTGCGACAACTGTCATGGTGGTAAGCTTCGTAAATGCCGGTTTATTGAACTTAGTGGAATCCATCGGAGTCATCATGGGAGCTAATGTGGGCACAACAGTTACCGCCTGGCTCATCTCCATTCTCGGCTTTAAAATCAGTATGGCAGAGATTTCCCTGCCACTTATCGGCCTTTCCCTGCCGCTGCTCTTCTCCAATAAACGCTCCCGAAAAAGCTGGGGAGAATTAATCATCGGCTTCGGCTTATTGTTCATCGGACTGGAATTCCTTAAAAATTCCATGCCCAACTTAAACGAGAACCCGGAAATGTTCACATTCCTACAACAATACACCGATAAAGGATACGGCTCTTATATCCTTTTCATGTTGATAGGTACTGTTCTGACCATTCTCATCCAATCTTCTTCTGCCACAATGGCACTTACCTTGGTCATGTGTGCCAACGGATGGATTGATTTCAGGATTGCCGCCTCCATGGTATTGGGAGAAAACATCGGGACCACGGTCACAGCCAACCTGGCAGCCATGGTCGCCAACACCACCGCCAAGCGGGCTGCTTTCGCCCATTTCCTCTTCAATGTATTTGGAGTCACCTGGGTATTGGCAATCTTTCCCTTATTCCTGCATTGGGTCGAACAACTCAGTATATTTCTCGGCATTGGCGATCCCGCCACCAACATAGACGCTGTACCCATGGCACTGTCTTTGTTCCATACAACATTCAACATTTCCAATGTCCTGATTTTAATCTGGTTCACCAAATTAATCGCCCGTCTTGTCACACGCATCATTCCCATGAAAGAAAGCAATAATGATGTTTTTACCCTAAAACACATCAAAATCGGACTGCTTTCTACACCAGATTCCTCTCTTTTCCAAGCACAACAGGAAATCATGCTCTATGGCAAGAATACCGAACGCATGTTCCATAAAGTAAGTGAATGTCTTGAACTGTCCAATAAGGATTTTGAAAAGAACTTCGCCCCCCTGGAAAAGATGGAAGACGAAAGCGACAAAGTGGAAGTCGAAATTGCCAACTACCTGACCAAAGTCTCCGAATCCAAAATGAGTACGGAAAACTCCCAACGCATCCGAGCCATGTTCAAAATCGTATCTGAAATAGAAAGCATTGCCGACTCCTCTCTAAACATTACCAACGCCATCCACCGCCGGAATGAACAAAACATCACCTTCCCTCCGGAACTGACGGGCAAATTAAAACACATGTTTGCCTTGGTAGAGGAAGCTTTAAACACCATGTGCGTTAATTTAGGGATGGAATACCGGGAAGTAAATGCAAAAAAAGCATACGAATTGGAACAAGCCATTGATAATTACCGCACAATACTCAAGCAAGAACACCTGCTTGCCATTGAGGAAAAACGCTATGATTACAGCACCGGCATCTTGTATAACGACATTTTTTCCGAATGTGAAAAAATTGGGGATTATGCCATCAATGTTACCCAAGCAATCAAGGAGGTAGGGTATGAAGAATAAAAAAAAATCGTACCTTCGCATTCTGTAAAAACACATATAACTATGGCACAAGAAGACGTTTTCAAAAAATTAGTAGCACATTGCAAAGAATACGGTTTTGTATTCCCGTCCTCAGACATTTACGACGGCTTAGGCGCCGTCTATGATTATGGACAGTATGGCGTGGAATTAAAAAACAACATCAAAAAATACTGGTGGGATGCTATGGTACGCCTGCATGAAAACATTGTCGGCATAGATTCAGCCATTTTCATGCATCCGACCATCTGGAAAGCCTCCGGACATGTGGACGCCTTTAATGACCCGCTCATTGACAACAAGGACTCTAAAAAAAGATACCGGGCTGATGTATTAATCGAAGACCAAATCGCCAAATACGATGAAAAAATCGAGAAAGATGTAGCCAAAGCACGCAAACGCTTTGGGGATAAATTCGATGAAACATTATTCCGCCAAACCAATCCCCAAGTGCTGGAACACATCCAAAAAAGGGACGAACTGCACAAACGCATGAGCGATGCCCTGAATGCAAACGACCTGAATGCCATCAGGCAAATCATCCTTGATGAAAAAATCGTGTGCCCCATCTCAGGGACCTGCAACTGGACAGAAGTACGGCAATTCAACCTGATGTTTGCTACAGAAATGGGCTCAACTGCAGAGGGAGCCACCAAAATTTATCTACGCCCGGAAACAGCGCAGGGAATTTTTGTCAATTTCTTGAATGTCCAGAAAACTGGACGCATGAAAATCCCCTTCGGCATTGCACAAATTGGCAAGGCTTTCCGGAATGAAATTGTCGCTCGTCAGTTCATTTTCCGGATGCGCGAATTTGAACAAATGGAAATGCAATTCTTCGTCCGCCCGGGCAGTGAACTCGAATGGTTCAAAAAATGGAAAGAAACCCGTATGAAATGGCACCAGTTGCTCGGCTTCGGGGCTGACAACTATCGGTTCCATGACCACGAAAAACTGGCTCATTACGCCAATGCCGCCACAGATATAGAATACCGGTTCCCGTTCGGTTTTAAAGAGGTAGAAGGTATCCATTCCCGCACGGATTTCGATTTGTCACAGCACCAAAAGTTCTCCGGCAAAAAAATCCAGTACTTTGACACGGAAATGAATGAATCATACGTACCCTATGTCATCGAAACTTCTATTGGTGTGGATCGTATGTTCTTGCAGATTATCTCTGCCGCCTATTGTGAAGAAGACCTCAGCAAAGACGGGAAACAGGATTCCCGCGTTGTGCTACGCCTTCCGGCAGCCCTCGCCCCCGTCAAAATGGCAATCATGCCTTTGGTCAAAAAAGACGGGCTGCCTGAAAAAGCACGGGAAATACTCGACATGGTGAAATTCGACTTCAATTGCCAATACGATGAAAAAGATTCCATTGGCAAGCGTTACCGCCGCCAGGATGCCATCGGTACCCCGTACTGCATTACTGTTGACCATCAGACGCTGGAAGACAACGCTGTCACCATCCGCGACCGGGACACCATGCAACAAGAACGGGTCGCCATTGACCAACTGCTTGGTATTCTCAAAGAAAAATGCGATATGCAAAACTTATTAAAAAAACTGGCGGACTAAAAATCCGCCAGTTCACATACAGGCACAACAAACCCGCCCCCGAAGGGGCGGGCCAAATAAATAAAAAGGACTACTAAAAATGATGGTTGCTAACTCGCGGATACCGGAGGGTCCAACCTTTCAAAACAGGAATTCTTGCTGATAAA
>DXFT01000027.1 GCA_019114285.1 Candidatus Odoribacter faecigallinarum
TTTTTAGCAAAGTCTAAAATTCGATTCAATCCTATAAAGCCCAATATTTTGCAAAATTCGACATTCTCTTTCAAATGGTTTTCAAGGAAATAGCTATTCCCTCCCGTCAGAAGCACCTTCCCATCATCAAACGTTTCCAAGAAACGACGGATGTAATTTTCCACTTCAAAAAGCATGCCGTCCATCACCCCGTTGCGGATGGCTTCCTCGGTCGTATGCCCCATTCCTCCATAACGTTCGCTCGCCTCCACCAAAGGCAAACGGGCAGTAAAATGGCGCAATCCCTTGAAACGCATTTCAAGTCCCGGAGAAATATTCCCCCCTAAAAACATGCCTTCCGCGTCCACATAATTAAAAGTAATGCAAGTCCCCGAATCAATGACCAACAACGGATGCCCGGGATACAATCCCAAAGCCCCCGTACAAATGGCAATCCTGTCAAACCCCAGGGTTTCCGGCGTCGCATAACCAATTTTCAAAGGCATGGGCATCAATGGCGATGCTTCCACACACCAATCCACGGACTCTTTCAGCGTTGCGCGCATTCCTTCCGTAATGTCCCCGCTTCCGGAAAGCAAAAGGTCCACGCGCCCCCGTTCTTCCCTCCATTTCCGGATATCCCGGAAAAGGTCGTCTGCCCTATATTTTACTTCTAACAGCTCACCGTCATCAAAAAAAGCATACTTCAGCCGGGTATTGCCTGCATCTACTACTAAATTCATAAGGTTTATCCGTTTTTCATGTCTGGTTTTTCCGTTGTGTCCTCTCCGCCTGCCAAGAGTTGATACATCCGGCTGACAATCCCTGCCATTTGTCCCACCGTCTTGACTGCTTCAAAAACCAAAGACAATTTGTCATTTTTCTCACTTAAACGGCAAGGCACCGTCTGAGATTGCACGAACTTCAACAAGTTGGAAAATACCGCTGATTGGTAAAACATCGAAGCCTGGTCGGCAATAAAATACATTGTCATCTTCCCATTTTTCACCAACAATCGTTCCACTCCCAAAACAAGGCACTTCCGCCGTGTGCGCACAATTTCCATCAAATCGCTTACCTGCCCAGGCAAAGCTCCGAAGCGGTCTTCCAATTCGCGGGCAAACTTCTGCAAGCCCTCTTCGTCCGGAATATTGTCCAATTCCCGATAAAGGCGGATACGCTCGCTCACATTCTCTACATAGCTTTCCGGTATCAAAGCCTCAAAATCCGATTCAATCACGCAATCAGACACATACACCTGCCCTTGATTGGAGTCTGCCGCCTGCAATTCCGGAAACTCCTCCTCCTTCAATTCCAATACGGCCTCGTTCAAAATGCGCTGGTAGGTCTCGTATCCTATTTCAGCAATGAAACCGGACTGTTCCGCCCCCAAAATGTTCCCGGCACCCCGGATATCCAAATCCTGCATGGCGATGTTGAAGCCGCTGCCCAAGCCGCTGAAGTCCTCTATCGCTTTCAACCGCCTCCGGGCTTCCGGGTTCACCACGTCCAGGGGCGGAGTCAGCAAATAACAAAACGCCTTCTTGTTCGAACGCCCCACCCGTCCCCGCAATTGGTGCAAGTCGCTCAAGCCATAATTTTGTGCCTGGTTGATAATCATTGTATTGGCATTCGGGATGTCCAAACCGGATTCAATAATGGTCGTGGCAATCAACACATCGTAATCCCCGCGTACAAAATCGTGCATCACCCGCTCCAATTCCTCCCCGGACATTTGCCCGTGCGCCACACAAGTTTTCACCTGAGGCAGAATCCGCCGCAACATCCCCTGGATGTCACGGATGGTTTCCACCCTGTTGTGGATGAAAAACACCTGCCCGCCACGTGAAATCTCATATTGAATGACATCCTTAATCAGGTCCTCGTCAAAACGGTGCAATTCCGTCACTATCGGGTAACGGTTGGGCGGCGGCGTGCGGATAATAGACATGTCCCTTGCGCCCATCAGTGAAAACTGCAAAGTCCGCGGGATAGGCGTTGCCGTCATGGTCAGGGTGTCCACGTTCAGCTTCAACTGTTTCAACTTCTCCTTCACTCCCACGCCGAACTTCTGCTCCTCATCAATAATCAACAACCCCAAATCTTTGAACACCACATCCTTGCTCGTCAGGCGGTGCGTTCCGATAATGATATCGATTTTTCCTTCTTTCAGTTCCTGCAAAGTACGTTTGACTTCCGCCGGCTTTTTCATCCGACTGATATATTCCACCCGGCATGGCAAACCTTCCAAACGCTTGGAAAAAGTATTGTAATGCTGAAAGGCAAGGACAGTCGTCGGCACTAAAACCGCAACCTGCTTGCTATCAGCCACTGCCTTGAAGGCTGCCCGGATGGCGACTTCCGTCTTCCCAAAGCCCACATCCCCGCAAATCAACCGGTCCATCACCCGGGGCTGCTCCATGTCTGTTTTTACCGCCTCGATGGCTTTTATCTGGTCAGGTGTCTCGTCATAAACAAACGAGACCTCCATTTCTTCCTGCAAATAAGTATCTTTTGAAAAAGCAAAGGCAGGTTCGGCTTTCCGCCGAGCATAGAGAGCTATCAACTCGCGGGCAATGTCCTTTACCCGCGACTTGGTCTTTTGTTTCAAGCGGTTCCAGGCATCTCCCCCCAATTTGTTCACCACAGGCGGCACTCCGTCTTTCCCCTTGTACTTTGAAATTTTGTGCAAGGAGTGAAGCCCCACGTACAATTCTGAATTATTCTTATACACCAACCGGATGGCTTCCTGCTCCCGCCCGTTGTTCTCAATCTTCACCAAACCGCCAAACCGCCCGATGCCATGGTCGATATGCACCACGTAATCGCCCGGATGCAGATTCTGCAATTCACTCAACGTGATGGATTCCCTCCCCTGCCTCAAACGCGTGGTCTGCAAACGGTATTTATGATAACGGTCGAATATTTGGTGCTCCGTATAGACACACATTCTCTCTATCGTGTCAGAAAAACCTTCGTGCAGCACGCCTTCAATCCAGGTAAAATCCAGACGGTAACCTTTATCCTTGAAAATATCGCGGATACGCTGTATCTGCATTTCATTATTGGAACAGATGTACAATTTGTACCCGTTGGCATGCCTGGATTGCAACGTCTCCGCCAACAAATCGAAATGCTTGTTAGTTGCCGCCTGCGCCTCACATCCCGCATCTATCGCTTCCCCGCGAAAATACAAATCCGGTCCCCACTCCACCACCCGGCAGTCTTCAATATACCCCATCAGTTTTTCCCCCGGTGTCAGCAAGTCTGTCCCGGCATCTTTTTCCACCGCCACCAACCGGTCATGAAGATACATACCGTCCTTCAACCACCACACCGGCTTTTCCTGGAAATAAGTATATAAATCCGTATGCTGGAATTTCATTTCCCCGGTATTGCCGCTCAAATCAGGCACAAGTGCCACTTGCTCCACCAACTTGTCCGACAATTGCGTCTCTACATCAAAAAAACGGATAGTCTCCACCTCATCCCCAAAGAAGTCAATACGCACCGGCATTTCCTCCGCGTATGAATACACATCCACAATGCTCCCCCGAATTGAATATTGTCCCGGTTCATAGACAAAATCAGTCCGTTCAAATCCATATTCCCCCAACAGGCTTTCCACAAAAGAAATCGCTAATTTGTCCCCCTGCTTTACAGTCATGGACATATTGCCCAAAACAGTCTTGTCCACCACTTGTTCCGCCAACGCCTCAGGATAAGTCACCAAAATACCCACGGCACCTTGCGAAAGATTGTTCAACACTTCTGTCCTCACCAGCACCGAATCATTATCTTTTTCCTCCTCTTTCAGCATACGCCGATAGGAAGAAGGCAAAAACGCCACCTCTTTCTCACTCACAAAGGTCAGTAAATCATTATAAAAATAAGCCGCCTCTTCCTTGTCATCCAACACAACGACCTGCAATCCGCCCAACCGAAGCCGCACACCTCCTAACAACAAAGACGTCACCGACCCGGCATTGCCCGTCAGCCTTAATTTCCGCCCTTCACCCGGCTGCAACCGGGAGACCAAACGCCCTACCACCTTAGCTGACACATATTTCTGTAATAAATCCTTTGTATCCAAGTTACTATCACTTTTTTCAACACGCAAAGATACTTTTTTCTTCCTACATTCATCTTCCCTGCACAAAAAAACAACGTCCCGAAAACCAAGAAAAAAACGGCACACCCGATAATGGGCATGCCGTATTCTTATTCAATATTCATCTTTAAACCTTGAGAGCTTCCCTCAATTTTTTAGCCTCCCCGCCATAAAAACACATGACAGGTGTAATGGCTTCAAAAGTATAAGGAACATATTCCAATACCTGCACAGCTGCAAATTCACTGTCAACAGAAA
>DXFT01000173.1 GCA_019114285.1 Candidatus Odoribacter faecigallinarum
GTTGTTTTGTTACTTGGGCATACGAACTTGTATGCCCAAGTTCAGGAAAGCATGTATGGAGATGCCGTGAAGGCAGATGTTAAAGTGGATTACGTGTTTTCGTATGAGGAAGCCTTGAAGAAGGCAAGGGCTGAGCATAAGCTGATATTTTTCAATTGCTTTTCGGATTGGGCAGTGCCCTGCCATGCCATGAACCAGCAGGTGTTTTCTGACCAGGCATTCGGCGATTGGCTGAATGAGCATTTTGTGAACCTCTGGGTGGAAATGACTACTGAAGCAGGGCTTGCTTTGTCAGAAAAATATGGGGTAGGGTCAATGCCTTATTATCTGGTATTGGATGAAAACGGAGACGTTGTGCACCGCCTGGCGTCCGGATGTGCTTTGCCTGAATTTCAGAAGCGTGTGGCTTGTGCCTTGAGTCCCAAGACTTCATACAAGGGCATGAATGAAGCTTACCAAGGCGGGAAGCAGGATAAGAAGTTTTTAAGAGAGTATGCTTCGGTTTTGCGCTGGGCTGGAGAAGATGAGAAGTATGAGCAGATTGCTGACCAGTATTTCCAACAATTAAAGCCTTCGCAATGGTGTAAAAAGGAGAACTGGCAGATTTTCTCTGACAGATTGAAGCGTCCGGACAGTTTGTTGATTGACTATTTGTTCGCGCATAAGGCTGATTTTGTGAAAGAGAGCGGGGAAGAGGTGGTAAATAATGCCATTGTGTCTTTGTATTATGCGGATGCCATGGCTTATGCAGCCGGAAGTAAGCCTTATACAAAAGCTGCGGGATTGGAGATTTTCACCCAATTGCAAAAAGGGGAGATTCCCGATACGAACGATGTGTATAAGTTTTTGGAAATCGCTTCGTTGAGGCATGACAAGAAGTATGCCGGGATGTTGGATTATTTGGCTGAGCATATCGGGAAGATGGATTCCCGGGTTGCCGAATTGCTGGATATGTCTTTGGGGAATTTGCCGGAAATGGAGAAGGCAGACCGTGAGATGGTTGCCGCTTATTTGGAAAAACGCATGGAAGGAGGGGATGAGTATCTCAAACGCCATTATGGCAATTTGGTGAATAAGCTGTTGCATTTCAAAGGTATGGTTTTTGAGGATTTGACCTTGGAGCAGGCGTTGGCAAAAGCACGGGAAGAAGGGAAATTTGTTTTTATGGATTGCTATACCACGTGGTGCGGTCCTTGCAAGATGATGGAAAGCCAGGTTTTTTCGCAAGAGGCGGCAGGGCAGTTCTGTAACACTTATTTTGTCAATATCAAGGTGGACATGGAAAAGGGGGAAGGCATTGACATTGCCAAGCGTTACGGGGTGAGCGCCTTCCCCACGATGTTTGTGTTGGATGCCAATGGGGCAGTGCGTTGCCGGATGGTAGGAAGCAGGAATGTGGAGGATTTTTTGACTGTTTTGAGGAGAGGGATGAATGACAATTTCAATTATTCCAAGCTCAAGGATCAATATGTCGCCGGGGAGCGTTCGGCTGCTTTCCTTTGCCGGTATTATTTGACCATGTACGATGCAGGGGAAATGGAGAATATGGATGAGCTCCACCGTTTCCTGATGTCTTTGAAGGATAGTGTGCAATATACCCCGGAGGCGTGGTTCCTGTATAATTTGTTGGCTTCCGATGTCAATAGCCCGGAGTTTGCTTTCTTGCTGGAGCACCGTGAGAAATTTGCCGATACGCTGGGCAGGCAACGGGTGGAACGGTCCTTGCAGAATGTCGTTTTCCCCGTGTATGTGGATTATCTGTTGGGGCGGCGGGACAAAGCCGATGTGGACAAGTGCCATGTGATTTTGGCGGAAGCGGGCTTGCCGGAAGGGGATGCCTTGCTGTTGCTGGACAATTTGGTGGCGGCTTATGATGGCAAGGATTTTGCTGGACTGACAGAGATATATAAAAATCAAGTGAGCACCATTACGGATGCCTGGTTGCGGCTGAACCTGGATGCCCTGTTGGATATTTTTGTGAAGGATGCCCCGAAGGATACCCAGGAGTGGGCGTTGGAGTACATCAAAGAGGCACTTGGCAAGGCAGAGCCGGCGGCAATCAATAAGTATTCGGAGTTGGTGAATGATTTAACGAAATTTGTAGAAGGAAAATGAAAAGGATTTTAAGTCTTATTTTATTGTTGTTAGGGGGGCTGGGAATAAGCCAGGCGGCTTTTTATACCCGTATTCCTTACCAGAATGTGGCAGGCAAGATGCAGGTGAAAGTATCGGTAGGAGGGGTGGAAGGCACTTTTATATTTGATACCGGCGCGCCGGTGTGCCTGACGCACTCTTTTGCCCAGAAGGTGAATCTGACGAAAATTCAGGAGATGAAGTTCGTGGATTCGAATGGGCAGGAGTTTACCCAGGACTTGTATATGCTGGATGCCTTGAAGGTGAGCGATACGGAGTTTACGAAAGTGCAGGCGGTGGTGTTCGAGGAAGGGAATATGATTGAGCAGATGGGGATAGACGGGGTGTTGGGCTATACGCTCTTTGGCACGCAAATCGTGGAGTTGGACGCCCAAAAGCAAGAGATTGTAATTTCGGATATGGAAGAGCGTTTCCCGCTGAAGCCGGAATATGCCAGTGTGATGCTGAGTGCGGATTATACGCCGATGATAGCTTTGAAGGTCGGGGGTGTGGTGGCGGATACCGTGCTTTTTGATTCCGGGGCGGCAGGTTTTTGGGAAGTGTCTGAACCGAAATATTTCCAGTTAAAGCAGCAAGGTGTGGTAAAGCAATTGAGCAAAGGGCAGGGGATTATTTCCTTTGGTGCAGCAGGTTTGGAAGAAAATACAGTGCGTTACCGTTTGAAGGCGGAAGAATTGGGCATTGGTGCGGCACGTTTTAAGAACGTGACTGCCGAGACGACGACAGGCATGTCGCGTATTGGCACGGATTTGCTCTATTATGGGAAGGTGATTATGGATTATCGTAAGCGGTTGTTCTATTTCATTCCCAACCAGCCGGAGGCGGTGCCTGATATGTATCGGAAGACTTGGAATGTGGAGATTACGGTGATGGATGATTATTTGACAGCCGGTTTTATTTGGGAAAGTGCTGCCAAGGACTTGTCTGGCGGGGAGAGGATTGTGGAGGTCAATGGGAAACGCTTTGACAAGGTGGACATGTATGAGGCAATGACTACCAATCTGGTCGGTTTGTCCGGTGATGAGGCAACCATTGTGGTCATTGACAAAAAGACAGGTAAAGAGAAAAAATTGAAGATTTACCAGGAGTGATTTTTAAGAGATAGGTTATTCCTGTTTTTGAAATACTCCCTGAAAGTTACATGAACTGACTTTTAGGGGGTATTTCTTTTTTGTGTGTAAATCATAAAGCAAATTCATGGAATAGAATGGGTGAAAACGCGGGGTAATGCAAGTGCAGAATCCTCATCATTCACTGAACATATAGACGTAGCCCGTAGAGGTGGAAATGTGGCTAAAGAAGCCCGTTTAAAGTTGGAAGTAGAGACGGGTAAGCCTGTTGTGACCCCTCTAAATGCAAAAGATGTATTAGAGTTGGGGAGTAGGGATGAGGAAAGCAGTACGGATGAATTAGAATGATTGTTTCCGTTTAGCAAAAAGAGCGTAATATTGTCAATAATTGGCATTTGATTAGGCATGGTGTGTAGCATTTACTTCGATTAAGTTTCCCGAAAACTGTAATCAAAATGTAATCGCTATAAAGAAAAAGAGGTTAGATATTTTTCTAACCTCTTGATTTTCAGTGTCGGGATGACAGGATTTGAACCTGCGACAACACGCCCCCCAGACGTGTACTCTACCGGGCTGAGCTACATCCCGAAAAAGACGCTGCAAAGGTAGGAGAGAAAAATGAGTTTTGCAAGAACTTGCCAGAAAAAGTGAAGAAAAAAATACAAGGATTGCTTTTCTTGAAATAAATTCTTAACTTGCTGCGGTAAAAATTCTGTATGTTATGAGAAAATTATTGGTATTGTCAGTTATTGTCTGTACTGTGGCGCATGTGCAGGCACAAGAGTTGAGAACAATAGAGTTGAATGTTCCGAGTCGGGAACGTGGTTTGTCAGTAATGGCGGCTTTGTCGCAACGTCAGTCTATCCGTGAATATGCGGACCGTCAGTTGGAATTGCAGGATTTGTCGGATTTGCTGTGGGCTGCAGTGGGTATTAATCGCCCGGAATCCGGGAAACGTACGGCTCCGACTGCTTTGAACCGTCAAGAGATAGACGTGTATGTGTGTATGGAAGAAGGAGCTTATTTGTATGACGCAAAGTCCCATGCGTTGAAGCCTGTGGCAAAAGGGGATTATAGGGGCGTGGTGGCAGCCGGACAGGATTGGGTGAAGACGGCTCCGGTCGTGTTGGTCATTGTAGCGGATGTAAGTAAATACAATGGAGAAATACTGATGCCGGCAGCAGATGCCGGGATTGTCTCCCAAAACATTTCCTTGTTTTGTGCGGGAACGGGGTTGGCAACTGTCCCGCGGGCAACGATGGACCAAGCACAGTTGAGAAAAGTATTGAAATTAAAAGAAGGGCAACGCCCAATTTTAAATCACCCGGTAGGGTATGCCAAATAAATGGATAGGATGGAATGATTTTCAAGCCGGCGGGATGCCGGCTTTTTTTGTATCTTCTCTCGCCGGTTCCCAGCCAGGTCCTGCCTTGTAGTATAATCTGGATTTATTTGTATTGAGGAATGGTTTCTTCCTTGCCATGACAGGGTAAAGACCTGTTCACTTACTAGTGTTTTTAGATATATGAGTAAGGGTTTATTGAGGGTTCATTGACAGCTAAAGCTAATCAAACGCTATTCTAACGCTAATCAAACGCTATTCCAATAGTATAAGAATAGATTGAATATAGCTATTGATTGTTTTTATGTATAAATGAAATATAATATTTATGTTTCTATGATTATAGGAAAAATCGGGATTTGGGTGGGAAGAAGAAGGGATTTGATGCCGATGGTTTGAGAAGGAGAGAAGCGGAAGTGACCTCCGTCTAACTTAGATTGTTTTTAAATTGTGTGGAGGGGTACATTTTCTGTGTAAAATGCTTGTTTTGGTCGCTCTTTTGTTATATATTTGACAAATAAAAATTAAGATGTTAAATTTATAACAGATAAGTCATATACTTATGAAGAAGTTCATTTCAATAGAAGAGGCGGTTGCCATGGTGAAGGATGGCATGACCGTGATGATAGGCGGGTTTCTTGCAAATGGCAGTCCAAATGCAATCGTTGACAAGTTGGCGAAGTCGGGTGTAAAGGATTTGACTTTAATTGTGAATGATACAGCCTATCCCGACAGGGGATGCGGGCAGTTGATAGCCAATAAGCAGGTCAAGAAAGTAATTGTGTCGCATATCGGGACGAATCCCTGTACAAGCGAGCAAATGAACAGCGGGGAGCTGGAGATTGAATTTTGCCCGCAGGGGACGTTGGCTGAACGTATCCGTTCCGGGGGTGCCGGGCTTGGCGGTGTGTTGACGCCGACAGGTATTGGTACGCTCGTGGCTGAGGGGAAAGAGATTATCCGGGTGGATGGCAAGGATTATTTGTTGGAGAAGCCTTTGCATGCGGATATGGCGTTGATTGGGGCGAGTGTCGGGGATAAGTCCGGGAATTTGGTTTACAAGGGTACTACCCAGAATTTCAATCCGCTGATGGCGACTGCCGCCGATGTGGTGATTGCAGAGGTGCAGCGTGTCGTGGAAATTGGTGAAATTGCGCCTGAGGCTGTACATACGCCGGGTATTTTTGTGGATTATATGGTCGAAACTACTTGTTAATATTTAAGGATATGGAAAAGTCAATGATACGTGTGAGGATGAGTGCGAAAGATGCTCATTACGGTGGTAATCTTGTGGATGGTGCCCACATGGTGCATTTGTTCGGGGATGTGGCAACCGAGTTGCTGATTATGCATGACGGGGATGAGGGGTTGTTTGTGGCTTATGACAACGTGGAGTTCCTGGCGCCGGTTTATGCGGGGGATTATATCGAGGCTACAGGCGAGATAGTGAAGGTGGGAAATACATCCCGGAAGATGGTGTTTGAGGCACGCAAGGTGGTGGTGGCCCGTCCGGATATTTCGCCTTCGGCTGCAGATGTGCTGGAAGAGCCGGTGTTGGTGTGCCGGGCAAGCGGGACTTGCGTGGTGAAGAAAGAAGACCAGAGAAAGAAATAGGATTTTAAATTCAGAGATTATGGAAAAGTTGATTATAACAGCCGCGATATGCGGGGCAGAGGTGACGAAGGAACAGAATCCCGCAGTTCCTTATACGGTGGAGGAGATTGTGCGGGAGGCAAAGTCCGCTGTAGATGCGGGGGCTGCCATTGTGCATTTGCATGTGCGTGAAGATGACGGCACGCCGACGCAGAGCAAGGCGCGTTTCAAGGAATGTATTGACGCTATCTATGCTGCCTGCCCTGATGTGATTTTAATCCCTTCAACAGGAGGGGCGGTGGGAATGACTGCTGAGGAGCGTTTGCAGCCTACGGAACTTTTCCCGGAGATGGCTACCTTGGATTGCGGTACTTGCAATTTCGGGGACGATGTGTTTGAGAATACGATGCCGATGATGCGGGATTTCGGGAAGAGGATGCTGGAGAACGGGATTAAGCCGGAATATGAATGTTTCGAGATGGGACATTTGGATACAGTGCTGAATATGGCAAAGAAAGGGCAGGTGCCCGGCGCGCCGATGCAATTTAATTTCGTGCTGGGGGTTCCGGGGTGTACGCCTGCTACGGTGCCTAATCTTTGTTGGCTGGTGAATGCCATCCCGGCAGGGTCCACGTGGACGGCTACCGGTATCGGTCGCCATGCTTTCCCGATGGCGGCAGCTGCTATTGTGATGGGAGGAAATGTGCGGGTCGGTTTTGAGGATAACCTTTATTTGGAGAAGGGCGTGCTTGCCAAGTCGAACGGTGAGTTGGTCGCAAAGGTGGTTCGCCTTGCCAAGGAATTAGGGCGCGGAGTGGCTACTTCGGCTGAAGCCCGCGAGATTTTGAATTTGAAACCATTGAAGTAAATTAATTTGTTAAAATATTATTGCTATGAAAAAAGGAAATAAATACGGAACGCATAGAGTGATTTCACCTAAAGGAGTATTGCCACAGCCGGCAGACAAGTTGGATAACAACATGGACGAGATTTATGACAACGAGATATTGATTGATGTCCAGACGTTGAATATTGACTCTGCCAGTTTTACAGATATCTCCAACCGTGCCGGTGGCGATCCCGAGAAAATCAAGGAAATTATGTTTGATATTGTTGCCAAGCAAGGCAAACACCGCAATCCGTGGACGGGTTCGGGCGGCATGTTGTTGGGGACGGTGGAGAAGATTGGGGATGCTTTGATTGGAAAGACTGATTTGAAGGTAGGTGACAAGATTGCTACGTTGGTTTCTTTGTCTCTGACGCCCTTGCGCATAGACAAGATTAAAGAAATCCGTGCCGATGTGGACCAAGTGGATATTGATGGCAAGGCAATTTTGTTCGAGAGCGGTATTTATGCCAAGATTCCTTCTGATTTGCCTGAGAAATTGGCGTTGTCGGCATTGGATGTGGCAGGTGCTCCAGCACAGACTGCCAAGTTGGTGAAACCGGGCGATACGGTGCTGATTATTGGTGCCGGTGGCAAGTCCGGAATGCTTTGCTGTTATGAGGCAAAAAAACGTGCCGGTGTGACAGGTAAAGTTATTGGTTTGTGCCACAGCCAGAAGAGTACGGAGCGTTTGGAGAAGTTGGGCTTCTGTGATTATGTTTTCTCTGCTGACGCGACCCAGCCGGTGCCTGTTATGGAGAAAATTTCTGAACTGACCAACGGGGAGATGTGCGATATTACGATTAACAATGTTAATATCCCCGATACAGAAATGACCAGCATTTTATGTACCAAGAATGATGGCTTAGTGTATTTCTTCTCTATGGCAACGAGCTTTACGAAAGCTGCTTTGGGAGCAGAGGGCGTCGGGAGCGATGTCACTATGATTGTCGGCAATGGTTATACGAAAGGGCATGCTGAAATCACGTTGCAGGAATTGCGTGAATGCGAGGCTTTGAGAAAGATTTTTACTGAATTGTATGCTTAATATGTTTTTGACCCGTCTTGAGATAGGGACGGGTCAAATATGAAGAATTAGAGATTATGGCAAGTAGAAGGAAAGAATTTTTTCCAGAGGTGACTGATGAGCAGTGGAATGACTGGCATTGGCAGGTGAAGAACCGGATAGAGACTTTAGATCAATTAAAGAAGTATATCAAATTGACGGAGGAGGAAGAAGAAGGTGTCCGTAAGTCATTGGAGACGTTGAGGATGGCGATTACTCCTTATTACTTGAGTCTGATAGACCCGGATAATCCTTATTGTCCTATCCGTAAGCAATCAGTTCCGACCATTGAGGAATTGCATCGTTCGCCGGCAGACTTGGAAGATCCTTTGCATGAGGACGGGGATTCGCCTGTGCCGGGACTGACCCACCGTTATCCGGACCGGGTGTTGTTTCTGATAACGGATATGTGTTCCATGTATTGCCGTCATTGTACCCGCCGTCGTTTTGCAGGGCATCGTGATTGTGCCGCTCCCAAAGAGCAAATCGACAAGTGTATCGAGTATATCGAGAGGACGCCGGAGGTACGCGACGTGTTGCTTTCAGGTGGTGATGCCTTGTTGGTGAGCGACGAAAGATTGGAATACATTATCAAGCGTTTGCGGGCGATACCTCATGTAGAGATTATCCGCATTGGTTCCCGGACGCCGGTGGTGTTGCCACAGCGTATTACGCCGGAGTTGGTGAATATGTTGAAAAAATACCATCCGATTTGGTTGAATACCCATTTCAACCATCCGAATGAGATTACGGAAGAGTCTGCAGCCGCTTGTGCTCGCTTGGCTGATGCGGGGATACCGTTGGGCAACCAGTCTGTTTTGTTGCGGGGCATCAACGACTGCACGCATGTGATGAAGAAATTGGTTCACGAATTGGTCAAGATACGGGTACGCCCCTATTACATTTACATTTGTGATTTGTCCGTAGGTATCGGGCATTTCCGTACGCCGGTATCCAAAGGCATCGAGATTATTGAGAATTTGCGCGGTCATACGTCCGGCTTTGCTGTCCCGACTTTTGTGGTGGATGCGCCGGGTGGAGGTGGCAAGATTCCTGTGATGCCGACTTATTTGATTTCTCAAGGACCGAATCGGGTGGTGTTGCGTAATTTTGAGGGTGTGGTGACCACTTATACCGAGCCTACGGATTACAAGGACGAGTGCCATTGTGAGGAATGCGAGAAGCGAAGAAAGACGGAAGGGGTAGCCGAGTTGTTGAGTGGCGAGCGTTTATCTCTTGAACCGGTGGATTTGGATCGCAGGTCGCGTAATTTGAAAGGAATCCATTTGTAAATATGTTTGAGCCCGAGGATATATTGAGATACCGGAGCCTTTCGATTGTGGGGCTGGCGAAGAATACGGGAAAGACGGAATGCTTGAATTATATTTTGCATAAAATAGAAAGTCAGGCATCCCGTTTTGCCTTGACTTCGATTGGGGTGGATGGAGAAAGGTGTGACCAGGTCAGCCAGACGGAGAAGCCTGAGATTACCGTCCCGGAAGGAATGGTGTTTGTTACCTCGGAGAAGCATTATAGGGAAAAACGCTTGGTTGCGGAGGTGTTGGATATTAGTGATGAGGAGACGGCATTGGGGCGTTTGGTGACGGCTCGGGCTATCGTGTCCGGGAAGGTGTTGTTGTCTGGTCCTTCGGATACCGGTGGTTTGAAGCGTTTGATTGCGCGGATGGTGGACATGGGCATCCAGACGACACTTGTGGATGGGGCGTTATCGCGTTTGAGTTTGGCTTCCCCGACGGTGACGGAAGCTTTAGTGCTGGCGACAGGGGCGGCGGTGTCAGGGAATATCCCGGAATTGGTGAGGCAGACGAAATATGTTTATGAATTGATTGGGCTGGAAGAGGTGGAAAGCGGTTGGCAGGAATTGTTGGATGGGACCGTGCAGGGCGTTTGGGCTTTGGGGGAGGATGGCAGGCTTGTGGATTTGCATCTGCCTTCGGTTTTCATGTTGGATAAATCGGAGCATGATATTTTGCGCTACGGGCATCGGTTATTTGTGTCAGGGGCGGTCAGTGACCGGTTGTTGCAATATTTGAAAGTCCGTCGGCAGCCAGTGGAGTTGGTGGTTCGTGATTTTACGCGGATATTTGCGACACCGGAGTCTTATTATGCTTTTTTGCGCAAGGGAGGACAGATAAAGGTGCTGCACCGCAGTCGCTTATTGGCAGTAACCGTTAATCCTGTGGCACCTTCGGGCATTGTCTTGGATTCTTCCCAATTGTGCAGGGAAATGGAGAACGCATTGCATATTCCGGTGTATGATGTAAAAAGTGTAGGATGATATGATTGTAAGGAAAGCGATACAGGAGATTCGGGGATTCCGTTATATGGCGGAGCATTTGGATATACGTTCCGGCTTGGGGCAGAAGGTGTTTTATGATTTGCCGTGGTATGGAAGCCGGGAGGAAATAGAGGGGGAATTGGAGCGTGTGTCAAAGACTATCCGGGCGATTCAGGAGGATGGGAGAAGGGCGGAGCAGGTAGCAGCCCGTTTGGGCTTGGTGAAAGATATCCGGAAATCGGTGGAACGGGTGAAGGAAGGTGTGGTATTGGATGATTTGGAGTTATTTGAATTGAAGAGGTTGGCATTGAATAACGGGCAGTTGCAGGAGTTGGTGAAGGATTGGGGAGTGGTTTGCCTGCCTGATTTGGAAGGGGTGCTTGAAGTGTTGGATCCGGAAGGAACGCGTATCCCTCATTTTTATATTTGTGATGCTTTTTCAAAAGAGTTGGCTGAAGTGCGTGCTGAATTAAAATTGTGCAAGCAGCGAGGGGAAGAAAAAGAGGCGGAACTTCTTTATTGGAAGGGCATGGAGTTGGAAGACCGGGTGCGAGGGGAATTGTCGAAGGCTTTGCAGGCTTTTGTGCCGGGACTGGAACAGGCATTGTCCGAGATTGCTTGTTTGGATTTGTTGCAGGCGAAAGCACGGCAGGCATTGGATATGGGGTTGGTAAGGCCTGTCTGTGCGGAGGAGGCAACTGTTTTTGAGGGCTTGTTTAATCCCCAATTGCAAGCCTTGTTGCAAAAGGAGGGCAAGGAGTTCCAGCCTGTGGATTTGGAACTTTATCCCTGTGCGACAGTCGTGACAGGAGCCAATATGGCGGGGAAAACCGTATTGTTGAGGACGGTGGGGCTTGTACAATGTTTGTTTCAATTTGGTTTTTACGTTCCGGCGCGACAGGCGAGAATAGTGGCAGTGGATGAGGTGAAGACCTCTATCGGGGATGACCAGGATGAATTGAGCGGTTTGTCTTCATTTGCTGCGGAAATGTTGCGTATTCAGGATATGGTGGAAGTCATCAGGGCAGGGAAGCGTGCGTTGGTGTTGGTAGATGAGTTGGCGCGTACGACGAATCCGTTGGAAGGGCGTGCCATTGTGAATGGGGTGGTAGATTTCTTGACCACGCATAGAACGATGTCTTTAGTGACGACACATTATAGCGGGATAACGGCATCTTGCCGTAGATTGAGGGTGAAAGGTTTTGTGGAAGGCAGGCAGGCGGGAGAGGTGACATGGAAAAATATAAATGAATTTATAGATTATTCATTGATTGAAGATACGGGAGAGAAAGCTCCCCATGAGGCTTTGCGGATTGCCGCTTTGTTGGGCGTTGACAAGGAGTTGTTGGAACAGGCGGAAAAGTTTACGGAGCCGGTGGAATAGACAGTACAGATAAAGAAAATATATATGGAAAGTAAGTTAGGAATTGATTTTGGCAAAGTAGCCCATGCGAGGGAAGTCGCCCACAAAATAGCCATGCAGGTGCAAAAGTTTGTGGATGGCTATACGACGGTTGCAGTGGAGAGGACACTGTGCCGTTTGCTGGGTATTGACGGCGTGGATCAAAATGCGGTTCCATTGCCTAATGTCGTTGTAGAGGATTTGAAGGATAAAAACGTATTGGGCGAAGGAGTCTTGTTTTTCTTAGGTAATACGATGGTGGCAACAGGTTTATCTCCTCAGCGGATTGCAGAAAAGGTGGCATCCGGTGAGTTGGATTTAACCGCCCAGCCTGTGTGTTCCGTTGAGCAGCGGGAGGAGGCTTTGAAACCTTATATAGAGGAAAGCATCCGGCGTATTACCAAGAACCGTAAACGTCGCGAGCAGTATTTGCAGACTTTGGGTGAAGGCTCCAAGCCTTACCTCTATGTAATTGTCGCTACGGGTAATATTTATGAAGATGTGGTGCAAGCCCAAGCGGCGGCACGCCAGGGGGCGGATATTATAGCCGTCATCCGCACGACGGGGCAGAGCCTTTTGGATTATGTGCCATACGGCGCGACAACGGAAGGCTTTGGGGGCACTTTTGCCACCCAGGAGAATTTCCGGATTATGCGCAAGGCGTTGGATGAAGTAGGGGAAGAAGTGGGGCGTTACATCCGCCTTTGCAATTATTGTTCCGGTTTGTGTATGCCTGAAATTGCCGTAATGGGAGCTTTGGAAGGCTTGGATGTGATGTTGAATGACGCCTTGTACGGTATTTTGTTCCGTGACATCAATATGCAGCGGACGTTGATAGACCAGTTTATGTCACGTGTGATTAATGGCTTTGCGGGGGTGATTATCAATACCGGTGAGGATAATTATCTGACGACGGCGGATGCGGTGGAGGAAGCGCATACGGTGCTGGCTTCCGACTTTATCAATGAGCAGTTGGCAGCTCTTGCGGGCTTGCCGGAAGAACAGATGGGGTTGGGACATGCCTTTGAGATGGACCCCATGTTGGAAAACGGTTTCTTGTTTGAATTGGCGCAAGCTCAGATGACCCGTGAGATTTTCCCGAACGCGACATTGAAGTATATGCCTCCGACGAAGTTTATGACGGGAAATATTTTCCGGGGGCATATTCAGGATGCCTTGTTCAATATGGTGGGTATCTGGACTTCACAGGGCATCCAGTTGTTGGGCATGCCGACAGAAGCCATCCATACCCCTTTTATGTCTGACCGTTACCTCTCCATAGAAAATGCCCGATATATTTTTAATAACATGAAGAATATCGGCGATGAAGTGGTTTTCAAGAAAGACGGTATTATCCAGACCCGTGCCAAGCAAGTGTTGGACAAGGCAACCGAGTTGCTTGAGAAAATAGAGCAAGAAGGACTTTTTTCTGCTTTGGAAAAGGGAATATTTGCGGATATCAAACGCCCGAAGAATGGCGGTAAAGGTTTGGAAGGCGTATGCCTGAAAGGAGAACATTATGCAAATCCTTTTGTGGAAATCATGTTGAACAGATAAATAGGCAATGATATGAGTGGAGGTTTATATTCAATGGAGGGTAAAGATTTTGACCAGACCCTCGACTTGAAAAAGATAAAACCCTACGGGGATACGATGAATGACGGGAAAACTCAGTTGAGTTTTACTTTGCCTGTCCCTGCCGGGGAGGAAGCCGTGGAGGCTGCAAAACAATTGATGAAGAAGATGGGATTTGAGAATCCGCAGGTGGTATTCCATCAAGAACTGACAAAGGGGTTTACGTTCTTTAATTGTTATGGCAGCTGCACCCATACGGTTGATTATACGAACATTTACGTACCCAAGGTGGAGTCCACCAAATGGGATATGGCGGAAACAGACCAGTTTATCCGTGAACATATTGGGCGCAAGATTGTGGTTATCGGTGCAAGCACCGGTACGGATGCCCATACCGTGGGTATCGATGCCATTATGAACATGAAAGGGTTTGCCGGTCATTATGGTCTGGAACGTTATGAAATGTTTGATGCATTGAATATGGGTAGCCAAGTGCCTAATGAGGAGTTTATTGCCAAGGCAATCGAGTTGAAAGCCGATGCTTTGCTGGTATCCCAGACGGTGACTCAGAAAGATATCCATATCAAGAACCTGACAGAATTGGTGGAAATGTTGGAAGCGGAAGGCTTGCGTGACAAAGTGATATTGGTATGCGGGGGACCGCGTATAACTCATGAATTAGCCAAGGAATTGGGGTATGATGCCGGTTTTGGAATGAGTACCTATGCCGACGATGTGGCTTCATTTATTGCACAGGAATTGGATAGGAGATTGAATAAAAATAAATAATAAAATCATATAAACGATGGAAAAGGAGCAAATTCGAGAAGTCATTGCCCGCAGGGTGGCAATGGAACTGAAAGATGGTGATGTGGTAAACTTGGGAATAGGTTTGCCGACTTTAGTGCCTAACTATTTGCCGGAAGGGGTAAAAGTGATATTGCAGACAGAAAATGGATTGATTGGCATGGGACCTACCCCTGAAGCCGGTATGGAGGACCCTGATTTGGTGAATGCTGGCGGGGGTGCTATCACGGCATTGCCGGGGGCTGCCAGTTTTGACAGTGCGGCTTCCTTTGGAATTATACGCGGTGGTCATGTGGATGTCAGTATCCTGGGGGCATTGCAGGTGGATGAGGAAGGTGACCTTGCCAATTGGATGATTCCCGGCAAGAAGACGCCTGGCATGGGAGGTGCGATGGATTTGTTGATGGGAGCAGGCAAGGTGATATTGGCTATGGAGCATACGGCAAAAGGCAATCCCAAGATTTTGAAAAAATGTACCTTGCCTTTGACTGCGAAGGGACAGGTGGATATGATTGTAACCGAAATGGGGGTTATGGATATCACGCCGGAGGGGATTGTGTTGAAGGAAATCCATCCGGACTTCACAGTTGAGCAAGTGCAGGCGGCAACAGAAGCGACCTTGATTATTTCACCGGACTTGAAGAAAATGTGTTAATAATATTCTGATATCAAAGATTATGGATTTTTCATTATCAAAGAAAGAGATATTGTTCCAGCAAATGCTTAGAGAATTTGCTGAAAAAGAAGTAAAGCCTCTGGCGGCAGAAGTGGATGAAGAGGAGAAATTCCCAATAGAAACCGTGGAGAAGATGGCAAAATTAGGTCTGATGGGCATTCCTTTCCCTGTGGAGTATGGCGGAGCCGGTGGCGATAATATGATGTATTCCATGGCTGTCGAAGAGTTATCCAAAGTGTGCGCGACGACAGGGGTGATTGTTTCTGCCCATACCTCTCTTTGTGCTTCACCGATTTATGAATTCGGTACGGAGGAACAGAAAAGGAAATACCTGCCCAAGCTATGTGCGGGGGAATGGATTGGCGCTTTTGGCTTGACGGAGCCGAATGCCGGAACGGATGCTTCTGCCCAGCAGACGATGGCTGTTGAGGAGGGGGATAATTATATTCTTAACGGTTCGAAGATATTCATTACGAATGCGGCATACGCCCATGTGTATATTGTCATGGCGATGACGGACAAATCCCAAGGCACGCGTGGAATCTCTGCTTTCATTGTCGAACGTGATTTCCCGGGCTTCAGTGTCGGGAAAAAAGAGAAAAAAATGGGTATCCGGGGGTCCGCTACCAGTGAATTGATATTTGAGAATTGCGTGGTGCCGAAGGCGAACTTGTTGGGTAAATTGGGTGAAGGTTTCAAGATTGCCATGAAGACTTTGGACGGCGGGCGCATGGGGATTGCTTCCCAGGCATTGGGCATTGCGCAAGGGGCAATGGATGAGACCGTGAAATATGTCAAGGAACGGAAACAATTTGGTAAAGCCATTGCACAATTCCAGAATACGCAGTTCCAATTGGCAGACCTCCAATCCAAGATACAGGCGGCACGTTTGTTGGTTCGCATGGCGGCATGGAAGAAAGACAGGAAACTGCCCTACTCTGTCGATGCAGCCCAGGCAAAACTCTTTGCTGCTGAAACGGCAATGGAAATGACAACGAAGGCAGTGCAGTTTCATGGAGGCTATGGATATACACGTGAATATCCGGTGGAGCGCATGATGCGTGATGCAAAGATTACGGAAATTTATGAAGGGACTTCAGAAGTTCAGAGAATGGTAATCGCAGCAGCTCTTTTGAAGTAAGATGTCGAATGATTGAAAAAAATAGAAAATGAAAATAGTTGTTTGTATCAAGCAAGTTCCGGATACGACGGAAATAAAATTAGACCCGGCTACCGGCACCATGATTCGTGACGGAGTGCCCAGCATTATGAATCCTGATGATAAAGGGGGGCTTGAAATAGCTTTGCAGTTAAAAGATAAATATGGAGCGCATGTAACGGTTATCACGATGGGACCTCCGCAGGCGGATGACATGTTGCGTGAAGCTTTGGCAATGGGGGCTGACCGTGCCATCCACATGAGCGACCGCAAATTTGCGGGAGCCGATACCTTGGCGACTTCCCATGCGATTGCGGGCGCTTTGCGTATGCTGGATTTTGATTTGGTGATTACAGGACGACAGGCAATTGATGGGGATACGGCACAAGTGGGACCGCAGATTGCCGAGCACCTCGACCTGCCCCAGGTGACATACGTGGAGGATTTGCAGTTTGACGGTGACAAGACATTTACCATTCGTAAATCTACAGAGGAAGGCTATCAAATCGTGCAGGTGGAATCTCCTTGCGTGATAACGGTTCTCTCCTCTGCAAACAAAGCCCGTTATATGTCTGTGCGGGGCATTGTGGAGGCATACGACCGGGAAGTGGAAGTCTGGACCTATGACAACATCAGCGTGGCTGAGGAAAAATTGGGCTTGAAAGGTTCCCCGACCCGTGTATGGAAATCCTTTACCAAAGGGGCAAAGGCTGCCGGGAAAGTATTTGAGGTGGAACCCAACGAGGCGGTGGACATCATTATCGAGAAATTGAAAGAGAAATTTATAATTTGATAGCTATGGACAAGACACAATATAAAGACGTATATGTATTTGTAGAACAACGGGATGGTGTTATCCAGAAAGTTGCGGTAGAACTTTTGGGAAAAGCCCGCGAACTGGCTGATGCCCTGGGCGAAAAAGTGGTTGCCATGCTATTGGGGTACGAGGTGGCCAATCAGGCTGAAGAATTGATTGCATACGGTGCGGACGTTGTGCTTTGTGCCGACGAGCGGGAACTGGTGCAATATACCACCGAACCCTATGCCCAGGCTATTGCCCAGATTGTCCGGGAAAGGAAGCCGGGCATTGTGCTCATTGGAGCGACGACAATCGGGCGTGACTTGGGTCCGCGCCTTTCTGCCCGTTTGGAAACAGGTCTGACAGCCGACTGTACCGGTCTGGCTATTTCCGAGGAGCATGACTTGTTGATGACACGTCCGGCATTCGGGGGAAACCTGATGGCTACCATCATTTGCAAGGAACATCGTCCCCAGATGTCCACTGTGCGTCCCGGCGTGATGCGTGCCAAGGCAAAAGAAGAAGGGCGTACCGGGACGGTGGAGAAACTGGATATCCGGTTTGACAAGTCCAAATTCAAGGTGAAAGTATTGGAGACCGTGAAGGAACAGAAAAACAAGATTGACATCACGGAAGCGAAAGTGCTGGTATCTGGTGGTCGTGGCGTGGGGAACGCTGAAGGCTTTGCGGCTTTGGAGAAATTGGCGGACACCTTGGGGGCGGAAGTCTCCTCTTCCCGTGCCATGGTGGATGCAGGCGTGATGCCGCATGACCGCCAGGTGGGGCAGACCGGCAAGACCGTCCGTCCCGACCTTTATTTCGCTTTGGGTATTTCGGGAGCCATACAGCACCTGGCAGGCATGGAAGAATCCGGTTACATCATTGCGGTGAACAAGGATAAATATGCGCCCATCTTTAATGTGGCGGATTTGGGCATCGTGGGGGATGTGAAAAAGGTAGTGCCCTTGCTGACGGAACGGTTGGCGGCTTTGGCAAAAAACAATAAATAACGACCTGTATGGCGGTTATGGAATATCAGAAATTGATAGTGGAACGTCAGGACGGCATTGGGGTGATTCGGATTAATCATCCCGATGCCTTGAATGCCTTGAACACGCTTGTGCTGTCGGAATTGGGAAAAGCCTTTGATGCCTTTGCTGCGGATGAGTCTGTGGAAGTGGTGGTGCTCACCGGTGAAGGGCGTGCCTTCGTGGCAGGGGCTGACATCGCTGAAATGAGCGCCATGACGGCGCAGGAAGGGAAAGCCTTCGGGCGGCTGGGGGCTGACGTTTTCCGTAAAATAGAAATGATGCCCCAGCCCGTCATTGCGGCGGTGAATGGCTTTGCCTTGGGGGGAGGATGCGAGCTTGCCATGGCATGTGACATCCGCATAGCCTCCTCCAAAGCCAAGTTCGGGCAACCGGAAGTAGGCTTGGGGATTACGCCCGGCTTCTCCGGCACGCAGAGGTTGCCGCGGTTGGTCGGTTTGGGCAAGGCGAAGGAACTGATATACACGGCGGCGATTATCCCTGCCGATGAGGCGTGCCGTATCGGCTTGGTCAACCGGGTGGTGGAACCCGGAGCCTTGATGGACGAAGCCTTGGCGCTGGCTGCGACGATTGCTTCCAAGGCGCGCCTGGCAGTCCGTTACGCCAAGGAAGCCATCAACCGGGGCATAGAGACGGATATTGAAACGGGCATCGACATGGAAACCTCCCTCTTTGGATTATGCTTTGCCACGCATGACCAGAAAGAAGGCATGGCTGCCTTTTTGCAGAAACGGAAGCCGGATTTCACGGGTTCATAAAATAGATAAACCTTATAAACGCATTGAATAATGAAAATAGCTGTAGTCGGAACAGGCACCATGGGCAGCGGAATTGCCCAGGTGCTCGCCCAGGCAGGGCATGAAGTCCTCCTCAAAGGGCGTTCAGAGGCTTCATTGGCAAAAGCCCATAAAGCCATGGAGAAAAACCTTTCACGCATGGTCGAGAAAGGAAAAATGGAAGCGGCAGTGAAAGAACAGGCGCTTTCACGGGTCAAGGATACCTTGAATTACGAGGATTGTGCAGGCGTTGAGTTGGTCATTGAGGCGATTGCCGAGGACATGGCGACGAAAGTCGAGGTTTTCAAACTCCTGGATGGCATCTGCCCGGCAGAAACCATCCTGGCGACCAACACCTCCTCTCTCTCCATTACGGAAGTGGCAGCAGCCACCAACCGTCCCGACAAAGTCATTGGGATGCACTTCTTCAATCCCGTGCCTGCCATGAAATTGGTGGAACTCATCAAAGGGCAGCTTACCTCCGCAGAGGTGCACGATAAGATTTTTGCCCTCGTGCAGGAAGTCGGCAAAGTGCCTGTCACGGTGAACGAGGCGCCGGGCTTTGTGGTGAACCGCATCCTGATTCCTTTGGTGAACGAAGGCATCGGCATCTTGGCGGACGGCATTGCCACGAAGGAAGAAATCGATACGGCGATGAAACTGGGTGCCAACCACCCCATGGGACCGCTTGAACTGGGCGACCTGATAGGTTTGGACGTTTGTCTGGCAATCATGGAAGTGCTTTACCATGAATTTGGCGACTCCAAATACCGTCCGCATCCTTTATTGCGGAAAATGGTGCGTGCCAACTTGCTGGGGCGCAAGACCGGCATCGGCTTCTACGATTACCGGAAATAAACGCGAGCGGGGAAACCT
>DXFT01000174.1 GCA_019114285.1 Candidatus Odoribacter faecigallinarum
AGAAACTGTTTTGAATTTATCGTGTGATGATTTGGGATGAGTTTTTGAGGCATTTCCGCTTCTGTGATGAGGAAGATAGCGGGCTATCTGACGAAGGACAGAAGCGGAAAGGACCAAAAATCGCCTAAAGCACACACGAAAACGAATACATCAAGACAAGAAAAACTTTTTGTAGAAATTCAAAACAGTTTCTTAGTTATCATTCAGTTCATTGACGTAAGGTAATATTTGCCGTCTTGCATTAAAAGGGACGGCGAACAGGTATTGTATACCAATTTCCAACCATCCGGTTCCTTATAACTATCCAAGATAAAAAAAGGGATGCTTGCCTCTGCGCCTGAGTACCACGGTAGAATCACAGGTCTTGAAATGTTATATAAGGAGATGTGTGTCGTGTCATCCCAATCAAACATTGGGGATATTTCAGTAGTAATACTCCGGGATGCTATCTCATTTTCATTTGAGTGCCATGTTATTTCGTCTAAATTGTCATTGAAAGAAGAAATAAGTGTACATTAAAATCCTGTTTAAATCAGCCGGTATGCGGTGTTGTCTGTAAGTTATGAAAAAACTTGCGCTTTTTTATAAAATGAACAGGCGCAAGCTTTATTGTCTTTTTAAGTCATATTCAATTTTTAAAACAACTTCGTAACTTCTTCCATCGTCAACCCTGTCGCTTTGGAAATCATATCCATAGGAAGTCCCATTGCTTTCAAGTTAAGAGCCACATCTAACGCTTTTTCCTTTTGACCTTCTGCACGCCCTTCTGCACGCCCTTCCGCACGCCCTTCCGCACGTCCTTCCGCACGTCCTTCTTCAAGCCCTTCTTCAAGCCCTTCTTGTTTGGCCGTGCTTAATACATCATTTTGTATCATGATGGCATTGATGTGTTCATCGTATGCATGCCTTTCTTCTTGCGACATGTCATAATAGCGTAATTTTTCACGTGCTTCGGGTAAACCGGGAGTTGTTGTGTCCGGATTGATAATTCCCGTTTTCAGATATTGTATCCATTCTTCCAAGGGTGTTTTTGCAACCTGATTGAATTCGTTTACCCGTATCAGATAATATTCAGGGAACACTTCACCTGGCAATTTTTGCACTATTACCCCTTCTTCCTTGGCGGTGATTAATAATTCGTCGTTTGTATGTACGCCGATAAAATGGTTTTGGCCATGATACAGATAATCTTTTCCTTTGCCTAAATCAAAATAGAGTATGCTGATGGAATACACTTTTTTCACTTGCCGGTAAGTATCGCCTAATGAAATATGTTCCGTGATGGCCTTGGCTGTGCCGTAAAGAATGCGTTCCAAATAATAGAGTTCGCGCGTGTTTTGCACTTCTACAATGATTATTTCCCCTTTGCTGTTTTTGGCTTTGATGTCTACACGGTTAAATTTGTCATTGTCATATTGTTGATTGCCTTCGCTTTCCAATATTTCTACAATTTGAGTTTGGTCATTGAAAAGTACGGTCAGCAACCCTTCCAACACACTGAAATTAGCCTTGTCACGTAGCAAACGTTTAATGGCCCAGTCAAAACGAATGTATGTATTCTTTTCCATGATGCAAATGCTTTTAGTATGTGATTGCTCTTTATTGCAAAATAACTATTTTATTCTGATATGGACAACATTATATGTAGAGATTTTCAGGTATTTATTGTTTCCGCCAATTTGCATATCTGGGATTTTGTGGCTAACTTAGCTCCGTGTTTTAACAATCTTTTAACAATAGCATCAAGCACCATGAAGAAACAGGCATTTTTATTCATTCTTGCGTTGGGAGCGTCTTCCGCATGGGCACAACAAGCCACGGTAAGCGGTCCCGACCAGCAGCTTAAAGTGGATGTGTCGGTAGACGGAGGCATCCCGTCCTACTCCGTGACTTACAAAGGCAAGACCATCCTGGAGAAATCCCCTCTGGGATTCACCGCGAACATAGGAGACTTCAGCAAAGGAATGGCCTACAAGGGACAGAAAAGCCGGACGCTGGAAGAGACTTACCGTATGGACCGCACGAAGCGTTCGGAGGTGGATTACAAAGCCAACGAACTGACCGTCACGCTTGAGAACGGCCAAGGGAAAGCGGTGGACGTGACGTTCCGGGTAAGCGACAACGACATCGCTTTCCGATACGAGATGCCCCGCTATGGAGAAACGGGAAGCATCGTCATCGAACGGGAAGCTACCGGATTCGACTTCCCTCCGTACACCACCACTTTCCTCACCCCGCAGAGCGACGCGATGATAGGCTGGAAGCGCACCAAGCCAAGCTATGAAGAGGAATACACCGCCGACGCCCCGCTCACCCAACGCTCGCAGTACGGGCACGGATTCACATTCCCGGGGCTGTTCCGCATCGGGGAAGACGGATGGGCACTGGTCAGCGAGACGGGGGTAGACTCGCGGTATTGCGCCTCGCACCTGAGCGACGCCGACACCGGAGGGCTTTTCACTATCGCTTTCCCCATGCCGGAAGAGAACAACGGGAACGGTACGGCTACGGCCGGACTGGCACTGCCGGGAGCAACACCGTGGCGTACCATTACCGTGGGAGACAACCTGAAGCCGATTGTGGAGACCACCGTGCCGTGGGACGTGGTTGAGCCACGATTCAACTCGGAACACGCGTACAGATACGGCAAAGGAACGTGGAGCTGGATTGTCTGGCAGGACGCCAGCATCAACTACGACGACCAGGTGCGTTTCATCGACCTCGCATCCGACATGGGATTCAAATACACCCTGGTGGACAACTGGTGGGACACGAACATCGGACGTGAAAAGATGGAGGAACTAGTGAAATACGCCCGCACGAAAAACGTGGAACTGTTCCTCTGGTACAGCTCCAGCGGCTATTGGAACGACATCGTACAGGGGCCTACCAACCGCATGGAAAACCCCATCACACGCAAACAGGAAATGAAATGGATGAGGGAAATAGGAGTGAAAGGAATCAAGGTGGACTTCTTCGGGGGAGACAAGCAGGAAACGATGCGCCTGTACGAGGCAATCCTGAGTGACGCGGACGACCACGGGCTGATGGTCATCTTCCACGGATGCACCCTTCCGCGCGGCTGGGAACGGATGTATCCCAACTATGTGGGGAGCGAGGCCGTGCTGGCTTCGGAGAACCTGGTATTCAACCAGCACTTCGATGACATGGAGGCATTCAACGCCTGCCTGCACCCGTTCATCCGAAACACGGTTGGCTGCATGGAGTTTGGAGGAACCTTCCTGAACAAACGTTACAACCGTACGAACGACGGAGGGACAACCCGCAAGACAACAGACGTATTCCAGCTCGCCACGGCAGTCCTATTCCAGAACCCGATACAGAACTTCGCCATTACGCCGAACAACCTGACCGACGCCCCCCAACTGGCCCTTGACTTCCTGAAAGAAGTGCCTACCACCTGGGACGAGACGGTGTTCGTGGACGGTTATCCGGGCAAGTACGTGGTATTGGCCCGCCGCAACGGAGACCGTTGGTACATAGCCGGTGTCAATGCGCAGGAAGAACCGTTGAAGCTGACCTTGCATCTTCCGATGTGCCAGAAAGGGGAGACGGTTTCGTATTACTCGGACGCCAAAGACCGTACGCCTCAACTGGAACA
>DXFT01000175.1 GCA_019114285.1 Candidatus Odoribacter faecigallinarum
GCCCGGTTCCTGATTGAGAACATGCCGGGGCATTGGGGCATCGACAGCGCCAGCATCAGCGGGTACATCGCTCGTGTGGACAGCCTGCCGGGCTTGCCTCATGCCTTGCGCCGCCTACTTTTGGATGTGCCGGCACGGTATCCGGATTCGTTCCCGCAGGCGAAACGGGTCGAGGACATCCGCATCGTGAAAGCCCAAGACCTGATCGGGCAGGTGGACTGGGCTTTCCGGATGAAGGACAGTTGCCCGTGGCTGGAGCATATCGGTTTCGACATGTTTTGCGAGGGCATCCTCCCCTACCGCATCGCCCACGAACCCTTGGACTTCTCGCACGGACAGCCGGACAGCATTTTGCAGGCAGTATATGATTATGCACGACAACATTATGACGATTGCCAACAAAGCTCCTATACCATGACAATGTTTATCCAGCGTACCCGCGAATTTCAGACCAATTATGCCATCAAGGATAAAAAACTCAGGGCGATGCTCACCCTTCCCCGCCAAGAAGACAAACTTGCCACTATCCGCCTGCGGGATTTGGGCATCCCCGTCACCATGGACTATAATCCCGCCGAAGCCGTCCCCACCAGCAACAGGCGATGGAGCACGCCATTTGACCCCCGGCTGTTCACAAAATCGTATTACGAAATCACACAAATGGGAAGCGGGAAGTTTTACCGGCAGACGTATGCCCATAACCCGATACCGGCACCGACCGACCGGGAAGAGCACGTACCTGCCTTTTTCCGCGACCCGTTCCAAAAGGACGTAACAAGCATTTACCTGCATACCGCCGATGTGGAAATCCCGGTAAGCCTGCCGGCAGAAAGGGAATATGCCTACCTTGCCATGTATAACAAGGAGGAGTGGGTACCTGTGGCTTTTGCCAAGGCGGAAAACGGGAAATGCCGGTTCCGGGATTTAGGGGTGGATGCCCTGTACCTCCCCGTGCATTACCCGGAGGGAAGGATGGAAGCGCTTGGCGCCCCCTTCGTGCTCTATTGCAACGGGAAAACACAAGCAAAAGGAGGTACAGGGGAAAGAAAAAAACTCTGCATAGAACGAACGGAACCCTACCAGGGGAAATTTGAATACCAAGGAGAAGAATTTCCAGGCTCTTGTTTTGAATGTGACGACAACCGGAATTTCCAATCCGCCGACACCGTTTATATTGAAAAGGAAATGCTTAATTACAGGTTAGCAAGCACTGCATTGGCAAGCACACCCACTGCCCGATTCTGGCGTTTCACGCCCAACAGTAATTATGTTGTCATGGCGGAATTGCATTTTATCAACGAAAAGGGACAAATCCTGCAAGGGAAATACATTCCTGAAGATGCAAAACATAGCACAGACCTAACAGACGAAGATTCCCAAACATTTAGAATCATAGAAGACGCCTTAAGTATAGACTTTGGGAAACCGGTCTCTGTCTGCGGCATAGAATACATGATTTTCTCCGGACAAGGAAATGTCAGAAACGGGCATGAATATGAATTGTTTTATTTTCAGGAGGGAGCATGGCATTCCGCCGGCAAAGAGAAAGCCCGCAATTACCGGGTGGTTTTCGACAACGTACCTGCCGGCAGCCTGTACCAAGTCGTTGACCGGACAGAAGAGACACGAGGCGCTTTGTTCACCCAAGAAAACGGACGCATCAGATATTGGTAAACCTACATTTATTATGAAAAAGTATTTTATTCCTATCATTGCCGCCAGCCTTATATTCAGCGGCTGCTTTCATAGAAACAACCGGCTGGAAGCCGTGCTGGATTACAGCGGCAACAACCGAGGGGAACTGGAAAAGGTGCTGGCACATTACTCCCAAGCCCCGGCAGACAGCCTGAAACTCCAGGCAGCCATTTTTCTCATTGAAAACATGCCGGGGCATTACAGCCTGACCAGCCCGCTGTTGGAAAGCTATTACGCCAAAGTGGATACCATCAAGAATATTCCTTATTCCGCCAAAAAGTTGATGCAAATTATTCCTTATAATTATCCAGAATTCCGAAATGATTTGCAAATTCAAGAGGACGTGAAATGCATCACGGCAGATTTCCTTATCCACAATATCGACCTGGCATTCCGGCAATGGGAAACACTGCCCTGGACACAGGATCTGGATTTTGAAACTTTCAAGGAAGCCTTGCTGCCCTACCGGATAGCAAACGAACCTTTAGACTATTGGCGGGATTCCATTGAATATTTCCAAAAGAAATTGAGACAAAGCATTGATAATTACGATGATTGCCGATACTCTGCAAAAAACATGAGCTATAAACTACTTTATTTCCTACACATTCCAAGCCTAATCCCAGATGAAAGATTAAAAGGTTTCGACATGGACTGCATTCCTACCAGCCAATATAACTTATTCACGAAGCGAATTTGCGGTATTCCTTCTGTCATTGATTTCATCCCACACTTCGCCAACCGGAACGGGCGGCATTATTGGGCAGTAATCTTAGACAGCAAATACCAATCGCTTAAAGTTGTACAAGCGGATATGTACCGGGCTGCCAAAATATACCGGCAGACCTATGCCCACCAACCTGTCGTTACCCCCAAGCGGCAGGAATATGTCCCCGCCTTTTTCCGGAATCCCTTCCACAAAGACGTCACCAAGGAATATATCCCGACTACGGATGTCACCATCCGCCTGCCGAGGGGAACGGGAGCCAAGCACGCCTATCTTGCCATTTTCAATGACCTGACCTGGAAGCCGATTGCCTGTGCCGAAGTCTCCGGCAGGAAAGCCTGTTTCCGGCACATGGGCAGGGATGCGGTTTACCTGCCGGTCTATTACAACCGGGAGGAAGAAATGCTCCCGTTAGGCAACCCTTTCCTGCTTGCCAGCGACGGCAGCATTTATCCTTTCGAGCCTTCCAAAGAGAAAACGGACTCATTGATTCTCACACGGAAATACCCCAACAGCAGCATGCATGACTTTTGGGGCAAATCCATACTCAAGACCCGCTTTGAAGCTTCAAACGACAAGGATTTCAAACAAAGGGACACTATCTACACTATCAACCAACAAGTAACATTGGATTACCAGTATGTTTATCCGGACAGCACACTGAAAAGACGGTATTGGCGGTTTGCCTGTACACCGCCACAGACCGTATTTTTATCGCAAATGGCATTTTTTGATGAAAACGGACAAAAGCTAAACGGGAAACTCATCGGTCCGGACAGCACCCAAGCCGGCGGACTGCTGGAAGACGACCCGGTATTCTATTGCCAAATCGGAAATTGGGTAGGCATGGACTTCGGGAAAGAAGTGGGGGTTTCCCAAATCCGTTTCCTGCCCCGCAATGACGGGAATACCATTTTCCCGGGTGATGATTATGAGTTATTTTACTACCAATACCCGGAAGGGTGGATTTCTTTGGGCATGCAAACCGCTGAAAAAGAGGAATTGATTTACACAAATGTCCCTGCCGGCAGCCTGTATTGGCTAAGGAATCTCACTACGGGAAAAGAAGAAAGGATTTTTGTCAAAAAAGGAAATAATATTGTATTTTTGTAACACTAACACGATAAACTTTTTACCATAATGAATAGCAGATTTTATTACAACAGCCTTCTGATTTTATTGCTGCTCTGTCTGGCAGCGGGATGCAAGAACAAAGAAGAAAAAGAATTGCAGTCAGAGCAAGCCCGCATTGAGCAAAAGAATGAAAAGACCGAAGTAAAGACAAAAAAAGCCGAATACAAACAATTTGAAGTGGAACTGGTCAGCAATGGCAAGGTGGAAGCCAAAGAAAAAGCCGTACTGAAATTTTTGGTTGCCGACGTAGTGGACTCGGTTTTTGTCACAAACGGTTCGCGCGTCAGAAAAGGCGACCCGATTGCCTCCGTCAATGGAGAGAAATCAGCAGACCAATTGCAGGAAGCAGAACTCAATTTGGAAAAAATGGAATTGGAACTGCGCAGCCGGCTCATGAGCGAAGGTGTCAATGATTTGAAGGACACGACCGACATCCCGACCCAACGGTTAAGGACCATCATGTTGCAATGCGGCTACACCTCAGCCCTCCAGGCATACCGAAAAGCCAAAACGGAATATGAGAACATCCGTACTTGCGCCCCCTTCAGCGGCATCGTCGCCGACCTGGAAGCCAAACCGTACAATCCTTCCTCCGCTTATGAAAATTTATGCACACTCATCGACGACTCACAAATGGAAGTGGTGTTCAATGTGCTGGAGACGGAAATCCAACATATCCGCAAGGGAATGGAGGTGGAATTGACCCCGTATGCCAACAATGCAGTCACCCTGCACGGGAAAGTGACAGAAGTCAATCCGAAAATCGACGCCAACGGCATGGTCAAAATCAAGGCGACCACTGCCAATCCGGACAAGCTCTTAGTGGACGGCATGAACGTGAACATCATCTTGAAACGCCCGATAGAACACAAACTCATTGTTCCCAAATCCGCCGTACTGCCCCGACAGGGGAAGAAGGTGGTCTTTGTCCATGAAAACGGGAAAGCCATCTGGAAATATGTCACGACCGGAGTGGAAAACAGTGAAGAAATCAGCATTGAAGCCGGCTTGAAAGAAGGAGAAGAAGTCATTTACGATAATAATCTGGGACTTTCGCACGAGAGCGAAGTCATTGTAATAAACGACTGATTACCGACTTATGAAATTATCGGCATTTTCCATCAATACTTTTTTCATTGTGCTGATGCTGCTGGGCATTGCAGTCATTCCCAAACTGTCACTCCAGCTGATGCCTTCCTCCCGTTCAAACGAGTTGAGCGTCTCATTCTCATGGGCGAACGCCAACCCGGAGATGCTGGAAATGGAAGTGACCTCCAAACTGGAAGGAGTTTTCAGCCGCATCAAGGGACTAAACAACATCTATTCGCAAACGAAGCAGGGCTATGGGATCATTACTTTGGCGATTGACAAGAATGAAGATATTGACGCGACCAAATTGTATGTGTCCTCCCTTATCCGCTCATTGGCAAAAAGCCTTCCGGAAGGCGTCAGAGTCAGTGCCGTACAAGGAGGCGAAATCCAACAGGAAGGACTTCAAGACGAAGAAGAACGGCAGTTATTGCAAAGTTACACCATCACCGGTCCCGGCAGCAGCCAGGATGTCGCCCTATTCGCCGAAGACCATATTGTTCCGGAAATCTCACAAATAGCCGACATTGAAAATGTCAGCGTGACGGGCGCCGTACCCTTTGAATGGGTACTCTATTATGACAAACAGCTATTGGAAGACCTGAACATCACTCCTTCCACGATTACCTCGGCAATCAACCGGTATTATTCCAACCGTGACGGCGGCAAAGTGCTCATCGAAAGCAAACCGGTGGAAAAATATTCCTATATCGTATTCAAAGGCAATCCGGCGGAAACAGACATCAATTTTCTGGACATTCCCATCAAAACCATTGAAGGCAAAACCATCTATCTGAAAAACATCACCACCTTGGATTACTGCGAGGCACGCCCTTCTTCCTATTACCGGATTAACGGACTAAATCGCATTAACATCAATGTCTTTTGCATGAAAAAGTCAAACATGATTGACCTTTCTTCCAAGGTGAAAGACAAGATGCAGGAAGTGATTCAAACCCTGCCCGAGGGTTACTCCGTATCCCTGCTGTTAGACAACAGCAAAGAGCTAAAAAACGAGCTAAATGACAATCTGTTGCGCACAGCCCTGACCATTGCCATCCTGCTCGTATTCGTCTGGCTGACCAGTAAAAGTTTACGCTATCTGGCAATCATCACGATATGCCTTGCTGCCAATATCCTCATTGCGTTGGTGTTCTACTATTTCTTCAAGATTGAAATCCACCTTTATGCCTTAGCCGGTATTACCGTATCATTCGGTATCATCATCGACAATGTGATTGTCATGGCAGACCATTACCGCTACCACCACAACCGTAAAGTATTTATGGCTATCCTGGCAGCGACACTCACGACCATGGGCGCATTGGTTGTCATCTTCAATATGGACAACGAGGTCATGAGAAACATGTGGGGGTTCTCGGCAGTGATTATCATTAACCTGACCCTTTCGGTCATCATCGCCCTCTTTTTCCTTCCGGCATTGATGGAAAAAATCCCTCTGCCTGCCCCCGCCATACAACAACGCTACCGCCGCTTGCAACGCATTGCCCGGTTCACACACCGGTATGAAAAAACCATTCTCTTCCTGCAACGCCACCGAAGCTGGCTTTTCGTTGCCATCATTTTAGGTTTCGGGCTACCGGTATTCCTGATTCCAACAACCATTGACAGGGACAAGCCTTTTGCCGAATTATACAACCGGATATTCAGCAGTGAATTCTATTTACAGGCAAAACCCTGGATAGACAAAACCTTGGGAGGCAGCCTCCGGCTGTTCATTGAAGGAGGGGGAGGAGACTGGCGCATGCACGACCCGGATGAAAAAGCCCGCACCACCTTGAACCTGACAATGACCATGCCACATGGTGCCACGCTCGACCAAATGAATGAAGCATTCATCAAAATCGAACAGTTTCTGGCAGGTTTTGAGGAAATTGAGACGTTCACATCAGACATCTATTCGCCCAACACGGCACACATGTCCATCACATTCAAGGAAGAAGAAGAATTGACCGGAGCTCCCGAACGGATAAAAAACGAACTTATCCGCTTTGCCAACACCATTGGGAACGGAGACTCGGACATCAATGGCGTAGGCAAAGGATTTTCCAACCGGACCAGCAATGAATACAGAAGCGAAGCCCTGAAGGTAGTTGGATATAATTACCGGAAAGTGCTTATCTATGCTGACCAACTCAAACAAGAACTGGAAAAACAAAAAAGGGTCAAGAAACTCTATATCGGCAGCAACCGCACTCCGAACAAAACCAAAGAGTATGCCATCGAAGTCAGCAAAGAAAAACTGGCACGCAATAATTCGGACATCAGCAGCATGCTTGCCCATCTCTATAAATTATCGGGCACAGAAGACAGCCGGACGGAAGCCTATATCAACCAAAAACTCTCACCTGTTGTCCTCCGCCCCATCAAACAACAAAAAGCCAGTTTATGGGAATTAAAAAACCAACCGGTACAAGGCAATAATTCAGTATTCCGACTTGAAGATGTCGGTGAAATAGAAGAAGCTCAGAGTTTTGAATCTATTGCAAAAACCAATCAGGAATACGAAGTAGTCGTACAGTATGACTTTATCGGAGATTATATGCTGTCCGACAAAGTAAAAGAACAAGTCATTAAAGAAATGAACAAGGAAATGCCTATCGGGTTCCGGATTAAAGACGGCCACAATTGGGGATACCACTTCTGGGAAGGAGCCGGAGGCATTGACAAACGGATATGGTATATCCTGCTGGTCATCACGATTATTTATTTTATCTGCGCTATTTTGCTTGAATCTCTCCGGCAAGCTTTAGTGGTCATCACCATTGCGCCTGTGTCCTTCATCGGTTGCTTTTTGGGTTTCTATCTTTTCGGACTCCAATTCAACGAAGGGGGATTAGCCGCATTCATCATGATGTGCGGGCTTTCTGTCAATGCCATTTTATACATCATCAACGATTATAATAACCGGGTCAAGGCAGGAAAACCAAGAGGATTACAAACTTATCTGAAATCCTGGAATGCCAAAATTATTCCCATATTGCTGACCATTATTTCCACCATGTTAGGATTTATTCCCTTCCTCATCGGAGACATCAGTGAATTTTGGTTCAGCCTTGCCATCGGCACCATGAGCGGCCTGGCATTTTCTTTACTCGTGCTCATGCTTGTATTACCTGTTATGTTTAAAATTAAGCCATCAAGAATATGATAAAATTCTTTCTACACCGACCCGTAGCAGTCATTATGACTACCATCGCCTTCATCGTATTAGGAGGAGTAGCAGCATTCAAGCTACCGGTATCCCTCATGCCAAACATTGACATCCCGGAAATCACCGTCCATTATACACGGGACGACGCCTCTGCCAGTGAAATAGAAAATACCATCACGGGCAATTTGCGCAACCAACTCCAACAAGTGCCCCACCTCTCCTACATCCAATCGGAGTCGAAAGACGGCAGCGGACAAATCAAAATGAAATTCAATTATGGAACTTCCATTGACTATGCTTTCATTGAAGTGAACCAAAAGGTGGATGCAGCCATGAATTACCTTCCTCAAGACATGCAACGTCCCATCATCATCAAGGCATCTACGTCGGACATCCCGGTGTTCTACATCCATCTCTATACGCCCAACATCACTTCCGAAAGCAAATTCCTTGAATTTTGTGAATTTACAGAAGCTGTGTTGAAAAAACGGCTTGAGCAACTGCCCGACGTAGCCATGGTGGACATCAGCGGCAACTACCAGCCGGAAATGTACATCCTGCCCGATGCAGCCAAGCTCCGCAGTCTCAACATCACTCAGGAACAACTCCAAAATGCCATAAACAAAAACAACCAGATTGCAGGCAGCCTGAGTATCCGGGACGGTTATTACCAATACAACGTGAAATTTGCCAGCCAACTCATGTCCATCGAAGAAGTGGAAAACATCTACCTCAACATAGAAGGCAGGCTCATCCAGCTTCGGGACATTGCGGAAGTCGGCATCCGTCCCCGAGACAAACGGGGAATATTCGTCGATCAAGGGAAACAAGCCCTCTGCATGGCAATTATCAAAGAATCGGACGCCCGGATGTCCGACATGAAAGAAAATATATCAGCAATGCTGGAAAACTTCAAAAAGGAATATCCCGACATTGAATTTTCCGTAACACGTGACCAAGCCACCTTATTAAACTACACCATAGACAATTTGTCCCAAAGTTTAGTATGGAGTATTGTGCTTGCCGTGCTTGTCATGCTGTTCTTTTTAAAAGATATCCGCTCTGCCCTCATCATCGCATTCAGCATCCCCATTTCCACCATCATCAGTATCCTCTTCTTCCAATTATTTGGACTTTCCATCAACACCATATCATTGGCAGGACTGATTATTGGAGTCGGCATGATGGTGGACAACTCCATCATTGTCATCGACAACATCAACCAATACAGGGAAAGGGGGTATTCCCTCCTGGAATCATGCAGTCAAGGTACATTGGAAATCATCCGCCCATTGCTTTCTTCCGTATTGACCACTTGTGCCGTATTTATTCCCCTTATTTTCTTGGGGGGCATTGCAGGAGCTCTTTTTTACGACCAGGCAATGGCAGTGTCTATTGGATTGTTCGTATCCCTGTTCGTATCCATTACCATTGTCCCGGTCATATTCCATCTGCTTTTCACAAATGCCAAAGCCATTAAAATCAATAACCTCATAGAAAAACTAAGTCTCAAACATTTAGATAAATACTACACTATCGGGTACCATTTTGTGTTCCACCACCGCAAAAGGGCTGTTATCCTGATGTCCGGTTTTCTAATAGCAGGTATCATTTCTGCCTGGTTCCTCAAACTGGAACAGATGCCCCCCATTGAAATCAATGAAATACTCATCAAAACAGACTGGAACAACAGTATCCACATAGAAGAAAACCAAAAACGTGTCAATGACATTATCGCCACTTTCGAAAATCAGTGTGAAGAAATCAGCTGTTTCGTCGGAGAAAAACAATTTTTCCTCAATCGGGAAGACAATCAAGACCCTAATGAAGCCGAATTTTATATCAAAACCAAAGATAATGCCAGCCTTGTGTACACCGTCCAGCAAATCCGGAAGTACATCCACAGCAAATACCCCGATGCCCGGGTTGAAATAGAAAAAGTCAAGAACCTCTTTGAGCAAATGTTTGAAGAAGAGACCGCTCCCCTCATTGCCAACCTCAGCAGCACACAACGGCGTGAAACCATCCCCGTGGACACGGTAAACCGTTTTATTGAAAAATTGGCAACAGACATGCCCGACCTTCAACTCAGTCCCGTCGCCACTGTAGAAAAAATTGCCATCCATTTACGCCCCGACAGGCTTGCCCTTTATAATGTGGACCAAAATACGGTCATCTACGAATTGGAAAAAAATATCAGCAAAAATAACATTGGAAAATTAAACACAGGCAGCCGTTACATCCCCATCGTCATCACCGAAACAGCACAAACATTGAGGGATATTCTCACCCATACGCAAATCGTCACCAAAGACGGGAAAAACTACATTCCTGCCATAGACTTAGTAGAACTGGGTACAGAGTATGACTATAAAAAGATTACCGGCAAAAAAGAAGGGGTTGTCACCTCTGTTAACATATACAACACCGGCAATGACACCCGTGAAATCATTGACAATATTAGAAAAACAGCACAACAGAACAACTTCGACGTTCACTTCGAAGGTTCCCTTTTCTCCGGTCAGAAAACCTTGCAGGAAATGGCCATTATCATCATTATAGCCATATTGATGCTCTATTTCATTCTGGCAGCCCAATTCGAATCACTCTCCATGCCCCTTATCATCTTAGTGGAAATCCCTATTGACCTTGCCTTTACACTCATTTGCCTGTGGTGTTGCGGCATCTCACTCAACCTGATGTCCATGATAGGAATCATTGTCATGTGCGGTGTCATCATCAACGACTCCATCCTCAAAATAGACACCATTATCCGGCTTGAAAAAGAAGGCTATCCCCTCTTGGAAGCTATTCACGAAGGAGGTGTCCGGCGTCTGAAACCTATCCTGATGACAAGTCTCACCAGCATCATTGCCACGCTTCCCCTTCTCTGGGGACAGGACATAGGCTCCCAACTGCAACGCCCACTCGCCGTCACCATGATTGCAGGCTTAGGTTTTGGCACCGTCGTCAGCCTTTATTTCGTGCCACTGTGTTATTACTACCTCAGCAAACGACTATCTAAAAAAACTGCCGACTAATAAAGACAGCCCCCCAAGTTTTTTCATTCAACTTGGGGGGCTGTCTCCTACAACTATTATTCCTCTATTGACAAGAAATCAAAAGTGAATCACCCTCCTTATAATCTACGTGTACAACCTTCTCTTTCTCTATCTCCCCTTTGATAATGGCTTCTGCCAACTCATCTTCCAAGTACTTCTGGACAGCACGTTTCAGCGGACGGGCACCGTATTGCGGGTCATAACCTTTCTCCGTCAGGAAATCCCTTGCCCCATCCGTTATCTCCACCCTGTATCCCAAATCGCCAATTCGCTTTAACAAACCTTTCAATTCAATATCGACAATAGCACGCAAATCCTCTTTCGCCAAGGAATTAAACACAATCACCTCATCCACACGGTTCAGGAACTCAGGCGAGAAAGTATTCTTCAATGCCTTCTGCACCACATGATTCGCATAAGCACTGTCCCCAATCCGCTCATCAATGGTAAAACCTATCCCCCGTCCGAAATCCTTCAACTGCCGGCTACCCAAATTGGAAGTCATGATAATAATCGTATTCTTAAAATCCACCCTCCGTCCCAAGCCGTCCGTCAATTGCCCGTCATCCAACAATTGCAACAAGATATTGAACACATCGGGATGCGCTTTCTCTATCTCATCAAGCAACACGACCGAATAAGGCTTGCGGCGCACCCGTTCCGTCAACTGTCCGCCCTCTTCATAACCGACATATCCGGGAGGTGCACCCACCAGACGAGACACGGCAAATTTCTCCATATACTCGCTCATGTCAATGCGGATTAAGGCATCCTGCGAATCAAACAAATATTCTGCCAATATCTTCGCCAACTGTGTCTTACCCACCCCGGTCGGACCTAAAAACAGAAAAGAGCCTATCGGGCGGTTCGGATCCTTCAGCCCTGCCCGATTGCGATGGATTGCCTTCACCACCTTCTCTATCGCCTCTTGCTGACCGATAACCTTACCGGACAGTTCCCCTCGCATCTGCAACAGCCGCATACCCTCCGTCTTGGCTATCCGCTTCACGGGCACCCCCGTCATCATGGCCACCACCTCTGCAATATTCTCCTCGTCCACGGTCACGCGATTCTCCTCCAAATCCTGCTTCCACTGCGCTTTAGCTGCTTCCAAATCATCCTGCAACTTACGTTCCTGGTCACGGAAAGCCGCTGCCACTTCAAAATTCTGCAACTCCACCGCCTCTTTCTTCTTCACCTTTATCTCCTCCAACACATGCTCCAAATCCTCTATCGCATGCGGGACTGCCATATTCGTAATGTGCGCACGTGACCCTGCCTCGTCCAAAGCATCAATAGCCTTATCCGGCAATGAACGGTCAGAAACATAACGCACCGTAAAATTCACACATGCACGGAGTGCCTTCTCCGTATAACGGACATTGTGGTAATCCTCATAACAATGCTTGATTTTATCCAATATCTCCATCGTCTCAGCCCATGTCGTCGGTTCCACCAACACCTTCTGGAAACGGCGTTCCAATGCCCCGTCCTTCTCAATACTCTGGCGGTACTCATCCAACGTCGTTGCTCCGATGCACTGCACCTCCCCACGCGCCAAAGGCGGCTTCAGCATGTTAGCGGCATCCAGGCTTCCACCCGCATTCCCGGCACCCACAATCGTATGGATTTCATCTATAAACAGAATGACATTCTTATTCTTTATCAATTCATTCAATATCGCCTTCAAGCGTTCCTCAAACTGCCCCCGGTATTTCGTCCCGGCAACCACTGAAGCCATGTCCAACGCCACCACCCGTTTCCCGAACAACACCGGTGACACCTTCTTCTGCACAATCCGCATCGCCAACCCCTCCACAATGGCAGACTTACCCACTCCCGGTTCACCTATCAGCACCGGATTATTCTTCTTCCGCCGGCTCAAAATCTGTATCAGACGCTCAATCTCGCGCTCCCTGCCGACAATCGGGTCCAACGTCCCCTCCTCCGCAGCCTTCGTGATATCCGTCCCATACGTCTCCAACAGCGACACATTAGACTTCACAGGAGTACGCCGGCGGAAAGGATTGAAAAACATATCCTCGTCATCCGAAAAATCAAAATCATTCGACTCATCCCCGGAATCCGACTGCATCCGCGTCTTCTCCTTCATCAGCCGGTCTTTAAAATTATCATAAGTCACCCCCATTGAAAACAACGACTTCGTCACAAAATTAGCCTGATTCCTCAACAAAGCCAGCAACACATGCTCCGACTCCACCGTCGTGTCGCCCATGTCCAATGCCTCATCCATCACCCGCTTCAATACACTGTTGGCAGACATCGTACACTCCAACTTCTCCGGCAGCTCCTCCTCCGGATGCGCCGACTTGGCGACCTTGCGCTCCACTTTAAGTTGAAGGGCAAACACATCCACCCCGAACGTCAGCAAAATATCCACTGCCCAGTTATTCCTCAAATGCAACAATCCCAGAAACAAATGCTCGGGCGCAATCTTCTTGTTCCCCAAACGCTTTGCTTCCGCATTCGCCAAAGACACGATTTTTTTCAACTTCTGTGTATTATTATTTGCCATAAACCCAATGATTACAAATTCAATAAACTGTTAAACTCTTCCTCCGAAATCACCTTTATCCCCAACTTCTCCGCCTTCTTTAACTTGCTTCCTGCATTCTCCCCCGCCAGCAAATAAGAGGTCTTCGAAGAAACCGAATCACTGACCTTCCCCCCTGCCTTCAGTATCAACTCCTTGAAATGTTCACGCGGCTGGCTCAAAGTGCCCGTAATGACAAACGCCAGTCCCTCCAGCGCATCGCTGCCGCCCTCCTCTTCCTTCAACTCCATATCCACCCCCCGCGCCTTCAAGTGCGCCACCAGTTCCCGGTTCTCCGTCTTCCCAAACCAGCGCAACAGACTTCCCGCCATCTGCTCCCCCACATCCTCCACCTCTACCAACTCCTCATACCCGGCAGCCATCAACCTGTCCATTGTCCTGAAATGCTTGGCTATATTACGCGAAGCCGTCTCCCCTATATAACGGATACCCAGAGCATTCAACAGACAGGCAAACCCTGCCCCTTTCGACCGCTCTATCTCACCCAACAACTTGTCCACCGACTTCACCTGCAGCCGGAAAACATTGAGGGTATTCAATTTCCGTACCAACCTGCCATTCCGGCTGAAAAACTCCGCCAAAGCCAGAGCGTTATCGCGCCCAATACCTTCTATACCAGCGACATCTTCTATACCTGCCATGGCAAGCTCATAAATATAATCATACCGGGCTGACAACAAGTCAGCCTTATGCCTGTCAATCCCCGGCACATTCAATGCATAAATGACATAATCCAGCGGAACGTCCTCCACTTCCCCCGCCTCCTTCAGCCGTTCCAACGTCTGGTTAAAAGGACGTTGCAGATACTCCCACAGCGCCTTCGCCGTCCCCGCGTCCCCTGCCACCTGCTCCAAAGCCCCGTAATCCGCCTTCGTATATGCCTCCAGCGTGCGGAAAGCCCCCGCAAGCCGCTCTGCCAAAGAGGCAGACATATTCTTCATCCCTAACTCAAAACCATAAATCACCTTCGCCAGCGGGACATGCGTCATCTCGAAACTCGCGGGATAAACCACCTTTTCCAACCCTATCAACTCCTCCCGCCGCTCCGGCAAATCGTAAATATCCGCCACATTCCGAATTATCCCCTTTTGCAACAACAGGTCGATAATCTCCGTGCCGATGCCCTCGATATCCATCGCCTTCCGTCCCACGAAATGCTCAATCTTCCCCGCTATCTGGGGCGGGCAATGCTCCTCGTTCGGGCAATACCAGTTCGCCTCCCCCTCCGTCCGCATCAACGGCGTGCCGCACTCCGGGCACCGCGTGATAAACTCCACCCGCTTCGCGCCCTCACGCCGCGCCCCTCGGTCCACCCCCACAATTTTCGGAATAATCTCCCCCCCTTTCTCCACATACACCCGGTCATGCTCATGCAAATCCAACGAAGCAATAATATCCGCATTATGCAACGAAGCACGCTTCACCACGGTCCCTGCGATATGCACCGGCTCCAGGTTCGCCACCGGAGTCACCGTTCCTGTCCGCCCCACTTGGTACGTCACCTCCAACAACTCCGTCTCCTCCCGCTCCGCCTTGAACTTATAAGCAATCGCCCACCGCGGAGACTTCGCCGTATAGCCCAGCAACCGCTGCATGGCAAGGTCATTCACCTTCACGACAATCCCGTCAATAGGCACGGGCAACCCCGTCCGCTCCTTGTCCCACTTCGTGATAAACGCCCACACCTCCTCCAGCGTGTCCGCCACCTCCATATAAGGCGGGATGGGAAACCCCCACTCCTTCGCCTTCATCAAATTCCCGTAATGCGTTGCTTCCGGCACCTCCTCGCCCGGCAGGTAATACAGGTAACAATCCAGCCCCCGTTTCGCCACCAGCGAGGACTTCTGCAACTTCAACGTCCCCGCCGCCGCATTCCTCGGATTCGCGAAAAGCGGTTCCCCCGCCTCCGCCTTCTCCTGGTTCAGCCGGTTGAACACCCCAAAAGGCATCAGGACCTCACCCCGTATCTCGAACTCCGCGGGATAATCCCCCCTCAGCCGCAAAGGCACCGTGCGGATGGTCCGCACGTTCGCCGTCACATCGTCACCCCTCACCCCGTCCCCCCGGGTCACCGCCTGCACCAATTCCCCGTCCCGGTAAGTCAAGCTGATGGACGTGCCGTCATACTTCAACTCACAGACGTACTGCACCTTGTCACCCACCACTTTCCGCACCCGCCGGTCAAAGTCTTCCAGTTCCTCCCGGCTGTACGTATTCCCCAAAGACAACATCGGATACTTGTGCTCCACCTGCACGAACTCCCGGTTGATGTCCTGCCCCACCCGCTGCGTCGGCGAATTAGGGTCATACAACTCAGGATGCTGCCCCTCCAGCCGCTCCAGCTCATGCATCCACTCATCGAACTGCCTGTCGGAAACTTCCGGCGCATTCTCGATGTAATACTTGTTGTTGTGGTACTCCAGCAAACGGCGCAACTCAATAATCCTGTCCTTGTCCATCATACGCAATACGTTAATAAATCGGCACAAAGATAACGAAATAAAAAGAAAAAATACCTTCCTTTCCTTGCTTTTCTCAGTTCTTCCCCGGTAGCCTCTCCGACACAAACCCGACGCAACCCAACCACACAAAGCCAACAATTTCCAAAGAACAAAAAATCACTTTCCAATCACCTACATTTTAAAACGTAAGTGAAACGTAGATGAAACGTAGGTGATACGTAGTTGATTGCCGTATATCCTTGACAGGCATGCCGTTTGATATTGACATAATATTACTTGCTTCAAGGGGTAATTCCGGGGGATATTCAAGGGGCATTTGGGGGTCCCGGAAAGGGGGAAAACGGGCAGGAAAGGGGGAAGCAGCAAGAGGCAGGGAAGGACGTGCCGGGCTGCGGATGCGGGAGCGGAAAAATCGGACACAAGTGCCGGTTTTTCTGCATTTTCTTACTATCTTTGCCAACGGGAATTTTGCCGGAAGGCAAACCAAGGACTATATACATTTAAGCACATTGAAGTTGAAAAAAAGCATAGTACTACTTGCCATCCTGCTGTCAAGCCTGTGCAGCAAGGCGCAATTCGTCAATTTCGGACAGGACCGTCCATCGCTGCGCTGGCGGCAAATCAAGACGGAGAATTTCCAAATCATTTACCCCGATTTCTTTGAAACCGAAGCGCAAAAAGCAGCCAACATTTACAGCCGCCTGTACCGCCACGCCAATACCCTCGGGCAGAAGCCCAAGAAAATCGCGATGATTATGCACGCGGACGGGGGCGTCTCCAACGGGAACGTGGCGCTCGCGCCCCGCAAAAGCGAATTATACACCATGCCGTCCCAAGAGCCGGGCGACGCATGGCTGGAGCACCTCTGCACGCATGAGTTCCGGCATGTAGTGCAGTTTGATAAAATCAACCAGGGGCTGACCCACGGGTTGTATTACCTCTTCGGGGAGATTTTCCCGATTGCGGTAGTGGGAGTCTATCTTCCCATGTGGTTCATTGAGGGGGATGCCGTCTGTTTTGAAACGTCGGTGGGGCACGTGGGGCGGGGCCGCTCGCCGGAGTTCCTGGGCGAGATGAAGGCGCAGATGGTGGAGAAGGGCATTTATTCCTTCCCGAAAGCCATCCTCGGCTCGCAAAAAGATTATGTGCCCAACCGCTACAACATGGGGTATTTCATGACTGCCAACACGCGGCGGCACTACGGGTCCGACGTATGGGCGAAAGCGCTGGAGCGCACGGGCAGACGGCCGTTCGGCATCATGCCTTTTGACAAGAGCCTGAAGCTCACAATGCAAGGCAAACGCGACAGCCTGTGGCAGGAACCGGGATTCAGAAGCCTTTTTGCCAACCCGGACAGCGTGAAGGCGGACAACCGGCACTCCGGAGCTAAGCACACGCTCTATTATGACAACTTCACGGAGTTGCGGCAACGCTGGCTGCTGGAAGCCGCCGGAAGGCGCAACGACTTCGACACGATTAGCACCTGCAACAAGTATTACGCCGGTTATTATTACCCTACCCCCCTCCCCGACGGGGGCGTCCTCGCCTATAAGGAGGGCTTGCGGGAAACGGGGGCGTTCGTCCTTCTGCAAGGGGGCAAGGAGCGGCTGCTCACCCGCACAGGCTCAACGGACGACCGCAAGTTCGCCACCGACGGCAACCGCATCGTCTGGAGCGAATACCGCCCGCATGTGCGCTGGGACCAGGGGGGAAGGATGCGGCTGAGCAGCTATGACCTGAAAAAGGGGAAGTACCGCCGCCACCGGGGCGCAAACAACCAGTTCGCCCCGTTCAGCACAGGCGGCGGGTGGGGCTATGTGGAGACGGACAACCGCAACCGCTCGTACCTGGTCCTTGCGGACTCCTCACTGCAAAGAGAAGTGTGGCGGCTTGCCGCCGGGGAGGGGGAGCATTTCATCCATCCCTCATGGCACGCGGGGAAAATCACGGTGGCAGTGCAATCGCCCCGGGGGATGCGCCTGGAATCCATCGATATCGCCACGCGGGAAAGGCGGCGGCTGACGGAAAACCTCCATTATGAGCTGGACAACCCGTTGCAACTGGACGACAGCACGTATGTTTACCGCGCCTCGTATGACACGGACAATGCCTTTTACCGCCTGCGCAACGGGCAGACAGAGAAGATTGCGGAAGGCAGGTATGGCGTCCGTTTCCCGGCTTACGGGAGGAGGGACAGCAGCCTGTACTTCTCTTTCTATACTTCAGACGGCTACAAACCGGCACGCCTGCCTGCGGCAGAGTGGAAGGCGGACAGTACCATTTATGCCACCTACCCGTTGGCAGAACTCGTCACGACACAAGAGGGATGGAAAGGGAAATTCACGTATGACAGCATTTTCCCTTCGCGCAAGTACAACAAGTTCACCCACCTGCCCAATATCCACAGCTGGGCACCCCTGTACGCCAGCCTCTCGCCGATAGGGTTTGATTTCGGCGCGACGGTCTATTCCCAGAATAAGCTCAGCACGTTGTCCTTCACGGCAGGATACATCAAGGATTCCGGTTATGAGCACGGCAACTGGCTGGTTGACCTGACGTACAGCGGATGGTGGCCTGTGGTGAGCCTGACGTTCAAGAGCGGACGGGAGAACTATACGTCCCAGGAAACGGGGACGCTCCGGCGGGGAGGGGTGGACATGCCCCTTTACGTGACGTACAAAGCGCAACGTTCGTCCGCAGACATCACCATGCAGTTCCCGTTCAACCTTTCCGCCCGGCAGTTCAACCGTTCCCTCCGCCCTTACGTGCGCTACCAGATAGAAGGCATCCACCGGCAACGCCCGCAGGAACTATATGCCATGTTCCTCGAGAACGATACGCTCTGGCTTGCCCCTGTCCAAACAGAAGATTACGACATCCAATTCGGCAAACGGTATTACCAGTTGATGGAATACGGCATCACGTTCAGCAACCAGGCGCGGATGACGGACCAGGAAATCAATCCCCGGTGGGGACAGGTGCTGACGGCAGGCTATACCCACGCCCTGAGCCAGGGGCTCCATTTGGGAGAGCAATGGTGGACAGCGGGGCAGTTCTATTTTCCGGGCGTGGCAGCCAACCATTCCCTCGCCCTTTACGGGGGCTTCCAACACATGTCCGACCGGACGCGCAACTACAGCAACAAAATCTCCTACCCACGGGGCATCAGCCTCTATGGGTATGAAATCGCCACATTCCGGGGTTCCTACCATTTCCCCATCGCCTATCCCGACCAACACATCAGTTCGATACTCTATTTCAAGAATATCAACGGCTGTGTGTTCTATGACTTCGGGACCAGCAAGAGCCTCACGGGGACGGAACACCATTCCTCCTACGGGCTGGAATTGACCACGGACACCCACTTTTTCCGGCTGACCTATCCCATCCATCTGGGCGTGCGCGCCGGTTACCAGACCCAGTCGGAGAGCCTGTTCGCAGAGTTCATTTTTTCCATCGGGCTGAGCATTTAAGCATAAAAATGCGAAAGCGCATGGGAATGTCCTTTTTTTTGCTTACCTTAACGGCGTCAAACCATACAGATTTATGACACCGGAAGATATTATTCAGTTATTGGATGCGCACTGTGTGTGCGGAGAAGAATTTTTAGGACATAACGTGCGGTATGCCTTTGCTGCCGACCTGATGAGTGACGTACTGCGGGTGGACACCAGCGAGATGCTGCTCATCACGGGGATGGCGAACCTGCAAGTCATCCGCACGGCGGAAATGTCGGACATCTCGTTTATCCTCTTCGTCAGAGGCAAGGCAGTGACTCCGGAGATGGAAGAACTGGCGCGGGAAAACGGGATGGTGCTACTCACTTGCCCGCAGAGCATGTTCAAAGTCTGCGGGGAACTTTATAAAGCCGGACTGCAACCGATTTATTAAATGCACAGAGAGAGATGGAATTCGAGTTTAAACTGGAAGGGGGCAATTTTTCGCGGGCAGGGGCAGCGTCCAGCGAGGTGAAGAAGCTGCTCAAGCAATTAAACGTCAATCCGACGGTTATCAAGCGGATTGTCATTGCCTTGTACGAAGCGGAAGTGAACGTTGTGGCACACGCCTGGGAAGGGGTCATGCACGTCACATTCGACAGCCAGGCGATACGTGTTGTAGTCGCGGACAAAGGTCCCGGCATCCCGGACATCGGGCTTGCCATGCAGGAGGGCTATTCCACCGCCTCGCCGGAAGTCCGCGAGATGGGCTTCGGCGCGGGAATGGGGCTGCCCAATATGAAGAAAAACTGTGACACCCTGGACATCCAATCGGAAGTCGGCGTAGGGACCACAGTAACCATGATAACCGCTTTACAATGACAGGAAATGAAAAAGGATACCTTCTACCACGCCTTGAAAGTCGTCGCCACGCAATGCACGGGATGCACGCACTGCATGAACGTGTGCCCGACTTCCGCCATCCGCATCAGGCACGGCAAAGCCTCCATCAACGAGGCGGCATGCACGGATTGCGGCATGTGCCTGAAGTCCTGCCCGCGGCATGCCATCATTGTCGCACAAGATGACTTCAACCGGATTTACGATTTCCCGTTCCGGGTCATCATGCTTCCCACGGTGTTCATCGGGCAGTTCAGCGAGGACATCAGCGAGGAACAGATTTTCTCCGCCCTGCACCAATTGGGATTCAATTATGTCATCGAAGTGGACAAGGCGACAGGGTTGCTCATGGAAGAAACCAAGCGGTACATGGAACGCCACCCGGAGCAACGCCCTTTCATCTCTAATTTCTGCCCGGCAGTCATCCGGTTGATACAAGTGCGTTTCCCTTCACTTATCCCCCATATCATCCGGCTGAAGCAGGCGATGGACATCACCGCCACCTACGTCCGGAAGAAATACATCGACCGGGGCATTCCGGGAGAGGACATCGGGATATTCTATGTGACACAATGCGCTGCCAAAATCGCCGCCATCAAATGCCCGGTGGGAGAAGAAAAGTCATCGGTGGACGGGGTCATCAACATGGACTTCATCTACAACAAGGTACTGCTCTCGCTGAAACAGCATCGGGACAAGCCGCTGGAGACCGTGCCGGAACAATACCACTTGCCCCCGCAGTCCATCCTGTGGACGCAAAGCGGCGGCGAAGCCGCCAACTACAAGGGCAGGTGCCTCGCCATTGACGAAATACACAACGTCATCGACATCCTGGAGAAAATCGAAAACGATGAACTGAAAGACATTGATTTTCTGGAACTCCGAGCCTGCGACCACTCTTGCGCAGGGGGAGCGCTGACCATCAACAACCGCTTTCTGACCATCGAACGGCTACAAAAACGCAAAGAACAATATATTACCCAGCACCTGACTTCTGTCAATAAAATGCCGCAATATGCCGGTTATCTCACAGAACAGATGCAGCTGGTAGGGGACATTCTGCCCCGCCCCATAGAGAAACTGGACGAGGACATGACAATCGCCCTCCAGAAAATGGAAAAAATCTCGCGCATGATGAAGGTCCTGCCCCAAGTGGACTGCGGGGCTTGCGGGGCGCCCAGTTGCCGGGTGCTGGCACAGGACATCGTGCAGGACAAGGCAAAACTGAGCCAATGCGTCTTCCTGCAAAAAGTCATGGCATGCGAAGGCTTGCTCACGCCGGAAGAATCCATAGAACTCGCTGCCGAGACCTGGGGAAGTGAAAAATTTGAAAACTACGAATAATACAAAACATCGGAATATGACAGTCAAAGACATCATCGACAAACTGGACCTACAGGTATGTTGCGGAACCAGCGGACTGGAACGCGAAATCAAAGGAGGCTACACCTCCGACCTGCTAAGCGACGTCATGGGGAACGCCCCGGAAGGAGCCATCTGGGTGACGCTGCAAACCCATAAAAACACCATGGCAATTGCATCACTGAAGGAATTGGCAGCCATCGTCTTAGTCAAAGGGCTGCACCCTGAAGCGGATACCGTCTCGGAAAGCGAACAGGAAGGCATTCCCATCCTGAGCACGGCTGAGGAGGCTTTCGACATCACCGGGAAAATTTACCAATTATTACATCCCTGCCCATGACCATCCGAGCAGACCTGCATATACATACCGTCCTCTCCCCTTGCGGCGACCTTGACATGAGCCCCCGGAACATCATCCGGGCGGCACGCCAAAAAGGCTTGGACCTCATCGGCATCACCGACCACAATTCCACCCGCCAGGCAGGCATCATCCGTGAAATAGGGGAAAAAGCAGGGATAAAAGTGCTGACTGGCGTGGAAATCACGACCCAGGAAGAAATCCACTGTGTGGCGTTTTTTCCGGATGACAGGCTGCTGCAAGCGTTCCAAGCCTACCTCGACAGCCACCTCCCAGACATTGCCAACGCACCGGAACGGTTCGGCTATCAAGTCGTTGCCGACGAAGAAGACCAGATTTTATACGAAGAAAAAAAGCTGCTGCTCTCTGCCCTTGACCAGCCCATCGACAGAATCGAACAACAAGTCCGGACCCTGCACGGCATTTTTATCCCCGCGCACATTGACAAGCCCCGCTTCAGCCTGCTGTCGCAATTGGGATTCATCCCGCCAGACTTGCCATTTGACGCCTTGGAATTAAGCCCCCACACCTCCCCCCGGGCATTCCTGCAATCCAACAAACACCTGAGTGGCAATCCTTTTATCCAATCTTCCGATGCCCATTATCCGGAAGACATCGGCAAGGTTTTCACCTTGCTTGCCGTAGAAAATTTCGAATTTGAAGCCATTCGGCAAGCCATCAAAAAAATGATTTATTAATTTTCCGGTTGCAAACGTTGCAATTTTACAGATTTGAATTATATTTGGAGCTGAAATTACAGTCCCAAATTAAACAAAAGATATAAACACAAAATTGTAAGCAAAACCTTATGAAAGACCTGGCATCCCATATCATGGACATCGTGCAAAACTCCATCCGCGCCTGCGCCGGAGAAATCGATATAACACTGATGGAAAGCCAGATACAAAACACCTTAACCATCACCATCCATGATAACGGTTGCGGCATGACGCCCGAAACCCTGGCAAAAGTGAGAGACCCGTTTTTCACGAGCCGCACAGTCCGGAAAGTGGGGTTAGGCATCCCGCTCCTGCAACAAAATGCGGAACGGACAGGAGGCAAGCTCGACATCACTTCTACGCCCGGCAAAGGGACAACGGTCACTGCCACCTTCGGCTACGACCACCTCGACCGTCCTCCCTTGGGCAACATGGCAGAGACCCTTTGCCTGCTGATTGGCGCAAACCCGGAAACGCATTTCATTTACCGGCACGCCACCGACACGGCATCCTACTCCCTCGACACGGCAGAAATCAAGGAAATACTGGGCGAGGTCCCCATCAACAATCCCGAAATCCTCCACGGCATCCGGGAAATGATAGAAGAGAATTTAAGAACACTATAAATATCATTAATCAGTAAATTATGGAAAAAATCAAATCATTGGCAGACTTGAAGAAAATCAAAGACAATGTACAGGCGAAAATAGAACTCCGGGAAAAGAGCGAACACCCGGAAAGCCGCATCCAAATCAAAGTGGCGATGGCAACCTGCGGCATTGCGGCAGGCAGCAAAGCCACCATGACTTACTTCCTGGACAACCTGGAGAAAAACGGCATTGACGCTGTCGTGACCCAAACCGGCTGCATGGGCTACTGCTATGCCGAGCCGACCGTGGAAATCACCAAACCGGGCAAAGACCCCATCGTATTCGGGCACGTCACCTGTGACAAGGCGGAGGAAATCATCCAGAAATACCTGAAAAACGACGAACTGGTGGAAGGCATTATCCCGCAAAATTACCAGTCAATACAATAAAAACAAGCAACATCAAAATATTAATCAATAAAAGAAAAGCGATTCTATGAGTTATAAAATGCACATTCTCGTCTGCGGCGGTACGGGATGCCGGGCTTCCGCCAGCAAGAACATCATCTACCAGCTGGAAGAATGCCTGAAGGAAAAAGACCTGGACAACGACGTGCAGGTCATTGCCACCGGCTGTTTCGGGTTCTGCGAAAAGGGACCGATTGTCAAAATCATGCCGGACAACACCTTCTATGTACAGGTCAAACCGGAAGACGCGGAAGAAATTGTCAACGAACACATCATCAAAGGGCGTAAAATAGAGCGCCTTCTCTATAAAGACCCGGAAAAGAAAGCCGCCGTCAGCGACTCCAAGCACATGGAATTTTACAAAAAGCAACTGCGCATCGCCTTGCGCAACTGCGGCTTCATCAATCCGGAAAACATCGAAGAATACATCGGGCGCGACGGCTACGCCGCCCTGGGCAAATGCCTCACGGAAATGACCCCGGAGGAAGTCATCGACGAAATCAAACGCTCCGGGCTACGCGGCAGGGGCGGCGGCGGTTTCCCCACAGGGCTGAAATGGCAGTTCGCCCGCAGCTACCAGGATGACCAGAAATACGTGGTCTGCAACGCGGACGAAGGAGACCCGGGCGCCTTCATGGACCGTTCCATCATGGAAGGCGACCCCCACTCTGTCATCGAAGCCATGGCGATTTGCGGCTACAGCATCGGGGCAAACCGGGGGCTGGTTTACATCCGGGCGGAATACCCCCTTGCCATCGAGCGTCTCCGCATTGCCATCAAACAGGCGGAAGAATACGGGCTGTTGGGCGACAACATCCTGGGCACCGGCTTCAGCTTCCACATTGAAATCCGTTACGGGGCAGGAGCGTTCGTTTGCGGCGAGGAGACCGCCCTCATCCACTCCATGGAAGGGCAACGCGGCGAGCCGACCACCAAGCCCCCCTTCCCTGCCGAGTCCGGCTACCTGCGCAAACCGACCAACGTCAATAACGTCGAGACCCTTGCCAACGTGCCTGCCATCCTCATCAAAGGGGCGGATTGGTTCGCTTCCATCGGCACGGAGAAGTCCAAAGGCACGAAAGTCTTCGCCCTTGCCGGCAAAATCAACAACGTCGGCTTGATTGAGGTGCCCATGGGCACCACCCTACGCGAGGTCATCTATGAAATCGGCGGCGGCATCAAGAACGGCAAGAAATTCAAAGCCGTGCAGACCGGCGGACCATCCGGCGGCTGCCTGACCGAAAAGCACCTCGACACCCCCATTGACTTCGACAACCTGCTGGCAGCCGGCTCCATGATGGGTTCCGGCGGCATGATTGTCATGGACGAGGACGACTGCATGGTGGCGGTCGCCAAATTCTACCTGGAGTTCATCGTGGAGGAATCCTGCGGGAAATGCTCCCCCTGCCGCATCGGCAACAAGCGCCTCCTGGAAATCCTCACCCGCATCACCGAGGGCAAAGGCACCATGGAGGACCTGGAGAACCTGCGCAACCTGAGCCACGTCATCAAGGACACGGCGCTCTGCGGACTGGGGCAAACCTCCCCGAACCCCGTGCTCTCGACCTTGGAAAACTTCTATGACGAATACGTCGCCCACATCCGCGACCACAAGTGTCCGGCAGGGCAATGCAAAGCCTTGTTGTCCTACTACATCGACCCGCAACTCTGCATCGGCTGCACCCTCTGCGCCCGCAATTGCCCCGTCGATGCCATCAAGGGCGAACGCAAGGAACCGCATTTCATCGACACCACCAAGTGCATCAAGTGCGGCGCCTGCAAGGAAAAATGCAAATTCAAGGCCATCAGCGTGAGATAATGAACCCGAACGTCCATTTATTGAAAACATAGAACAATGCAAAATATCAGCTTACAAATAGACAACCACACGGTGGAAGTGGAAAAAGGCACCACCCTGCTGGAAGCAGCCCGGCAAATCGGGATACACATTCCCTCGCTTTGCTACATGAACCTGAAAGATATGTGCATCACCAATCTCCCGGCATCCTGCCGCATCTGCGTAGTGGAAGTCGAAGGGCGGCGGAACCTCGCCCCCGCCTGCGCCACCCGCTGCGAGGAAGGCATGAAAGTACACACCAGCAGCCTGCGCGTGCTCAACGCCCGCCGCACGGTGCTCGAACTCATCCTTTCCGACCACCCCAACGACTGCCTCATCTGCCCGAAGTCCGGGAACTGCGAACTGCAAGCCCTGGCAAGCACCTTGAAAATACGGGAAATCCCCTTCGCCGGAGAACGCAACGTCCTCCCCATCGAGACTTCCCCCTCCATCATCCGCGACATGAGCAAGTGCATCTACTGCCGCCGCTGCGAAATGATGTGCAACGAAGTGCAGACCGTCGGCGCGCTGGCAGCCGTCAACCGGGGCTTTGTCTCCACCATCTCCCCCGCCTTCCATGAGGACCTGGCGGATTCCGAATGCACCTTCTGCGGGCAATGCGTCGCCGTATGCCCCGTGGGCGCGCTGACCGAAGTCGATCACACCAACCGGCTCATCCGCGACCTCAACAACCCGAAGAAGACCGTCATCGTGCAGACCGCCCCAGCCGTGCGGGCAGCCCTGGGCGAAGAGTTCGGCTATGCGCCGGGCACCTCCGTCACCGGCAAGATGGTGGCAGCCTTGCGGCAATTGGGATTCAACAAAGTCTTTGACACCGACTTCGCCGCCGACCTCACCATCATGGAGGAAGGGAGCGAACTCCTCGACCGCCTTACCCGCTACCTCAACGGCGACAAGGACGTGCGCCTGCCGATACTCACCTCCTGCTGCCCGGCATGGGTGAACTTCTTCGAGCACCAGTTCCCGGACCTGCTCGACGTTCCCTCCACAGCACGCTCCCCGCAGCAGATGTTCGGCTCCATAGCCAAGACCTATTGGGCGGAGAAGATGGGCATCCCGCGCGAAGACCTGATTGTGGTGTCCATCATGCCCTGCCTGGCTAAGAAATACGAGTGCGCCCGCGAAGAGTTCTCCACGGACGGCGACCCCGACGTGAATTATTCGCTCTCCACCCGTGAACTTGCCAGCCTCATCAAGCGTGCCAACATCGACTTCAACGCCCTCCCGGACGAGGACTTCGACCACCCGCTGGGCGAATCCACCGGTGCCGGCGTCATCTTCGGCGCTTCGGGAGGCGTCATGGAAGCCGCCCTCCGCACCGCATACGAGCTTTACACCGGCAAGACCCTGGAGAAAGTGGACTTTGAGGAAACCCGCGGCTTGCAGAACATCAAGCGTGCCACCATCGACCTCAACGGCACCAAGCTCAACATCGGCATCGCCCACGGCTTGGGCAACGCCCGGAAGCTCCTCAACGAAATCCGCGAAGGCAAATCCGAATTCCATGCCATTGAAATCATGGCTTGCCCCGGCGGATGCATCGGCGGAGGCGGGCAACCCCTGCACCACGGCAATTCCGCCCTCCTGAAAGCCCGCGGCAAGGCGCTTTACGACGAGGACAAAAACAAACCGCTGCGCAAGTCCCACGAGAACCCGGACATCATCCGCCTCTACGAGGACTTCCTCGGCAAACCGCTGAGCGAAAAGGCGCACCATTTGTTGCACACACACTATTTCAAAAAATAACATGAACCCATAAATTCGACACCATGAGCGAAATCAAAATACCGCAAAACAAAATAGACCAACTGCTCGCCATCTGCGACGAGCACGGCAACCGCCCCGGCGAGCTCATCAACATCCTGCACAAGGCGCAACACCTCTTCGGCTACCTGCCCCCCGAGGTGCAGCGCATCGTGGCAGGGAGGCTCGGCATCCCCGTATCCAAAGTCTATGGGGTAGTCACCTTCTACTCCTTCTTCACCATGACCCCCAAGGGCGAGCACCCCATCTCCGTGTGCATGGGCACCGCCTGCTACGTGCGGGGGGCGGAGAAAGTGCTCGACGAGTTCCGCCGCCTCCTGGGCATCAATGTGGGCGAGACTACGCCGGACGGCAAATACTCCCTCTCCAGCCTGCGCTGCGTGGGAGCCTGCGGCTTGGCGCCCGTCGTGCTGATTGGCGAGAAGGTATTCGGGCGCGTCGTCCCCGGCGACGTGGAACGCATCCTGAAAGAACTGGAATAAACCCTCCTGCATGGCTTGATGGCGGCAGGCACCGGAAGAAATCCCCGGCGCCTGCCGTCTCTTTTTACAAACCGCCGGACTACCCAAACCAGCCCCTCCCCTTTCCGGCAATAGGCAAACAACCGCCCAAAACTCCTTAGCCGCCTGCTGTGCCCTCTGGGGTTGGTCTATGGATGCTTCGACCTTCCCCCGCACCTCCTCCGCATCTCGTCCGGTGTCGGTCGGACGAGCAGTGGAGCATCACCGACGGAACCACGGCGGAGGTATAGACCAACCGGGGAGGACATGCCCGTCACCCATCGCCAATCCTGAACCACTCCTCCAGGCAACTATAAGCACCGTCATAAAAGGGATATTGGGGGCAAATCAAACAACACTTCAGTTGCCCCTCCCGAACACCCACCTTCCTCCACCAGTCCCAACCAAAGGAAGACCGGAGATAAACCGGAGGTGAACCGGAGTTGATACGGGAACAGAACGGGAATAGCCCCTGTATTGCCTTGGATTACAATTTGATAAACAACATCACAGCAAGGGCTTTACCCGCATCTCCC
>DXFT01000176.1 GCA_019114285.1 Candidatus Odoribacter faecigallinarum
CAGAAAAGAAAGAAGAGCTTTTTTCTCAGTACGGGAAGTCTAATAAAGATACAGGTTCTGCGGAATCTCAGATTGCTTTATTTTCCTACCGTATTGCGCATTTGACTGAGCACTTGAAGAAAAATCACAAGGATTTTGCCACGCAAAGGTCATTGATTAAATTAGTTGGAAAACGTCGGGCATTGCTTGACTATCTGAAAGACCGCGATATTGAAAGGTATCGTGCTATCGTGAAGGCATTGAATTTGCGTAAATAAGATTGTTTTCCACAAGCCCGGTTGTCCCGGGCTTGTTTATATCCTCCCTCCTCCCTCCTAAAAAGAATTCCGTTAAAATTTATATTTTAACAGTTAGTTGATAATGAATGTGATTGAAAAGACGATTACGCTTGCCGACGGCAGGGTAATCACGTTGGAGACCGGCAAGTTGGCAAAACAAGCCGATGGTGCTGTCATGGTGAAAATGGGCAATACGATGTTGCTCGCCACAGTTGTTTCTGCGCAAGAGGCAGGACCGGATGTGGATTTTATGCCACTTTCAGTGGATTATAAAGAGAAGTTTGCTTCTGTGGGACGCTTCCCCGGAGGTTTTACCCGCCGCGAGGGCAAGTCTTCCGATTATGAGATATTGGTATCCCGTTTGGTGGACAGGGCATTGCGTCCGTTGTTCCCGGATGATTACCATGCGGAGACTTTTGTACAGGTGACGCTTTATTCTGCAGATGAGGAATCCATGCCGGATTGTTTGGCAGGTTTGGCAGCTTCGGCAGCTATCGCGGTGAGCGATGTGCCTTTCCACGGACCGATTTCAGAGGTGAGGGTGGCTCGCATTGACGGGGAGTTTGTCATTAACCCGACAGCTTCAGCCTTGAAGCGGGCAGATTTGGATATTATGGTGGGGGCTACTTATGAGAATATTATGATGGTGGAAGGCGAAATGAACGAGGTATCCGAAAAGGAAATGCTGGACGCCATCAAGTTTGCCCATGTTGCCATTAAGGAGCAGTGTTTGGTACAGAAAGAACTGGCTGCTGCTGTCGGCAAGGAAAAGCGGGTATATTGCCATGAAGTGAATGACGAGGAATTGCGCAAAGATATTTGGGAGAAATGTTACCAGAAAGTCTATGACGTGGCACGGCAGTGTAATGCGGACAAGCATCTCCGCGCGGAACTGCTGGAAGGCGTGATGACGGATTACCTTGCCACGATGAGCGAGGAGGAGCAGGAAGAGAAGAAGATGATGGTGGCACGTTATTACCATGACGTGGAGAAGGAAGCTATGCGCCGGATGATTTTGGACGAAGGGGTACGCCTGGATGGGCGCACGACAGAGCAAATCCGCCCGATTTGGTGTGAGGTTGGCTATCTGCCCGGTCCTCATGGTTCTTCCATTTTTACCCGTGGCGAGACGCAGTCCCTCTCAACAGTTACGTTGGGGACCAAATTGGATGAGAAAATCATTGACGAAGCGACTATCCAAGGCAAGGACCGTTTCTTGCTGCATTATAATTTCCCGCCTTTCTCTACCGGCGAGGCAAAGGCATCGCGGGGTGTCGGACGGCGTGAAATCGGGCATGGGAACCTCGCTTTGCGTGCTTTGAAGCGGATGATTCCGGAGGAGTTCCCTTATACGGTGCGTGTCGTGTCTGATATTTTGGAGTCCAACGGTTCTTCTTCCATGGCGACGGTATGTGCCGGTACACTTGCGCTGATGGATGCCGGTGTGCCGATGAAAAAGCCGGTAACGGGCATTGCCATGGGATTGATTACAGATAAGGGATGTGAGAAATATGCCATTCTCTCTGATATTTTGGGAGATGAAGACCACTTGGGGGACATGGACTTCAAGGTGACAGGTACACGTGACGGCATTACTGCTACGCAGATGGATATCAAGGTGGACGGCTTGTCATACGATATCATGGAGCAGGCATTGGAGCAAGCCCGCCGGGGACGCATGCACATCATGGATATCATTACGGAGACCATGCCGGCTCCGCGTCCGGATTTGAAGCCGCATGCGCCGCGCATTGTGTCGCTGACTATCGACAAAGACCAGATTGGGGCGTTGATTGGTCCCGGTGGAAAAATTATCCAGGATATCCAGGAGAAGTCCGGTACGGTCATCAATATTGAAGAAGTGGATGGCAAGGGCATTGTGGATGTGGCTGCCAGCAACAAGGCTGCCATTGACTTGGCTCTCCAGCGTATCCGTGCCATCGTGGCAAAACCGGAAGTGGGTGAAATCTATGATGGTGTTGTGAAATCCATCATGCCTTTCGGCGCTTTCGTGGAAATCCTGCCGGGCAAAGACGGTCTGTTGCATGTGTCCGAGTTGGATAACCGGAGGGTGGAAAAAGTGGAAGATGTGCTGAAAGAGGGTGACCATATCCGTGTGAAACTCTTGGAAATCGACCCGAAGACAGGCAAATTGCGCCTTTCCCACAAGGCATTGTTGCCTAAGCCGGAGGGACAGCCTGACCGTCAGCGCGGAGAACGGCGCGACCGTGGTGAACACCGTAAATAATTGCGTATTACTTTTGTTCCCAAAATAGAATCATTTCTCCTCTTGCTTTTGGTGAGAGGAGAAATTTCAAGTTATAAATGAATGATGGAAAATAAGTTACTTGTTGGAATCGCTCATGGGGATGTGAACAGTGTCAGCTATGAGTTGATAATAAAACTGATGTTGGAAAATAAGCTGTGCGAGGTGTGTACACCGGTATTGTTCGGTTCTTCCAAGGCGGCAGCTTATCATCGTAAAGCGTTGAATATTGAAGGCTTTGCCTTGAACAGCATACAACACCCAGAGGATGCCAATGCCAAGCGTTGCAATGTGATTAACGTGACGGATGATGCCGTGAAAGTCGATTTGGGGCGGGAAACCCGTGACTCGGACGAAGCGGCAATGCTTGCCCTCAGGGCTGCATTGGATTGCCTGGATGCCGGACGGATTGACGTATTGGCAGCAGCTCCGCAGGGATGCGCTTCTTTCCAGGAAGTGGGCGGCTGGGTGAACTTTTTGTCCAAGCGTTATGACCGGCACGTCATGCCTTTGTATGTCGGTGAGAAATTGAAATTGGGGTTTCTGACTGCCGGGATTCCTTTCCGGGAAATCATGGGCTGTATCACTGCCGATGCTGTTTATGACAGGCTGGCTCTGTTGGATAGCACCTTGAAGATGGACTTTACCATTCGCAGGCCGCGGATTGCCGTTTTGGGGCTGAATCCTTATGCCGGGGATGGCGGTTATTGCGGAGAGGAAGAGAAGGCCATCCTTGCTCCGGCACTCGAGAAGGCGCGCAATGCAGGCATTATGGCTTTAGGGCCTTTTTCACCGGAGGCACTTTTTACCGGTGATGTCTTTGAGAAGTTTGATGCCGTGCTTGCCTTGTACCATGGTCAGGGGTCAGCGCTTTTCAGGGCGCTTGAAGGTTATGGAGGGGCTGTTTTGTTTGCCGGGTTGCCGGCAGTCATCACGACCACTGCGCACGGTACGGCATACGATGTTGTGGGCAAGGGGGTGGCGGATGATTCCGGTTTGCGGAAAGCCGTTTATACTGCCATTGACGTGTTGCGTAACCGGAAGATGAATGCGGAGTTGAAAGCTAATCCATTGAAGCATTACAATGTAGCCGCCAATAGCAATGAGACGGACATGAATGTGGACCAGATTGCCGGGGTGGAGAAAGAGAAGGAAGAGTAAGGGGTAAGCTACAGATACTTTGGCTTCCATCCGCATTAATTCCGCTTCCCAGACGCTTTGTCACCGCAAAGCTTGACGGCAACAAAGCGCCGGTGATGCGTGAGTGAAGCGAAAAGAAGCAAGCTTTTTCTTAAGGATGTCTCCTGGCTGGCATGATGTGCCGGGAGACATTTTTTATGGCATGCCTTTTGGGGGTGGCGGTGTCCTTTAGGTCCTTAAGCGTTTAAGAATTTTGGGAATATAAGTGGCAATGTGCCGTTTCTTTTTGGCTTCATAGACATCGGCAATCTTGATGAGAATGGCGGTTTCTTCCACGCCTCCGAAACCCGGGTTGATGGCAGTGCCGAACATCTTCATGGAGGGGGAGAGGCTCATGTAGGCATTGACCAATGGCGGGATGTTTTCCCCCAGTTCGCGGACGTAGCGGGACAGGATTTTGTAGTCCTCGTCGTAACTGCTGCCCGTGAAGATTTGCCGCATTTGCTGCTCGTCGATGCGGATGTCCAGCGGGTCGATGGGTTCCACCAGGTGCTCCGGGTCATTGAAATATTTCCGCATGAAATAGAGAATCAGGTTGCGTGCCTGGATGTTGAAACTGGTGTACATGGTCACCTTTCCGAAGAAGTATTCAATTTCCGGGTGGTCCACCGTGAGGGCGCCCAGGCCGTCCCACAGGTTGTCGAGGACAAAGACAGACTTGCGCCCGATGCGGGTGGACTGGTAAAGCGGGTAAACAAACGAACGCCCCAGTTCAATCATTTTGGGCAGATAGTCCCGTTTGAAACGGTCGGAGAACCGGAACAGCTCCGTCGTGGCGAGGTTAGGCTCGCCGGCGGCGTTGGTTTCCAGATGGTCGCAGAGGATAAAGCGATACCCGCCCAGAATCAGTTGTTCTTCCGGGTCCCAGACAATCAGTTGCTGGTAGGGAGTGTCCGGGGCGATGTCAAATTCGTCAATGTCCACATCCTTGCCGGTGCCGCCTCCCGCGCTCCGGAAGGTCAGTTCGCGGATGCGCCCCACTTCCCGCATCAGGTTGGGGGCGGAGTGGGCATCGAAAATATAGATTTCGTTGTTCGCTTTATTGGTCTTGCGGACAAAGCGTTCTTCCGTCAGTTCGGCAAGTAGCTTTTCTTTTTCAACGGGATAGATGACGGGTTGCATAGCTGTGTATTTATTGTTTGTGCATGGCAAATATACATGTTTTCTGTTAAAATGGCTCACGGTAGCGTGAAAATATGTGTTAATCCTTGCCGGAAGGGGATATTGCGGATAGTTTTTCCTATCTTTATGCCCTTGAAATGAAAATGTGGTATAACATGGAGAAAGTAATAAAAGGTGCTGCCCAATGGGGGATAATCTTGGCA
>DXFT01000177.1 GCA_019114285.1 Candidatus Odoribacter faecigallinarum
GTAGCGCTTTCCGCCGTGGTTCCCAATACGACCAAAAAATCCACCCCTCCTTCTATCACGTGGTTTACCAAGCGGCGCAACGACTCCCTGTCAACCGCCAGATTTTCATCAAAAGGAGTAACCAAAGCAACTCCTGTCCCTTCAAATCTTTTCATTTCAATATCTTTTTATTTGTGCTAATATCACTGTCAATTGCTTTATAAAATTGGAAACATCTACCGCCGGAGCCACGACCAAATCGGCAAGCCCCCCCTCTTTTTTCATGCCAACGGCAAAAGACGCCCGGCTATGTGCAAGAATATACCGCCCCACAACATCAACTCTCGGCGTCAAATCGACCAACATATCATACTGTTTGTCCAAGACCTGTTTCAAGTGTTCATTCTTCACCTTGCCCCAAAAAGTAAAATCATCTTCCCCGATAACCGCAACTTCTTCCATTCCTGTCCCTGCTTTACCCAAATACAACACTTCCAACTCCACTCCCTTCAAATGCACGGCAAGCTCCGCAACCGCTTTTTGCCCTTCAGCATCCCCGGCAGCAACGGCAAGGCATGTCTTCACATCCTTCCCATCTTTATATTCTGCTTCCCGGCACAATGGGGCTTTACACTGCCTCCCGATAAGCTTCTCTTTCCATTTCTGAAACATACAGTCTATAATTTATTGTTCCGATATTCTATCGACAAAAATAATAATAAAAAGGCGAAACCGGCATTTTTGTTATATCTTCTACAAAATTCCATTTTGCCGTAAAAAAACAGGCCAATTATTTGCAAGGAATCTATTTTCTCTCTATCTTTGTCCCGCTTTTGAAAGGGAGCTGACGGCCTCGTAGCTCAACTGAATAGAGCATCTGACTACGGATCAGAAGGTTGTGGGTTTGAATCCCGCCGAGGTCACAAAAAGAGAAAGCCAAACGGTTTTCTCTTTTTTTATTACGCTTAGACAATAGTCACTTTGATTCCCATATCCTCCAAATCCTCCACAACCTTGGGAGCAACACCGGAATCAGTAATAATCTGGTCCACAACATCCAAATTACAGATTTTCCCAAACCCCCGACGTCCGAACTTAGAAGAATCAGAAAGCACGATGGTCTTTTGGGCAGCCTCTATCATAACCCGGTTCACACTCGCTTCCATGGAATTGGTAGTTGTCAAACCGTATTTCAAATCTATGCCATCCACACCCAAAAACAACTTGCTACATGAAAAATTACCCAACATTCTTTCTGCATAATCACCAATGACCGATGTCGATGTATGACGCACAATGCCCCCCAGCTGGATAACCTCCACTTGCTGGCAGTTCAACAAAGCCATAGCCACATTCATTGCAGAAGTAATTACGGTCAAATTCGCCTCCACAGGAATACATTGCGCAAATGCCAGCACCGTTGTCCCGGAAGCAATCATAATCGCGTCATTTGCCTGCAAAAGTTCGACAGCCTTCATCCCTATCCGCTTTTTTTCTTCCGGAAAATGCTTTGCTTTTTCCAACACATGCCGGTTGGCAATATACGGGTCTATCTGTATTGCACCGCCATGGGAACGGTAAAGCAACTTCTTTTCCTCCAGCATCCCCAAATCCTTACGGATGGTGACCGAAGACACATCCAGCAACTTACTCAACTCATTTACACTGACAGTGCCGTTCAATTGCAATAACTCCAATATTTTCTGATGCCGCTCAGATAATGTCATATACCAATAAAGTTTGAAATTTTTGCACCTCTATCCATATCTTGTAATGCAGCAAAAGTAACAAAATTAATCGATATTTGAAATGAGAAGAAAATCCATAACTTTGCAAACAAATAAAATAAAACACCAGACCATGAACATTGTATTTATAGAGCCGTTAGGCGTATGCGAATGTACATTCCACACCGCTGTTGCCGCCCTCCAAGCCCAAGGGCATCAAATTACGTTTTACAAAGACCGCCGGGAAGACGAGGATACCCTCATCGAACGGGCAAAGGACGCGGAAATCATAGCCGTCAGCAATATCCCGCTCCGCAAAAACTTTTTTGAACATTGCCCCCGCCTCAAAATGCTTTCCGTAGCCTTTACAGGCGTGGACCACATCGATATCGAAGAATGCCGCAAACGGGGCATCACCGTTTGCAACGCTGCCGGATACTCCACGCAAGCAGTCGCAGAACTGGCTATCGGCATGATGATAGCCGTTTACCGCAAGATAGTTGGCGGCGATGCCATCACCCGCATCTCCGGAGACCGGCAGGGCATCCTCGGTTCGGAACTGGGAGGCAAGACCGTTGGCATCATCGGCTTAGGGGCTATCGGCCAACGGGTGGCGCAACTGGCAGCAGCCTTCGGATGCCGCATCCTGGCTTACAACCGTTCGCCTAAAAATCTGCCCGGCATCACCCAGGTGGATAAAAACACCCTGCTCTCCCAAGCGGACATCATCACCCTCCACCTTCCTCTCACGGCAGATACCCGCAATTTCCTGCAAAGCGAGGACTTCGCCCTCATGCGCCCCCATGCCATCCTCATCAACACCGCACGGGGTCCCATCGTCAACCAGAATGCCCTCTACGAAGCCTTGCGCAAAGGAAAGATTGCCGGCGCAGCCCTTGATGTCTATGACCAAGAACCGCCCCTGCCCGCAGACTGCGAGCTATTCAATGCCCCCAACCTGCTCATGCTCCCGCATCTGGGCTTCGCTACCCACGAAGCGTTTGCCTCCCGCTTCGATATTGTGGTCAAAAACATGGAAAACTGGCTTGCCGGCACACCGCAGAACAAAATTTGCTAAATCTTCCCACCGGGAAGGACCAGCCCGACCAAGAAACATGGCTGGGCAACTGGCAAAAGGGCAAAAGCAAGAAACCAACAGAACCATACTCATGCTTAGTAGAGGACTATCCTGTGCATGAGTATGGTTCTCTGTTTCCTTCATCTGAGGT
>DXFT01000178.1 GCA_019114285.1 Candidatus Odoribacter faecigallinarum
TAGTGGGCGAAGTCGAAGAAACGTCCTGCCTGGAAGTTGCTTACCCCGATGGCACGCACCTTACCTGCGCGGTAGGCTTTCTCCATCGCCCTCCACGAACCGAACACATCGCCGTATGCCTGATGGATGAGCAGCAGGTCGATGTAGTCAGTCTTCAGCTTGCGCAGGCTCTCGTCGATGCTTGCAGCCGCTTTCTCCTCGCCGGCATTCGAAATCCATACTTTTGTCACCAGAAAAATATCCTGCCGGGAAATCCCGCTCTTGCTGATAGCATTTCCCACTCCCTCTTCGTTAAAATAAGCTTGTGCTGTATCAATCAGACGATAACCCACGTTCAGCGCATCACTGACGCACCGTTCACATTCCTGCGGGGCGACCTTGAACACTCCGTAACCCAATAACGGCATTTCCACGCCATTGCTCAGTTTGATTGTTTCCATATTACATTCATTTAATCAGTTTTCTACACCTGCAAAGATACAGTAGAATGCCACATCCTCCCATACACGAATTACGGACAATCCTACCTTTTTTACGGATTGTCCGAGCAAAGGCAAGAAGTTAGAGGGAGATATTTTTCCTCCTCAATCCCCGCCCACCATGCCGAGGTAAAAACTGTCCGACACCTCTTCCTTGAAATACTTGCCCCGGAAAAATCCATAGACATGTGCTTTCCCCAAATTCGCCGGCAGCGCCCACAAGTACTGTCCTGTTTTCCGCTCCGCCGCCGTTTCCGCCACCACCTTAATCCTCTCCCTGCCTTTATTCCCCCGAAGGGTATGCACAGCAAGCTGCAACTGGTCCTTAGTCGCATGGTTACCCCACCCCTCAGCCGAAGCATCCCACGTCACCAAACGTTGCCCGTCCTCCGCCTCCTCCATCCTCACCCATGAAGGCACCAGCAAATCACCTGCCGTCACGCACAGCTCCGCATAATCCACCACCTCGCCGTTCCCGTCTATATTGCGAATATTACGGCTCACAAACAGGCTGTAAGCGTTCATCGCCGTTCCTTCTGTCAAACTCTTCCAATAAGCATACAATTGGGTATCAAGCATTCCATACTGTTCCGCCACGCCCTTCATTCTGGAACGTTGCGCCATCTGTTTCGGGGTTTTCGCATCTTTAACCTCCGTCGGCACCATTCGTGCCCGTATCTCGCCAGCCACTTCATAATAAATGATGTCGCCCAATTTCCCTTTTGTTTTCCCGACTGAAAACGGTTTTATAATTGCCATATCCGTACCTGTTTAAAGTAAATATCCTGTGTCCCCTTTCTCCCATAGCCCCGCCAAACTCCGTCATACCAAAGCCTCGATAGAGACTAATTCACAAAAATAGAAAAATATCTTTTAACTTCCAAATCATCCAGTGATTATTTATATGCAAGCATATCCTTGACCTCTCTATGACCACTCTATAAAATCAAATTATTATCTGAATATGGGGTAGTCTCCCACCAAACGCCACTGATGCCATGCAAAGCAAATCAAACAAGCTTTACTCTTTCCCACATAAGAAGAGAAAAGAAATATTTTGAAATCCGGCTATTTGATATGTTAAAACAGCGACAAATACCCAAAGGCTTACAACACAAACTTTATTATTGATTACCAATGTACTACAAAACAAAAACAGATTCTTTCAAATACATAAAAGAGAAGAATTTCATCCGATATGGCGGTTTTTATGAAAACTTTGTCGTATCTTTACCCCTTCGAAAATAGAGTGTTGTCTATAATATTAAAGAATCGAATATGAAAGGACTGAAAATCGTTGTTCTCGCCAAGCAGGTTCCCGACACGAGGAATGTGGGGAAAGATGCCATGAAGGCGGACGGAACAGTAAACCGGGCTGCGTTGCCAGCCATTTTTAACCCGGAAGATTTGAATGCGCTGGAACAGGCGCTGAGACTGAAAGATAAGTTTGAAGGAAGCACGGTGCATATCCTGACCATGGGTCCGGGACGCGCTGCCGAAATTATCCGTGAAGCCATGTACCGCGGCGCAGACGGAGGCTACCTGCTGTCAGACCGCGCGTTTGCGGGTTCGGACACGCTTGCCACGTCATACGCCCTTGCCTGCGCTTTGCGCAACCTGCAAACAGACCTGTTGATTTGCGGACGCCAAGCCATTGACGGCGACACGGCACAAGTAGGTCCGCAGGTGGCAGAGAAATTGGGACTGCCGCAAGTGACATACGCTGAGGAAATTCTAGAGTGTACCGAACAGAAAATCACCATCAAGCGCCGTTTGGAACGGGGTATTGAAGTGGTGGAATGCCCGATGCCCTGCGTGGTGACCGTGAACGGCTCCGCCGCTCCCTGCCGCCCCCGGAATGCCCGCTATGTCATGAAATACAAATATGCAAGGGCTACCCAGGAATTGCAGGATGCCAACGAGGATTACATGAACCTGTTGAATGAACGCCCATACCTGAAAATCACGGAGTGGAGCGTGAACGACATCACGTGCGACCCGCAGGAACTGGGATTGAACGGTTCACCGACCAAAGTGAAGAACATTGAGAGCGTGGTGTTCCAGGCAAAGGAAGCCAAAGTATTGGACAGCAGCGACAATGCCATCGACGCCATGATGAAAGAATTAATAACCAATCATACCATCGGATAAGATCATGAATAGTGTATTTGTATATTGCGAAATAGAAGAGGGCGTGGTTGCCGACGTGAGCCTAGAGTTGCTGACCAAGGGCCGCACCCTTGCCACCGAACTCGGTGTTAAATTGGAAGCCATTGTATTGGGCAATCATTTGGAAGGCGTAGAGAAACAAGTGTTCCCTTACGGGGTGGACGTCCTGTGGAAAGGGGACGACGCCCGCCTGTACCCATACACGACGCTACCGCACACATCTATCCTGGTGAACCTGTTCAAGCAGGAGCAACCGCAAATCGCCTTCATGGGCGCATCCAGCATCGGGCGCGACTTGGGTCCGCGCGTGTCTTCCGCCCTGCACAGCGGGCTGACGGCAGACTGCACAAGCCTTGTTATCGGTGATTATGAGGACAAGAAGAACGAGAAAGTATATAAGAACCTGCTCTACCAAATCCGTCCGGCTTTCGGCGGCAACATTGTGGCGACGATTGTCAATCCTGACCACCGCCCGCAAATGGCTACCGTGCGCGAGGGCGTGATGAAGAAGGAGATTTTCAACCCCAACCACCAAGGGGAAATCAAAAACATTGATGTGGACAAATTTACCTCCCCGGAGGATTTTGTCATCCATGTCATCGAACGCCAGATGGAAAAGTCCAAGGTAAACCTGAAGGCAGCACCCATCATCGTGGCAGGCGGCTACGGAGTAGGCTCGAAGGAGAATTTCCAGTTGCTGTATGAACTTGCGGGCGTGCTCGGCGGGGAAGTCGGCGCTTCGCGTGCCGCTGTGGACGCCGGGTTCTGTGAACATGAGCGCCAAATCGGGCAGACCGGCACTACCGTGCGCCCGAAACTGTACATTGCCTGCGGTATTTCCGGACAGATACAGCACACGGCAGGCATGGAGGAATCCGCCATGGTCATCGCCATCAACACCGATGCGAACGCCCCCATCAACAAGTTTGCGGACTATGTGATTACGGGCGACCTGAATGTCGTGATTCCCAAAATGATTCAATATTATAAGAAGAACAGCAAATAATTTGGACTATGGCTAATTTTTACACAGACAACGAAGATATAAAATTCCAGCTGGGGCATCCCCTCATGAAGAAAATCGTCACGCTGAAGGAGCGCAATTTCGAAGAAGCAAAGCAATACGACAACGCGCCGCGCGATTTCGAAGACGCTATCGACAACTATGACAAGGTGCTGGAGATTGTGGGCGAGATTTGCGGCGACGTGGTGGACGTGAACGCCGAGGGCGTGGACGCTGAAGGTCCGCAAGTCATTGACGGACATGTAAAATATGCACCCGGCACGCAACAGAACATCGACGTTATCAATCAGGCAGGGCTGAACGGCATTTCCCTGCCCCGGAAATACAACGGCTTGAATTTCCCCATCACCCCGTTCATCATGGCTGCGGAAATTGTGAGCCGCGCCGATGCGGGTTTGCAGAACATTTGGGGCTTGCAGGACTGCGCCGAGACCATCAACGAGTTTGCCAGCGAGGAGCAGAAAGCCAAATACCTGCCGCGCGTGTGCGCAGGCGAAACCTGCGCCATGGCATTGACGGAACCGGATGCCGGTTCGGACTTGCAAGCCGTGCAACTGAAAGCAACGTATAATGAGGCTGACGGCAAGTGGTATCTGAATGGCGTGAAACGTTTCATTACCAATGGTGACGGACACATTTCTTTGGTGCTGGCACGTTCGGAAGAAGGCACGAATGACGCCCGCGGCTTGTCCATGTTCATTTATGACCGCAACAGCAATGCCGTGACGGTACGCCGTATCGAGAACAAATTGGGTATCAAGGGTTCACCAACCTGCGAGCTGGTATTCAAGAACGCACCGGCAGAATTGGTGGGCGAACGCAAGATGGGTTTGATTAAATACGTGATGGCATTGATGAACGCTGCCCGCTTGGGTATTGGCGGACAGTCCGTCGGCATCGCTGAAGCCGCTTACCGCGAGGGCTTGAAATACGCCCGCGAGCGCAAGCAGTTCGGCAAGGCGATTATCGAATTCCCTGCTGTTTACGAGATGCTGGCGCACATGGAAGCGAAGTTGCACGGTATCCGTGCCGTCCTTTACGAAACTTCCCGTTTCGTGGACATGTACAAGACGTATTACCACATCTCCAAGGAACGCGCCCTCGACAAGGAAGAACGCGCCGAGATGAAGGAATACCAGAAACTTGCCGATGTTTACACGCCGCTGCAAAAATTGTTTGCCAGCGAGTATGCCAACCAAATCACTTACGATGCCCTGCAAATCCATGGCGGTTCGGGCTTCATGAAGGACTACCCTATCCAGCGGTATGTGCGCGATGCCCGCATCACCAATATCTATGAGGGAACTTCCCAGTTGCAGGTAGTGGCAGCCATCCGCGGCGTAACCACCGGACAGTATGCCAAACACATCCGCGAGGTATATGAGAAGTCGGAGATTGCACCGGAGCACGAGTACCTGCGTGACAAGTTGAAAGCCATGACCGACAAGTTGGAAGCTGCCACAGCTGCGGTTGCCGCTGTCGGCAATCCGGAATACACGGACTTCCATGCCCGCCGGTTGGTGGAAATTGCAGGCTACACGATTATCGGCTACCTGTTGCTCATCGACGCACAGCGTTGCGCGAAGTACCTGAAGTCTGCCGAGATTTTCATCCACTACGGAGAAGCGAAAGTCGCTGCACACTGCGAGTTCATCAAGGGCTTCAATCCGGAAGATTTGGGCAAGTACAAGCAAGCGTAAAATGCCTTGACTCTTATATAAAAAGCCTCCTTTTTCGGAGGCTTTTTTATTGCATCATTTTTAGGAATGGGAAGAAAATCTTAATTTTAAATTAAAGTGGCTTATTTTGAAATGCTTTTCGCGGGAAAATCCATACTTTTATTGCAAAATTTACATCAATAAAATCTACAACACATGAATCTATTAAAACTTATTTTCCTATGGG
>DXFT01000179.1 GCA_019114285.1 Candidatus Odoribacter faecigallinarum
CCATAGAGGTGGTCGTATCGCCATGAACCAGCACCACATCGGGTGAAACAGCCTTCAATACATCTCGCAACCCTACCAACACCCGGGCGGTCACATCATACAAATCCTGCCCCTGTTTCATGATATTCAAATCATAATCGGGCACTATCTCAAAAATCCGCAACACCTGGTCCAACATCTCCCGATGCTGCCCGGTTACACATACAACAGTCTCAAACTCCTCCGGCAAGGCGGCAAAAGCCTTCACCAAAGGAGCCATTTTTATTGCTTCGGGACGGGTCCCGAAGACCAGCATTACTTTCTTCACAACAGGTTATTTTTTATAAATCCCGCAGAAATCCAATATCACTTTATCCTCCCTGTAAGGCAACGCCTTGAACGGGTCATGAGCAGTCAGGAACACCACAATATCCGCCTTCTCGTAAGCTTCCCGGTAATCCGTCAGTTTAAACACATTATGCTCCTTCACATTCGGCTCCACTACCAAGATATCCGCATTGTTGCAACTTTGCATCACTTTGGTCGTGATGTATTTCGCAGGAGATTCCCGCAAATCGTCAATGTTCGGTTTGAAAGCAAGCCCCATCATCGCCACACAAGGTTTCCGGTGGTGTTCCAATTCAAAACGCAACATGGCATTCTGCACTTTCTCCGCGCACCAGAAAGACTTATAATTATTAATCTCCCGGGCTTTCGCTATCAGTTGGGATTCAACTGGGAAATCTGCCGTAATAAAATAAGGGTCAACGGCTATGCAATGACCGCCCACCCCACAGCCCGGTTGCAGGATATTTACCCGGGGATGCTTGTTTGCCAAGTTTATCAATTCCCAAACATTGATGCCCGCCTTGTCGCAAATCAAAGACAACTCATTGGCAAAAGCTATCTGCACGTCACGCGAGGAATTCTCCGTCAATTTGCACATCTCTGCCGTCTTGCAGTTTGTCCGGTGCAAAGTGCCCTGCACAAACTGGCTGTAAAACTCTATGGCTTTCGTTGTTGAAGCCTCATCCATCCCGCCGATTACCCGGTCATTGTGCACCAATTCATAAATCACATTCCCCGGCAGGACACGCTCCGGACAGTAAGCAATATAAATTTTGCCCTCCAATTCAGGACGTTCGGCAAAAATCAAATCCTTCATCTTGTCCGTCGTCCCCACCGGCGAAGTCGATTCTATCACATACAAATCCCCGACTTTCAAGTAAGGCAACACGGCTCGCGTTGCTGCCTCCACATAAGAAATGTCCGGTTCATGGTTCCCCTTGAACGGTGTAGGCACCACCATAAAATAAGCATCACTCACTTCCGGTGTCGTCGAAGCCTTCAACGCTCCCGATTTCACTACTTCCTGCAACATTTCTTCCATGCCAGGCTCTATGATATGCAAATGCCCCCGGTTGGTCATTTCCACCACCTGGGGATTGATATCCACTCCGGTTACCTGCACGCCATGTTTGGCGGCAATAATTGCGGTGGGCAATCCGATATAGCCCAACCCCATAAAACATGCTTTCATTTCATTTGATTCTAATATCTGCCAGAAGAGGAAACGGCAGGTTTTGATTATACATTCTATCCAAGATTCACGTCATTTCTAATCACTCCATGCGGAGCGATGCCCGGATGGAAGCGACAAGCCCAAGGGGATACGCCAAGACATAGCGATACCTCGCGACTTGACTAAAATACTTATTTCTGTGATTTTGATTAAATTACAACCAATTAAAGGAAGCGTTTGGGTGCGCTTCGCGTTCCTCAGTGTCATACACCCACCGGGGAACTGTCTCTATGGACACCGCAAAAATAGGCATTTTTTCTACACGAACGACAAAATAGGGCTGATTTTTGCACCTGCATATAAAAATACCCCTACGCATCTCGCTCTTGATAGTCCTGAGCAAATTGTCTTCCAGACAGGCAACCTGCAACAACTGTAAGCATCTCGTTTATCGTTCATTATTCATCGTTAATCGGGTTTGTTCCCGTTCTGTTCCCGTATCAAAGCCGTTTCAACTCCGATTTATCCCCCTTCTTCCTCTCATTGGCATTGGGGAAGGAAGGGGGATGTTTGGGCAGGGTAACCGGCGTGTTGCCTGATTTGACCCCCATATCCTCCTTACCTACCAATGCCTTAACTGCCAGACAACCCCAACCCCATTTTCAACCTGGCGACATGAATAAACGCCTTCCCTCCATCGGATTGGGAATTTCTCTGTATCTTTGCTCAAATTTTAGAAGCCATGAAATTACTGATTATCGAAGATGAAACCGAATTGCGGCGCATGATGGCAGAAGCGCTACGGGATGCGGGGTATGTCGTGGAAACGGTGAAGACCTACGCCGACGCGGACGAGAAACTGCATCTGTACGAATACGACTGTATCCTGCTGGATTTGATGTTGCCGGACGGCAACGGATTGGATTTGTTAAAGATGTTGAGCGCCCGGGGCAGTGCCTCGCGGGTCATCATCACGTCTGCAAAAGATTCTGTGGAGGACAAGGTGGAAGGGCTGGATTTGGGAGCGGACGATTATTTGCCGAAACCCTTCCACCTGGCAGAACTGGTAGCCCGGGTAAGAAGCCTTATCCGCCGGAGCGGGGTAGGCACACATAGCATCCAGGTGGGGAACGTGAGCCTGAATCCCGATGACCGGAGCGCAGCAGTTGAGGGGAAGACATTAAACCTGCTGCACAAGGAATACCACATCTTGTATTATTTCATGACACGCCCGGGGCGGGTGGTGGACAAACAAGTATTGGCAGAAGCCGTATGGGGTGACAATGCCGACCAGTCCGACAATTTCAGTTTCCTGTACCAGCAAGTCGCCAACCTGAAACGCAAGCTGAAAGAAGCCAAAGCAAGCATCGCCATACAGGCTGTTTACGGATTCGGGTATAAATTAGTGGAAGAAGCATAAGCCATGAAACTCATCAGCAGAATCATGCTCAATATGGTGCTTATCCTGGCAGTAGGGCTGTCGGTGTGGGCACTCGTATTCTATTATTCGCTGAAAAGCAGGATTATCCGGGAAACCGACTCCGCATTAACGCAGGTATCAGAACAAATCATGCAGCGTTACCTGTCCGGGCAAGACCATCGCCAAAAAGGAAGCAACAACCTTTATACGTTTAACCTCATCCCGGTTCCGGAGCAATATGCCCAAGTACATAAAAACCTGTCTTTCTCAGAAGGGGAAAAGGCTATCAAAGGAAAACGGGGGGAACAAGCAGTACGCACCCTCCAAACCATTTTCCGGACCCAGGACAATCAATATATGGCACTGCAAGTCAGCACTCCCATATCAGCTGTACACAATTTGAGAACCGCTTTGCTATGGGGGATTGCCATCCTATACATCGCCCTGCTGGCATTGGTGCTTGCCATTAATTATGCCGTCATCCAATACAGCATGCGCCCTCTGTACAACCTCTTGGATTGGATGAACCATTTCGACCTGAAATCCAATGCTGCCCCGATAGAAAACAAAACAAGCGTCCAAGAGTTCCGCCAATTAAACTTGGCTGCCAACCAGCAAGTGGACCGGATGAAGGATTTGTACGAACAACAACGGCAATTCATTGACAATGCCGCCCATGAAATGCAAACACCCCTTGCCGTGTGCCTGAACCAGATTGAACGGCTACAGCAGAAAGCGAACCTGACAGAAGACGTGCAGATGGACCTGTATAAACTGCAACGCCCATTGCGCCGGTTGGTCAAATTACACAAAGATATGTTGCAATTGACCAGAATCGACAACGGGGTATATGCTGAGACAACGGACGTGGACCTGCAAGCCATCATACGGCAATCCTGCGAAGATTTAAACGAAATTTTCGCCCACAAAGGCATCACGTATGAAATCAAAAGCGACAGCCCCCTACATTTACAAATGAATGATACGCTCGCCCATCAGCTGGCAGGCAACCTGTTGCGCAATGCCTGGCTGCATACCACCGAAGGTGGAAAAATCATCGTAGAATGGCATCATCATGAAATCATATTCGCCAACAGCGGGGAAAAAGCATTGGACGGCAAACGCATTTTTGAACGTTTCTACCAAGGGGAGCACAAAGAAAATTCAAACGGACTGGGACTTGCCATTTGCATGTCCGTATGCAAACAATATGGATTCCAATTGGCTTACCATTTTGACTCCGGGATGCACCGTTTCACCATACAATTTTAAATTAAATAGAAAATCTCTCCCGAATTTTGTAACGCAACAACAATCAAATGACAGAAATATGACAATAAGAAAACTAAAACGCAGCACTTGGGCTAAAATCATCATTGGAGCCATCGTAGTCCTTCTCCTCGGCTTGTCTCCTTTATATGCAGAATACGAAAAACCCATAGGAGAAAACGACTTGCCCGTAAATGCCCTGACATTCCTGCAAGAGCATTTCCCCAACGATAAAGTGGCATTTGCCAAAGTTGACAATGATTATTTTTGCCGCTCGTATGAAGTCATCCTATCCAGTGGAGCCAAGGTGGGGTTCCGGCGTAATGGCGAATGGGCAAGCGTGGAAACCAAATATAACCACACCATCCCTCCAGGCATTGTGCCCCAACAAATCAATGAATACCTCCAAACGCATTTCCCCAACACGGTAATCACTGAAATATCCAGGGACAGGAAAGAATATGAGGTGGAATTAAGCAATTCCCTGGAACTGACTTTTGACAGTAAAAGTTTTTTCCTGACGGATTACGATGACTGATTATTGAGGAGCGCGGAACCATGAAGATGTGCATTGCTGAAAAGCCAAGCGTTGCCAAAGAAATCGCCCACATCCTGGGAGCTAATACCCGGCGTAACGGTTATTTGGAAGGCAACGGATATTGCGTGACGTGGACATTCGGCCACTTGTGTTCTTTGCAAGAACCCGGAGCATACACCGAAAAATGGCAAAAATGGAGCCTGGCGGTATTGCCGATGATTCCTTCCAAATTCCGCATTCAGCTCATCAACGACGAAGGCATCAAAAAACAATTTGAGGTCATCAAGGAACTGGTTGCCCAGGCAGAAGAAGTCATCAACTGCGGGGATGCCGGGCAGGAAGGCGAATTGATACAACGCTGGGTGCTTACGAAAGCCAAATGCCGAGTGCCGGTAAAGCGGCTGTGGATTTCTTCCCTGACGGAAGAAGCCATCCGCGAAGGGTTCGCCCACCTGATGGACGCCAAAGACTTCGACACACTATATGCGGCAGGTTCCGCCCGTGCCATCGGCGACTGGTTGCTGGGGCTGAACGCCACCCGAGCCTATACCTTAAAATACGGGACGGGGAAAAACATCCTCTCTGTCGGCAGGGTACAAACGCCCACCCTCGCCTTGGTCGTGGAAAGGCAAAAAGCGATTGAGAATTTCAAGCCCGAGACCTACTGGGAAATCCGCACGGATTATCGGGGCGGAATTTTCTCCTGCCAACGGGGACGCTTCAACAAAAAAGAAGAAGCTGAGGCCATCCTGGCAAAAATAACTCCTGAAGAATTGGAAATCCTCAGCGTTGAACGCAAAAAAGCCATGGAGCACCCGCCCAAACTCTTCGACCTTACGCTCCTGCAAGTGGAATGCAACCGGAAGTTCAATTTAACCGCAGACAATACACTGAAAATCATCCAATCGCTCTACGAAAAGAAATTAACCACCTACCCCCGCGTGGATACCAATTTCCTGCCTAACGACCAATATGCCAAAGTGCCGCAAATCCTCAAAGGGCTAAAGCCCTACGCAACACTGACCGCCCCCATTCTGTCCGGTGGAAAAATCAGGAAATCCCCTAAAGTATTTAACGACAAGAAAATTACCGACCACCACGCCATTATCCCCACCGGCGTATTCACCTACGATATGACGCCCGATGAGAAACGGGTGTACGACCTTATCGCACGGCGTTTCATTGCCGTCTTCTACCCGGATTGTGAAATCGCCAATACCACCGTGCTGGCAAAGGCAGGAGACGAGGATTTCAAAGCAACCGGCAAGCAAATCATTGAACCGGCATGGCGGGTGGTTTTCGGCAACAACGCCGACAAACAGAACGATGAGAATGTCCTCCCCCTTTACGAAAAAGGAGAGCATGGTCCCCATTCGCCGGAATTGCAGGAGAAACAAACCCAGCCCCCCAAATACTACACGGAAGCGGACCTGCTCCGTGCCATGGAAACCGCCGGCAAGCAAGTGGAAGACGAAGAATTGCGTGACCTGATGAAAGAAAACGGATTGGGACGCCCTTCTACCCGGGCAAACATCATCGAGACCCTCTTCAAGCGGCAATACATCCGTAAAGACAAAAAACGCATCCTCGCCACCCAGACCGGCATCGAACTGATTGACACCATCCAGAACGGTCTGTTGAAATCTGCCGAACTGACCGGACAATGGGAAAAGAAACTGCGCATGATTGAAGACGGCACATACCAAGTAGAAAATTTTATGGAAGAACTGAAAATCATGGTCAACGAAATCATCCACCACGTAAAATACGCCTCCTCCAAAACCATCACCGTAGAAGAAGCCTCTGTCACTGCCCCCCAAGACACCAAAAAAGAGAAACGCGCCCCCAAAACACCGGCAGCCCCCACCTCCCTAACATGCCCCAAATGCGGGAAAGGCAATGTGGTCAAAGGAAAGACGGCATGGGGCTGCACACTATACGGGAAATCATGCGACTTTCTGATACCCCAAGAAATTGAAGGCAAGAAACTAACCCCAAAGCAAGTGGAAACCCTCGTCACCAAAGGCAAAACCGGCAAACTCTCCGGCTTCAAAAACAGCGATGGCACTCCCTTCTCCGGCATATTAACTTTAAACCATGATAAAAAAATCCATATAGAAAAGGTATAACAAAACAACTATTAAGCAAGATTAAACATCTGTCAGATAAACCTTTCTGATTTTTCCCCATCTAAGATTACGGAAACTCGAGAATCCAGGTTTAGTATTACTTTTAAAAAGAAATGACGATGAAAAAGATTGTATTTTTAGCAGCAACATTGTTCATGTTTTTCGCAATCAGCGCAAACGCGCAGCAAAGAGGACCCCGTGAACACATGACACCCGAACAACAGGCAACCCGCATGGTAGAACGCCTGACAGAAGAACTCAAATTGGACGAGAACCAGCAAAAAGAACTGCAAACCTACTTTACGGAACAGTTCCAAAAACGCCAGGAAGAGTTTGAGAAAAACCGTCCCGCCCCGGAAAACCGCGAGGCCATGCGTGAAAAGATGGAAAAAGAACGGGAAGCGACCGATGCCAAACTCAAAGAAGTATTGACCGAGGAACAGTACAACACGTACAAAGCCAACGAAGAAAAACGCATGAAAGAAATGCAACAACACAGAGGAGAACGTCCTCCAAGGCATTAAATATCACAAAAAGAGCCGGCTAATTCATACATAAAGCATTGCGAATTAGTCGGTTTTTTATATCATACCAAAAACATCAACTTAACTATTAAAATCTGGCAAAGTTTTTGATAAACCACTTCATAAAGAAAGTAGGAATAGATCTATGACAAGAAATAAAGACATGAAAGTATTATTAATCAATGGAAGCCCCCGAAAAAACGGGAATACACACATTGCCTTGACTGAAGTGGCAAAAACACTGGAAGCAAATGACATACAAGCAGAAATCGTATCCATCGGGACAAAAGCCATGCAAGGTTGTATTGCCTGCAACAAATGCAGAGAATTAGGCAGATGTGTTTTCAAGGATGAAGTTTACGACAACATCCGGGAAAAACTGGAGACCATTGACGGAATTGTTATCGGTTCTCCGGTCTATTATGCAGGTCCCAACGGGTCATTGTGTGCCCTGCTCGACCGGTTATTCTATTCCTTAGCCCCCTTGTTGGCTTACAAACCGGCAGCAGCCGTGGCAGTCTGCCGGCGAGGTGGAGCAAGCACGACATTCGACCGTCTGAACAAATATTTCACCATCAACAAAATGCCCATCGTCAGTTCCCAATATTGGAACAGCGTACACGGTCGTCTGCCGGGCGATGCGGTAGAAGATGCAGAGGGTTTGCAAACCATGCGCACCTTAGGCAATAATATGGCGTGGCTGCTAAAGAGCATAAAACAAAGCAACATGCCGCTTCCGCCAAAAGAAGCAAGCATCATGACCAATTTCATCCGGTAAATAAACCTGCCTCCCCGGCAGGCAGGAATTTCACGCTTGCCGGGAAAAGGAAGGCTGTCTCTATCGGGGACGGCGTGCCCCTATCGCCAAAAGCACCCCAAGCACCACACCCAGCAAAGCGGCAAACAAGACCCTCATATTGCCGGGCAAAAGGAAAGTCACCGTATGTGCCGGAAACCAAAAGAACGGAATAGTCTTCTTGAACACAAAGCCCCACAACGCCTGCCAATTCAATTCCGACATGATTTTCCCCATATCCAAAGGAGTGAAGAAACCACGCAAAGACCCTCCCGTCGCCAGGATATGCGTGTCGGTAATTTTATGCAACGTCATGAATACCGGGGCAAAGAACGTATTCATGCTGACCGATACGATAAATGCGACAAACGCTTTCCGCCAAGAAATCCCTTCCCCTTGAAAAACCTCCACTGCATCCTGCATGCCCAAGTATTGCAAGAATACCGGTGTCCCGTTAGAAAAAATAATCATCGCAGCGTTAATCCCCATCCCCAAGATGCCCCATACCAACATACGGGGCAGGATGCCAAAACCTTTACGGGCGTATGTCCCAGTAGAAATACGGGCGCCTATCATTTCTCCCAGCGTGGAAAGGACGGCAAACTTGATAAAACTCATCACCATGCCATGTTCCGCATTAAACGAATGGTAAAAACGGAACACCGGTTCTGACACAAAAAAGGGCAGCAGCAACACTGCCACCCCGATAACAAATAAAATATCCTGCTTCTTCATCCTACCTTCATTTCTCTATACGAATACGCGCATCGACAGCCACCACGTTGTCCTTGTTCCCCAAGAGCGGGTTCAAGTCCATCTCGAATATCTCGGGTGCAGCCTTGACCAACATAGACACACGAGCCACCGCCTCTGCAAACTTCTGCTCATTGACCGGTTCCTGTCCGCGCACACCTTGGATAATCTTGTAGGACTTCAAGCTGCGAATCATATCCAATGCTTCCGGTTGGGAAATCGGAGCAAGTCCAGCCTTCACATCTTTCAATACTTCGATGAAGATTCCGCCCAATCCGCAAAGTACCATGTGACCGAACTTGTCCTCCCGTTTCGCCCCGATAAACACTTCCGTCCCTGAAAGTTGCTGTGCCAGCATGACGGCATGCGTGTCTTTGATTTGCATCATCCGGCGGAACTCGCTGCGCACAGTCGCCTCATCACGCACATTCAAGGTTACACCGCCCACATCTGACTTATGGACAGGACCCACCACCTTCATCACCAACGGGAAACCGATAGACTTTGCCAAAGCGACAATCTCTTCCTCCGTATCTGCCACGCCCTCTTTGGCACGGGCAATCCCGGCAGCATCCAGCAATTCATGGATTTGTTCAGGAGCCAGGTAACCATTGCCGGCTTTGTCAATGACAGCGCGGATGCGTGCCACGTCCACCTGGGGCAATTCCGGATGCTCCGGTTGGGGAGCCGGGGTACGCTGCACCTTGCAAAGCGCGTTCCCGAAGTTCACTTCAAACGGGAAATACACGCCGCCCTGCTGTACAAACTCCTCAATCTCGTCCTTCACCACCATGGAAGAAGGGAATATCGGGAATATCGGCTTCTTGGAAGCGGCAATTTTCTCCCGCAACACCCGGTAAACATCATAAACCGGGAACAAGCCCGGGCTGCCGAAAATCACGGCAATGCCGTCTATATTCTCAAAATCATGCTGGCAGGCATCCAGAATAATACCCAACTGCTCTGCCGTCCCCGTTGCCAGGAAATCAATCGGATTACCTACAGACGAACCGTTAAACAATTTGGAAAGCAATTCCTCCGCTTTCGGTCCTTCCAAATGGGGAATCTCCATGCCACCATCCGACAAAGCATCCGTCAGCATCACGGCAGGACCGCCGGCATGCGTCACAATTGCCATATTCTTGCCTTTCAACTCCGGATAAGTGAAAATGGCAGCAACAGTAGCCAATTCATCGCGCCCGTTGCAACGTACAATGCCCGCCTTGCGGAACAAAGCTTCCACTGCCACATCCGAACTTGCCAAAGCGCCCGTATGCGAAGAAGCTGCACGGCTGCCGGCAGCAGAACCTCCGGACTTGATGGCGGCAATGCGGCAACCCTTACGAATCAAGGAAGAGGCATGCTTCAACAATTTATCCGGTTTATCAATACTCTCCACATACATTAATTTAATACGGGAACTGGTCTCCGGGTCAAAAGACTCGTCCCAATATTCCAGGATTTCCTCCACACCCAACTGGGCAGAATTGCCCACGGAAAACACGCTGGAGAACTTCACGCCCTTCTGCATCCCGGCATCCATGATAAACAACGCCGTTGCCCCGGAACCGGAAACCAAGTCCACCCCTTTCGGGTCCAGCTTGGGAATCGGAGTCGTAAACACGCCATTATAATGCGTTGTCAGCACGCCGATACAATTCGGACCAATCAAAGCCCCGTTCACGGAATTGACCGTATCCACAATCTGTTTTTCCAATGCCTTGCCCTCGGCATTCTCTTCACTGAATCCGGCAGAAAGAATCACAAAAGCACGTGTGTTCTTCTCCTTTGCCAGCACTTCCACCGTTGCCGGGCAAAACTTGGCAGCGATAGCGATAATGGCACATTCCACCTCGGGCAAATCCTCCACCTTCCGGTAAGATTTCACCCCCTGCACTTCATCCATCTTGGGATTCACCACATACAAAGGTCCCTCAAAATGTCCGTCCAACAGATTTTTCAGAACCTTCCCTCCCGGCTTCTGGATGTCATCTGAACCTCCTACCACCACAATGCTGGCAGGATTAAGCAATTGTCTGTTTATCATACTTTGTTATTTTATACTTTTTCAAAAAAACGCAAAAACTCCGTCACCTTTTCCATCATGTGCTTCGCACCCGTATAAAAAGGCACCCGCTGGTGGATACTCTCCGGCAGAATGCCCAGAATCCGCTGTTCCCCGTCAGTCGCCAATCCTCCCGCCTGCTCGGCTATAAAAGCCATCGGATTACACTCATACAGCAAACGCAACTTCCCGGTCGGATGGCTATTCGTCTGCGGATAAATAAAAATCCCTCCCTTCAACAGGTTACGGTGGAAATCCGCCACCAACGAACCGATATACCGCGACGTATAAGGACGGTTGGTCTTCTTGTCCGTCTCCTGGCAATACTTGATATACTTCTTCACACCGACAGGAAATTTCTCATAATTCCCCTCATTGATGGAATAAATGTTTCCGTTCTCCGGCGTCCGGATATTCGGATGCGAAAGGCAGAACTCGCCAATGGACGTATCCAGGGTAAAACCGTTCACCCCGTTGCCCGTGGTATAAACCAGCATCGTCGATGAACCGTAAATCACATACCCCGCTGCCAGCAAGTCATCCCCCGCCTGCAGGAAATCCTCCATCTGCGCCATTTCGCCCACGGGAGACTTACGGCGGTAAATGGAAAAAATAGTCCCGATGGACACATTGACGTCGATATTGGACGAACCGTCCAACGGGTCCATACAAAATATATACTTGGCATTCCGAGACATGCCCTCCTCAAACACAATAATATCCTGATTCTCTTCCGATGCCACGCCACAACATTCTCCACTCGCCTTCAATTCGGAAATAAACGTCTCATTCGCATACACATCCAATTTCTGCTGGTCTTCCCCTTGCACCTGTCTCTTATACACATCTC
>DXFT01000180.1 GCA_019114285.1 Candidatus Odoribacter faecigallinarum
GTCCCGTTTTCATGTGATTTTGGCGTTGAGCGCATTGGCTGTTATATTGGTGACTTTGACGACCTTGTTGATTGCGTACACGGGTTTGCGGGAATTTATCCCGGGGTATCCGGACGGGAACATGCGGCGGATGATTGCGGAAAATGCCTTGCGGGTGGATTCGCTGGAGGGGGAGGTGATGAAGCGGGACCGATATATGGAGATGCTGCGTGTGGTGTTAAGGGGGGAAGATACGGTGTCTTTGGCAGTAGGGAAAAGTGAAGTCGCAAAGGTGGATTATGATACGTTGCAGTTTTCATTGAGCAAAAGTGAGGTGAACTTCCGGAATGAGATAGAGGAGCGTGAGCGTTTTAACCTGGGGTTTGGGTCTGGCAAGGTCCCGGACAGGGATTTGTTGCATTTTTTCCCGCCGGTGGAAGGGGTGGTGACGCAGGGCATCAACGAGCGGGTGCGGCATTACGGGACGGATATTGTGGCGAAGGCGAATGCCAAGGTGGCGGCGGTAATGGACGGGGTGGTGGTGTTCTCGGGGTGGACGTTGAAGACGGGGTATGTGATAGCGGTGCAGCATGAACATGATTTGCTTTCAGTATATAAGCATAATTCGACATTGTTGAAGCGACAGGGGGATTATGTGCGGGTAGGGGAGGTGATTGCGATTGTGGGGAATACCGGAGAGGAATCCACGGGTCCGCATTTGCATTTTGAATTGTGGCGCGGGGGAAGCCCTTTGAATGCAGAGGATTTTATTCGATTTAAATAAGAGGTATGAATCATAGGACGTTTGTTAAGAGTATGAAACATATAGCGGTATTGGGTTCCACGGGGTCTATCGGGACCCAGACGTTGGAGGTGGTGGCGGCGCATCCGGAGAAGTTTTGTGTGGAAGTGCTGACTGCCAATACGCATTGGGAGTTGTTGGCAGAGCAGGCGCGGCGCTTTAAGCCGGATTGTGTGGTGATTGCAGACGAGACCAAGTACGGTCTGCTGAAGGAGGCGTTGCGGGATGAAGAGGTGAAGGTGTATGCCGGGGAGGATGCCATTGCACAGGTAGTGAAACAGTCACATATTGATATTGTGTTGGTTGCGTTGGTGGGTTATAGCGGGTTGGTGCCTACGGTGGAGGCTATCAAGGCAGGAAAGCTGGTAGCCTTGGCGAACAAGGAAACGCTGGTGGTGGCTGGGGAGTTGATTAACCGGTTGCTGGCGGAGAACGATTCAGTGCTGTTGCCGGTGGATTCGGAGCATTCCGCGATTTTCCAGTGTCTGAACGGGGAAGAGTTAAATGAGCCTGAGAAGTTGATATTGACGGCTTCCGGAGGACCGTTCCGCGGGAGGGATTATGCGTATTTGCAGAAGGTGACGCCTGCTGAGGCGTTGCGGCATCCGAATTGGAAGATGGGGGCGAAGGTGACGGTGGATTCCGCTTCCATGATGAACAAGGGTTTTGAGGTGATTGAAGCCTCGTGGTTGTTTAGAATGAAGGCGGAGGATATTGAGGTGGTGGTACACCCGCAATCTATCGTGCATTCGATGGTGCAGTTTACGGACGGGAGCGTAAAGGCACAGTTGGGCGTGCCGGACATGCGGTTGCCCATCCAGTATGCCTTGGGGTATCCGTGGCGGCTGGCTTCGGATTTCGGACGGTTGGATTGGCGGCAGTTGCATGAGTTGACGTTTGAGGAACCGGACCGGAAGACGTTCCGTAATTTGGACCTTGCCTACGGGGCAATGCGGAGAGGCGGGAATGCCCCTTGTGTCCTGAATGCGGCGAACGAGGTGGCTGTTGCGGCTTTCCTGGCGGGAAGATGTTCGTTCACGGGGATGTCAGATGTGATAGAGCGGACTTTGGAACGGATGGATTTTGTCATTTCTCCTTCGTTGGAAGATTATAGGGAGACTGACCATGCCGCCCGGCGGATGGCAGAAGGTTTTGTAGATATAATAAATAGTTAGAAAGGGAAGATGGAAATATTTGTCAAGATTGTGCAGTTTGTGCTGAGCCTTTCGATATTGGTGATTTGCCATGAGATGGGGCATTTTTTGTTCGCGAAGTTGTTTAAGACGCGGGTGGAGAAGTTTTATATTTTTTTCAATCCGTGGTTTTCATTGTTTAAGTTTAAGCGTGGGGAAACAGAATATGGTATGGGGTGGTTGCCTTTGGGTGGCTATGTGAAGATTGCGGGGATGATAGACGAGTCGATGGATACGGAGCAGATGAAGCAGCCGGCACAACCTTGGGAGTTCCGGTCAAAGCCGGCATGGCAACGCTTGTTGATTATGGTAGGCGGGGTGCTAATGAATGTGATTGTGGCCTTTATGATTTATATTGGGATATTATACACTTGGGGGGAAACTTACTTGCCGGCGAAGAACGTGACTTATGGGGTGGTGTGTGACCCGATTTTCACGGAGATGGGTGTGGAGAAGGGGGATATTATCGTGGCGTTGGACCACAGGGAATTGGAGCGTTTTACGGATATTTTGCCGGAGTTGCTGTTGGAGAAACCACAGACGATGCAGGTGCTTCGGAACGGGCAGGAGGTATCTTTGCAGGTGCCGGATGATTTGGTTGCCAATCTGCTGGAGCTGTCCTCCAGGAGTTTTTCATTGAATCCTTTGCTGACACCGCGTTATCCGGTAAATGGAGTGGTCATCGGTGATTTTGCCGATTATTCCGTAGCATACGATGCCGGGATGCGGAAAGGGGATACTGTGCTTGCCGTGAACGGGCAAGGCTTCCGCTTTTATGATGAGTTTACGGACGCTGTGGAGGCAAACAAGGGGAAGGAGGTGACGGCAACGGTGCTTCGCGGTACGGACACGCTTGCTTACACCTTTACATTAGGGAATGACGGGAAATTTGGGATTTATGTGAGTTTGCCTCCTGTGCCTTTTGAATATGTAACGAAGGATTATACGTTGTGGGAGGCTATTCCTGCCGGAGTGAAGATGGGCGTGGACCAGCTGGGTTCATACGTGCAGCAGTTGAAATTGTTGTTTTCACAAGGGGAGACGGCAGTGAAATCGGTAGGGGGCTTTGCGACGATAGCGAACGTGTTCCCGGGGATGTGGAGTTGGCCGGATTTCTGGAGTTTGACGGCATTGATTTCGATAATGCTGGCAGTGGTGAATATTTTGCCCATCCCGGCATTGGACGGAGGGCATGTGCTCTTTTTACTGTATGAGGTGATTACGCGACGAAAACCGAGCGACCGCTTTATGGAGTATGCGCAAATAGCGGGAATGGTGTTTATCTTCGGATTGTTTATTTTAGCTAACGTGAACGACATTATAAAGATTTTCGGATGATGGATGATAAGATTAAGGAGTTCCGGGAATACCGGGAACGGATGAATGAGAAAATTTTGGCTGCGGACAACAAGGTCATCAAGCGGATTTATAATATAGACACAAATACATATATGGATGGGGCTTTGCCGGCAAAGGTGAAGGAGATGCTGGGGTTGGCGACGTCCATGGTATTGCGCTGTGACGATTGTATCAAATACCATCTGGAGAAATGCTATGAGCACGGGGTGACGACGGAAGAACTGTTTGAGGTGTTCGCGGTGGCGGATGTCGTCGGAGGAACGATTGTGATACCGCATTTGCGGCGTGCTGTGGAATATTGGGAACTTTTGCAACAACAATAGGCATGTGGTGGAGATGGGGCTTCCTCTTGGCAATTGTGTGTTGTTCCTGCATGGCGCGGGGACAAGAGGAGTTCCGTGTGATGTTTTATAATGTGGAGAATCTGTTTGATACATCGGATGATCCGCATACGACGGATAATGAATTCCTGCCACGTGGGGAGAAGCATTGGACTCGTGGCAAGTATGTTGCCAAATTGCGGGCTATTGCCCGCGTGGTGGATAGTGTGGGGCAGGGAACGTTGCCTTGGGTGGTCGGTCTGGCAGAAGTGGAGAACCGGCGGGTGCTGGTGGATTTGGTTCGCAAGACGGGATTATCGGCTGGAAAGTATGGAATTGTACACTATGATTCACCGGATGTACGGGGAATAGATGTCGCGTTGCTTTACCGGAAAGATTTTGTGGAAGTCTTGGAAGAAAGAGCGTTACGGGTGGATTTTCCGGAAGATGGGCGTATCCGTACACGGGATGTGTTGTATGTCAAGGGTTTGGTAAAGGGAGCGGATACCTTGCATTTTTTTGTTTGCCATTTTCCTTCCATGGTAGGCGGGGAGCGGAAAAGCGAGTGGAAACGTGAACGGGTGGCAAGTTTGGTGAGAAGGCAAGTGGATTCGATTTTGACAGTCCATCCGGCGGCAGCGGTCATGGTCATGGGGGATTTGAACGGGGAAGCGGACACGAGGGCTCAACGGGTGCTTTGTCCTCGCAATGGCGAGGAGACTTTTTTGTGTGGCGAATTATATAATACGGGTTATTATCTTTTGAATAAACCCTGCGGAAGTTATTGTTATCGGGGACGATGGCAGACCTTGGATCATATTATTGTTTCCGGCGGGATGCTGAATGGGAAGTCCGAGGTGCAGGCAGTTTCTCGGATGTCCGTCTATGCAGCTCCTTTTTTACTGGAGCAAGCGGCGCGAGGAACGAATGCCCGTCCGAAACCGACTTACCGGGGCCCCCGCTATATTGGGGGAACGAGTGATCATTTGCCGGTGTCTATTGCAGTGAAATGATTTGAAATAAGGACAAAATTTGCTGGAAATATACGTTTGTTTATTTGTGTTGTTTTGTTATTTTTGCGCTGTCGTAAAAAATGAGTGTTATTTTGGGGACAAATGAAGCGGCTTTAACAATACATTAACAGGTGTGCCGTTAAACTTTTTTGCTTTGGATTTGTCTAAAGAATGTTTTTGGAGTGTTAGTTTCATAATTTTTTTAATAGGGTCGTCAGACCTGGTGGATTATTTTAATAGTATGAAGAAAAATGTGAAAAAACCAAGGCGTTTTGCACTTTTAATGGTTTTGGTTGCAGGTATTTTGATACCTCATTTGGAAGGATGTTCGTCGGACAAGGCGGAGAAGCAAGGGGAGGCAAAAACTTCTGGCGGGGAGTTGCCGGTGACGGCAGTTGTTGCCAAAACATCAATGACAGCCAATGGTATAGCGGTGGTGGGTTCGTTGCTTGCCAATGAAGAGGTGGAGTTGGTTGCAGAGATTGCCGGCAAGGTGAAGGGAATTTATTTCAAGGAAGGCGCCCGGGTAAAAAAAGGACAGTTATTATTGAAAGTGGATGATGCGGATTTGCAGGCAGAACTGATGCGGGCGCAGTTTGAGCAAAAATTGTTGTCCGAGAAGTTGGAGCGTCAACGTATTTTGTTGGAACGTGAATCGGTAAGCCGGGAAGCATTTGACCAGGTACAAACGGATTATAATATGTTGCAAGCGGACATTGAGCTGTTGGAAGTGCGAATCAGCCGGACGGAAATCCGGGCCCCTTTCGACGGGGTAATGGGGTTTCGTTATGTGAGTGAGGGAAGTTATGTGCAGGCGAGCACCCGTATTGCGACGATTGTTGATAATTCGGTGTTGAAATTTGAGTGTAATATTGCCGAAAAGTATGCATTGAACAATTTGATTGGAAAGGAAATACAATTTCAGGCTGCTGGCAGCGACAAGACTTATAGCGCCAAGGTTTATGCCGTGAATCCCTCTTCAGATGCGACGACACATACCGTTGCTTTGCGTGCACGTTTCCAGAATCCCGACTATGAGTTGAGTGCGGGCATGTTTGCTGCGGGGCATTTGATTTTTGACGGCAGGAATGAATTTATTGCCATACCGACGGAGGCTGTTGTGCCGGAGATGGACGGAAAACGCTTGTGGGTGTTGCGGAATGGCAAGGCAACTTTGGTGCCGGTGGAGACGGAGAGCCGTGATGAAAAGGATGTGGAGGTCGTTTCCGGTATTGCAGTGGGAGATACGGTATTGACGGGCGGATTGATGCAGTTGCGGGAAGGCATGGCAGTGAAGGTGACGGTGAAGAGGTAACTAGTTAGAGTTTTGACATAAAGTTATTGCAATGAGTTTATCTTCAATATGTATAAAAAGACCGGTGCTTGCCACGGTGATGAACATTGTCATTATTTTGGTGGGATGTATTGGTTTGGTATTTCTGGGTGTGCGTGATTATCCGAGTGTGGATCCGCCGATTATTTCTGTGTCAACCAGTTTTTCGGGGGCAAATGCCGATGTGATTGAAACTCAAATTACAGAACCGTTGGAGTCTGCCATCAATGGTATTCCGGGTATCCGTTCGCTGACAAGTACGAGCCGTGACGGTAGCAGCCGCATCACAGTGGAATTTGAGTTGGATGTGGATTTGGAGACGGCAGCCAATGACGTGCGTGACAAGGTGTCCGGAGCCCAGCGGCGTTTGCCGGAGGATGTGGATCCGCCGACAGTAAGTAAGGCGGATGCTGATGCCCAGCCGATTTTTGGTGTATCGTTGCGGAGTGATGAGCGTTCGTTGATTGATTTGAGTATGTATGCTGAGCAGTATTACAAGGAGCGTTTGCAGACCATTTCCGGGGTAAGCAGTATTTCCATCTGGGGTGAAAAACGGTATTCGGTACGTTTGCGTATGAATCCTTCTCTGTTGGCTGTTTATGGGGTTACGCCGATGGATGTGCGGGAAGCTGTGTCAAGTGAAAATGTGGAGTTGCCTTCAGGACGCATAGAGGGGGACAACACAGAATTGACCATCCGTACTTTGGGGCGGTTGATGACAATAGATGATTTTAATAATTTGGTCATTAAGCAAGAAGGCGATAAGTTGGTGCGTTTTAAGGATATCGGTGTGGCAGAGGTGGATGCGGAAGATACCCGCTCGATTATGAAACGGAATGGTGTGCCGATGGTTGCTTGTGTGGTCATACCCCAGCCGGGGGCTAATTACATTGATATTGTCAATGAGGCATATCAGGTGATGGAGGATTTGCAAAAGGATTTGCCGGAAGACATAGAAGCGGGTATTGCTTTTGACAATACGGTATTTATCCGTAATTCCATCAATGAGGTAAAGGATACGATTGTAGAGGCGTTTATCTTTGTGGTATTGATTATCTTTGCTTTCTTGCGGAGTTGGCGGACAACCTTGATTCCTGTGCTTGCCATTCCGATTTCGTTGGTGGGTGCCTTTTTCGTGATGTACCTGGCGGATTTCTCCATCAATATCTTGACGTTGCTTGCCATTGTGCTTGCCATCGGTCTGGTGGTGGATGATGCCATTGTGGTGATGGAAAATATTTATTCGAAAATTGAGCAAGGCATGTCACCTTTGGAAGCGGGGCATAAAGGTTCAGAGGAGATTTTCTTTGCGGTGATTGCTACGACGGTGGCGTTGGTAGCGGTGTTCGTACCGATTGTGTTCTTGGAAGGAACTACCGGACGGCTTTTCCGGGAATTTAGTATCGTGATTGCGGGTGCGGTTATTATTTCGGCTTTTGTGGCTTTGACTTTTACTCCGATGATTACGACAAAAATGGTATCGCGTAATACAACCTCCGGTTGGTTCTATCGGAAAACGGAACCCTTGTTTGAGGGCATGATTCGAGGTTATGCCAAGGCTTTGAAGGCTTTTATGAAGCGGCGTTGGTTGGCTCCTATTATTTTGATTGTGTCGGGAGTGGTGATTGTGGTGTTATGGGCAAAGTTGCCTTCGGAAATGGCACCGTTGGAAGACCGTTCCAATATCCGTATCAATTCCACTGCTCCGGAAGGGGCGACGTTTGCTTATATGTCCCGTTATGCTGATGAGTTGAGTACATTTGTTGAGAGTGCGGTGCCGGAGCAGGATAAAATAATCCAGATGATTGGTGGTGGTAATACTAACCGGGGGAATATCAATCTGTGGTTGAAAGACCCGGATGACCGTGAGCGTACGCAGCAGGAGATTGCTGATGAACTTGCCATCCAAGTGCGTAATTTTACAGGTGCGCGGACGATGGTTTCCCAGCAGCAGACTTTTGGTAACCAGCGTGGCGGTTTGCCGGTGGAATATGTTATCCAGGCAAAGAATTTGGATGATTTGAAACGGGTGTTGCCGAAGTTCATGGAAGAGGTGAACAAAAGCCCGGTATTCTCGGTGGCGGATGCCAATTTGAAATTTACCAAGCCGGAATTGACCATTACGATTGACCGGGACAAGGCTGCCGTGCTGGGGGTATCTGTGCAGAATATTGCGCAGACGCTGCAATTGACCATGAGTGAGCAGCGGGTAGGTTACTTTATCTTGAACGGTAAACAATACGAGATTTTGAGTGAAATAGACAAAGCGTATCGGAGTAAACCTGCCGATTTGCAGAATATTTATGTGCGGAATGATGAGGGCAAACTGATTCCGTTGGACAATTTGGTGACTATGGAGGAAGGTTCCATGCCGCCTCAATTGTATCGGTATGACCGTTTTGTGGCAGCTACAGTGTCGGCAGGTTTGGCAAGGCATCAGACGCTTTCCCAAGGGTTGGAAGAGATGGACCGGATTGCCGACGAGGTGCTGGACGATAATTTTAAGACTACACTTTCCGGTAGTTCCAAAGATTTTGTGGAAAGTTCCTCCAGCTTGCTTTTTGCCTTTACGCTTGCTTTGATATTCATTTATCTGGTATTGGCAGCACAATTTGAAAGTTTCCGCGACCCGTTGATTGTCATGCTTACGGTGCCTTTGGCATTGATTGGTGCCTTGGTTGCTTTGTGGTATTTTGACCAGACAATGAACATTTTCAGTCAAATCGGTATCATTATGTTGATTGGATTGGTGTCCAAAAACGGTATTTTGATTGTGGAATTTGCCAATCAGCGCAAAGCGATGGGGCAGTCCAAAATGGATGCTGTGATGCACTCTGCAGAAGCCCGCTTCCGTCCGATTCTGATGACAAGTTTGGCGACTGTATTGGGTATCTTGCCGATGGCAATTGCCACTGGTGCCGGTTCAGAGAGCCGTGTGGCAATGGGTATTGCCGTGGTAGGCGGGATGATTTGTGCCACTTTCCTTTCTTTGTTTGTGGTGCCGGCCATTTATTCATATTTATCTACGGAAAAAGCAGCAGTAACTGAAATAGAAGAAGAACATAAGGAATAAGTTATGGGAAAATATATTTTTAATTCTATCGGTTGGGGTTTGGTTGCAGGATTCTTGCTGTTGGGCATGGATTGCGGAGCCCAGACTGTATTGACCTTGGACAGTTGTATCCAGCGGGCTTTGGAAGCCAATTATTCCATACAGATTGTCAGAAACCAACAGTTGCAGGCGGAAAATAATGTGACGGCAGGTCCTTTTTTGCCGACTGTTACTTTGAATGCTTCGCAGGACCAGACAATTTCAAACGGGAAGGTGGAATCCATGAACGGTACGAGGGAGCAGGATTGGTCCCGTTCCAATAGCCTGAGTGCTGGAGTAGCGTTGAATTGGACGCTTTTCGACGGTTTGGAGATGTTCATGACGAGGAGCCGTTATGAGGAATTGCGTTCTATTGGAGAATTGAATACCAAGGCTGCCATTGAAAATCTGATAGTTGAGGTGGCATCTTGTTATTATGAAGTTGTCCGCCAGCAAAGCAAGGTAGATGCTGCAAGGCATACACTGGAATTGTCCATGGCACGTTATAAGGAAGCGCATGACAAATATGTCATCGGTTCGATGTCAGGATTGGAGGCTTTGCAGGCTAAATTGGACTTGAATGCGGATAGTTCGAGTTACATGCAGGAGCAGCAGGCATTGAAAAGTGCCTATATTGCATTGAATGCCGTGATGAACACCGATTTGCACCAGCATGAATATGTGCAGGATTCCATCGTTTTGAGGGAACCCCTGGTGTATCGGCGTTTGCATGATTCCATGATGGAGTATAACACGACCCTGTTGATTGGGAGGCGTGATTGCAAAGTGTCTGAAATGGATATGAAAATCGCTCGGGCAGCCCTGTTCCCGCGTTTGGATTTTGATGGAGGGTATAATATCCGGCGTACCAAAGCGCCTTCAGATGTGACCTCATTAAGTAGAAGCAACGGTCCGTATTGGGGATTCTCATTGAGCATGAACATATTTAACCGGCTTGACACTCGTCGGAACATCCGGAATGCCAAGTTGGATTTGGAAAATACGGAATTAAGTTATGAAGAAGCGGAATTGCAGGTCAAGTCCGATTTGGCACAATTGTATAATACTTATACCAACAACCTGCTTTTAGTAAACTTTGAGAAGGACAATGCCCGGATTGCATACGAGAACTTGGATGCAGCATTGTTGAAATACAAATTGGGCGAATTGGCAGGTATTGAATTCCGTGAATTTCAGCGCAGTTATATTGATGCGGTGGACAGGGAAGTATCGGCATTGTACGATACCAAAATAGCGGAACTCTCCCTGCTTCTGATTAGCGGGCAAATTATAAAGTAAGGGAAACCTTGCCCGTTGGGGATGAAAATACGGCAAAGTCTGGCACGCCATGTGTCAGGCTTTTTTTGTTGTTCCGGTTTTAATCAGAAGGTTTAAAGCATTTGGAAAATACATCTAAAGGGCAATAAAACGGCTCCTGTGTTGCCTGACTGTTGGGTCAGTGTTGCCCCTCTTCACCCCCGTGTCTTCCCCGGTTTGCCCCCATTTCCCCTCCATTTCTGCACAGTCTCCCGGCATTGGGGAAGCGTGGGGGATGGCTGCAGGTGCTCCCGTGCCGGGTTTGTCATTTGCCCGGTCCTCTCCCTGTCATTGGGCGTGTCCATAGTGTACGGACTGGGCATTGGTCCGGCTTTTTCCCCGGCAGTAAGGCATCAATACCGAATGAGCACCGAACCTATTCGGGCGCATCCCGGTTTGTCCCTTTAAGGGGATCGGGAGGGGTTCAGTTTTTGTGATTCTCCGTTTTCGGGAGCAGATAGAGCATGGGGGACCGGTCACGGTGACCCATCCTGAAATCAAAATCGAGTTTACGGGTTTGCGCCATGGCGAGAAGCTGTATGAGGAATTGTTGAACGTGAAGGAGCAGACCCAGCCGACGTACCATGAGAAAATCATGATAGCCAGCGTCCGTGAGTATGATTATGACGATGTGAAGGAGCGTATCGCGCGTTT
>DXFT01000028.1 GCA_019114285.1 Candidatus Odoribacter faecigallinarum
GATAATTTTTCTTTATATTTACAGCCGTGTAAATAAAGAATCAAGCGATATGGGAATAGTGCCTTTGAATATGTTCCGGTATGCGGCAATTATCCGCCACATCAAGCGGGAACGGTATATTTCGATGGAAAGATTAGTGAAGGAGGTTGCCAATGATATGGCATTGAGTGGTTTTGAAGGAGGTTTCTCCAAACGGACTTTGCAACGGGATTTGCAGAAAATCAGGGCAGATTTAGACCTTTCAATAAACTTTTCCAAGTTGGAGGGCGGCTATTATATTCCGAATGACGAGATGCAGGACGGGCTATTGGAAAGCCTGTTGGAACATATTAATTTATTGAGTGCATTGCGGACGGTGGAGAACGTATCGGATTTCGTCTTCGCAGAGAAGCGGGAAGCACAGGGGATGGAGTGGGTGTACCCTTTGGTACGTGCCATCAAGAGCCAGCGGATGGTGGAGTTCAATTATCGGAAATATACGGGAGGCAGTGGAGGCAGGCGGAAGGTGGAGCCATACGCCTTGAAAGAGTTTAATGGACGGTGGTATCTTTTGTCGGGAGAACCGGGTGTGCCGGGTGGGGTAAAGACGTGGGGACTGGACCGGATGACGGATTTGAGGGTGTTGGACGAGAAATTCCGTCATTTGGAGGAGGATAGCATTACTCGGGAGTTCCGGGATTGCTTTGGCATTTATTCCGACCACGACAAGGAGGTCGAGGAAGTGGTGCTTTCCTTTTCGCCGCTGGGCGGGCATTACAATGCTTCGCGTCCCTTGCATGAATCGCAGGAGGTTTTGGTGGATAACGACCAAGAGTACCGCATCCGCTTGCGACTTAAGATTACCTGGGACTTTATCATCGAATTGCTTTCCCAGAGCGACAACATGACGGTCATTGCCCCGCAGCATTTGAAAGACACGCTGGCGGATGTTTATCGCCGGGCATTGAAACGGATGGGGGAATAAGAGGAATTTTCTGGTGGATTTTACATGTTTTTTACTAAAAAAGACTTGATGTGTGCCGTGATTTGGCATTCATGGGGGCTATTTTTGCCTCGATGAAAACAATGAATGGAACATCGTAGTTTGGCGATTGGTTGTGACTTAGGTTTGCCGGAAGATTCCTTCCGGCAAACTGTTTTTATGGGGGAATGATAGGAAACCAAAAGATTTTTTGTTTTTGGAGAATAGACCGCCATGATTTGGCGGCGTGCCTCGCTACTTTTGTCTTGATAAAAGCAGTAAGAACTTAAAATCAGGACACAATGAGCATAGAAGAACGGTTTAACGATTGGGATGAGGACAGCATCGTCATTTATAAAGCTTCTGAAGAGGAGCATGAAAAGGCAAGGACGGCAATGGAAGAGCATATTGTTCAGGCAATGGAGAAGTTGCTGAAGGAGGGACAGCCTGCGGAGGAGAAGGAGGAACCACAGTCGGCAGCAGAATCATCTCCGGAAGGGGAGGACCGGTCAGAATGGTCGAAGGTAGAAAAAGTCTTGCCCTATCTGTCATCACAGGATCGGATGAAGGTGATAGAAGTTTATCACAAGAGGATGCATAGAAAAGCGGAGCTGCTGGAGAATGGAGAAGTGGTTATTATGGACGAACGTTTTAGACTCTGTCTTTTGGAGATTGCTGATATGGATGGTGACGGGCGGTTGAGTTGGGAAGACGTTGAGGAGTGGAATCAGTCTGCCAGCCATGTAAAACGGATAGATGTGGAAGGAATGGGTATAACAAGCCTGGAGGGGATTCACTACTTCCATAATTTAAAAGAATTGTACTGTACGGGCAATCAGTTGTCATACCTTGACCTTCATGGGCTGAAGCATTTAAGTGTATTGGGATGTGCCAACAATCGTTTGGGGAGTTTGGATGTCTGTGGTTGCCGTTCCCTGTTGCGTCTGGATTGTCATCGTAATGCATTGAAAAAGTTGGATGTCCGTGATTGTCTTAAATTAGCGGAATTGGATTGCAGCGCGAATCGTTTGGAGGAATTAAATGTCAAGGATTGCAATGATTTGTGGTATCTGGATTGTAGCAAAAATAGATTACCGGTGTTGGATATTGAAAGTTTGTGGAACTTACATTTCCTGTATTGTGGTGATAATAAATTGAAATGCTTGGATGTGAGTGGTTCTCCTTTCTTGCAGCGGCTGTTTTGCGTTAATTCCCGTAGGGCATTAACTTTGAAAACTTTGATTTTACATGCTGGTGCAAAGATAGAGGGAGTTACTGAAGATAGGTCATGGCGTTGTGTCCCTGAAGGAACTGATGTTTTAGAGAAAGTTAGGGATGGAAGTTTTATTGTCCTTTGAGAGATGGGGAGAAATGTCTCTGTAATATGAGGGCATATAGTTTTTTTGACTGATTGATATTTCAAAATTTAATTGGAACTTTGTTAGGGCAACAGCCTTGCAAAAAACGGCATGGCTATGCGAGGTTCGCAAAATATTGTGTACCTTTGCAGGACATGTTAGTTAATGCACGGAAAGTGTAGCTTGTTCACAGAGAATAAATCTAGCAAATTTTGAAGAGTGGAAAAGCTGACAACTTGCCGAGCCGTATTCTTTCACAGGAATAGGGCGTGGGCTGTTGCTTATTTTATCTTCAGGGCTTTGCTAGAGCCTATTCTCTTAAAATAAGTCTCGGCGCCACGCTTTTCGTTTATTGGGTAACAGCTGTCGAGGCGCGGGCGGCACAACCGTAATTATCATGGAAAATAATATTTGGCGCGGATTCACCAAGGAAGAACAGCATCTTTATCACAGGGTGGAGGAACGGGACGGTCAGGTGGAGGACAATTTGTCCGATACCATTCAAGTAGGTTATGAAATTGTGTTGGAACGTATGGAAAGTTCGTTGGCAAGCATTTGTAAATTGTTAAAAGAAGGGAAAGTAGAGGATGCCCGAAAGCTGTATGAGACGATATTTTCTTATTATAGCGAGGATGCCGATTTGTGGCTTGAGGTGGAATTTTTGAAACGGGCATTGCCCATAGTAGCGCAGATACACTCCCGGAAAGATACGTTGGATTGGATATCGAGCATCGTGCAAGAGGATATTAAGGATTTGGAAGCGATACTTCGTAAGAGGTATCGGGTGTTTGAAGAGGTTGACCAACATCAAGAAAGGAGGGAGAAATGAAAGACGAGAAATCATTTTTAAGGATTGTATTTGCTTGGCAGGATTCTTGGGCTTGCCAGGGGGGAGAAGCCAACCGGAGGGTGCTCTTTTTCTCCGGAGAACAGGAGTTATATACGCTTTATCATTACGATAACATCGTCGAATTAGCCAATATCAGGTTGTGGTTGGATAGCATTGTCAAGAATGACAAGAAGGAGTTTTCATTTGTGTTCAATCAAGAAGATGAAAACAGCCGGGTGGTTTTGCGGCATGAATGGGAAGAAGGCAGTGAGGAGGAAAAGGACTTTTTCAAAAAACGCAGCCGGCTGTGGATGAAAACTCCTGTTGAGGAATATTGTTTTGTAGAGCCAACGGCTTATCTGTTGGAGAGCATGTATTTGCCGTTAATGGAGTTTATAGCAACGCGCTGCCGGGCTGCGAACGATGAATTGAAAGGTTGGAATGTAAACCTGTTGCAATACTATAATCTGTGCAAGGCGTATCTGGTGGAAGAGAAGTTGTATGGCATAGTCTTTCCCGGCAAGGAGCGTCCTTGGATAGGGGATGTGCTTGTCTTGTCTCCTGAAGCAGGAGACTTCCTTTGGGGCTATGAGGGGGAATGCGGGCACATTGATTACGGGATAAAGCTTCGGAACGGGAAACGCATAGACATTTCTCCCATTCGGGAACGCTTGAAGAAGTGGATGTTCTACCGGTATGAAAATCCCGATGCCTTTGATGAGGAGAGTGAAAATTATAGTGAACAGCGTTTGCACTATCTCAAAGAAGGGCTGGTCTTGGCAAAGGTATTGCGAAAAATGTTACCTCTGGAGGTGGACTTGTACTATGACGGTGGTATCGTTGATTTTTTGCCGGAGGAGGAAAAGAAGCGGCTTTGCCACTTGCAATCCTCCGGGACAAGGAATGGTTATTCGTGGGAGAATTGGTATTACTATCCGTATGTGACCTTGCTGGACAAACAGGAGGACATTTGCCGGAAGGCTGTTCCCGAAATATCGGATGACCTAGAAAGCGAGGAAGATACCTTTGAATTTACTCCGGATGAATGGGAAGCCTTTATCAAGTATCATTACGACAAAATACAAAAAGAAAAGAGTAATAATAAAATGGATTGAAGTATGAAAAAGTTATGGATTTTTATTGCCCTATGGGGCATGTTGGTAGCATCTTGTAAGGATGGCGATTTATGGGATGCAGTTCACGATCTTGAAAACAGGGTTGAAATTTTGGAAGAGCTGTGTCTTCAGATGAATACGAATGTTGCATCATTGCAG